>JBDHWC010000103.1:0-9398 GCA_039809985.1 Thermomicrobiales bacterium | reverse complement strand
CGTCCCCGCCGGCAGCGCCGCGGCGAGGCGGCGGGCCGCGGCGACCTCCCCGCCGGTCTCGACCGGGCCGCCGAGCAGGTCGGCCAGTTCGTCGCTGTTCGGCTTCAGGGTGCCGGGCCCGGCCGCGACCCCCCGTCGCAGCGCCTCGCCGCTGCTGTCGAGCACGGTGGCGATCCCGGCCCCGCGCAGCGCCCCGATCAGGTCGGCGTAGTAGCCGGGCGGCAGCCCCGGCGGCAGGCTGCCGGAGAGGACCGCCACCGCCGCCCCGGCGAGGAGCCGCGGCGCGTCGCGCAGGAACGCCGCCGCGTCCTCCGGTCCGATGGCCGGCCCCGGCTCCCGCACCTCTGTCACCGTGCCGTCCGCCTCGACCAGCGTCAGGCAGGTGCGCGACTCGCCCGGCACCTCGCGGAAGGCCGGCTCCACCCCCTCGGCCCGCAGCGAGTCGACGATGAAGCGGCCGGCGTTGCCCGCCGCGAAACCGCTGGCGACCACCCGCTGCCCGAGGGTCGCCAGCACCCGGGCCACGTTGTTCCCCTTGCCGCCGGCGACCGCCTCGCTCCGCTCGAGCCGGTTGATCGCCCCCCGCTCGAGGCGGGCGAGATGGCCGGTGGTGTCGACCGAGGCGTTCAGGGTCACGGTGGCGACCATGGTCACGCCGCGAACCGCGGCAGGTGCCGGGCGTGGACGGCCAGCGCCTCGTCGAGCATCGCCTCCGCCGCCTCCACGGTCGGCACCAGCGGGTCGGCTAGCAGCGCCTGCAGGGCCAGCCCCCGGTCGCCGCTCAGGGCCGCGTCGACCGTCAGCTCCTGCTGGTCGGCCCGCGCCCGCAGGATGCCGGCGATCCCCGCCGGCAGCGGCCCGACCGCGACGCCGTGGACGCCGGAGCCGTTGACCAGCCCCGGCACCTCGACCACCGCCCACGGCGGCAGGTTCGGGATCAGGCCGTCGTTGCGGACGTTGACCGCCAGTTCCAGCAGCGGCTCGTCGCGCAGGATCGCCTGCATGATGGCGACGACCCGCTCCCCCTCCCGCGCCTCGTCGAAGAGCGCCCGGTCGAGGTCGGCCTGGCCGTCGGCCTGCGCCCGGATCCGCTCCCAGCGCTCGTCGCGGCTGGCGAGGATCCGGTTCGTCATGTCGAGCCCGGCCTGCGTGCCGAACGGCAGCACGCCCTGCTCCGGTCGCAGGAAGTGGGCGAAGAACTCGGCGACGTGGCGGTCCCCCGGCGACGGGTAGAAGCCGTAGAGATCGGTCAGGCGGGCGCTCACCTGCTGGAAGGCGTCGTAAGGGTCGCCGCCGCCGCCGGCCGGGCCTTGCGCCAGCCGCTGGAGCGTCTCCCGGAACCGGGGGTAGACGTCCTCGCCGTCGTGCCGCAGGTCGAGCACCCAGCAGAGGTGGTTGACCCCCGCCGCCGTCAGGCTCAGCTCGGCCGGGGCGAGGCCGAGGTCGCGGGCGATCGTCTGCCGGGTGTGGAGGATGCCGTGGCAGAGCCCGACGCAACGGACCGGGCTCGACTTCTGGACCCCGCGCACCAGCGCGGTCAGCGGGTTGGTGTAGTTGAACAGCCACGCCTCCGGGCAGAGCTGCTCCATGTCGCGGGCGATCGCGACCAATTCCGGCACGTGCCGCAGGGCGCGGAAGACCCCACCCGGCCCGACGCTGTCGCCGACCGTCTGCCAGACCCCGTGCCGTTCCGGGATGCGGACGTCCTGCTCCCAGGCCCGCGCCCCGCCGACGGCGATGGTGGTCGTCACGAAGTCGGCCCCGGCCAGCACCTCGCGCCGGTCGGCGGCGTGCTCGACCGTCAGCGGCACGCCGCGCTCGCGGGCGACCCGCGCCGCGTAGCGGGCCATCGTCTCGGCGGCGTCGGGGTTGACGTCGACGAGGGCGACGGTCGCGCCGGCGAAGGCGGGGGCGGCGGTCAGGTCGGCGACGAGGCCGGGGGTGAAGACGGTGCTCCCGGCGCCGATGATCACGATCTTGGGCGGCGTGGCCACGAACCCTCCCGTCGCGCTACTTCATGCCGGCGAGGACGAGCGCCTTGACGATCTGGCGCTGGAAGATGAGGAAGATGATCAGGACCGGCACCACCGCCATCGTCGCCGCCGCCATCACCAAGTCGTAGCGGGTGGAGTGGGCGGTGTTGAAGAAGTTGAGGGCCAGCGGCAGGGTGCTCTTGTCGAGGTCGTTGATGGCGACCAGCGGCCACAGGTAGTCGTTCCACGACGCGAGGAAGGTGAAGACCCCGAGTGCGCCGAGGGCCGGCCGGACCAGCGGCACGATGATGCGGGCGAAGATCGCGAACTCCGACGCGCCGTCGAGCCGGGCCGCCTCGATCAGGTCGCTCGGGATGCCGGCGGCGAACTGGCGCAGCAGGAAGATGCCGAACGCGCTGACCACCCCCGGCAGGATCAGGGCCCAGAGGGTGTTCAGCAGGTGCAGCTTGTTGGCGATCACGTAGGTCGGGATCAGCAGCACCGGGAACGGGATCATCATCGTCGCCAGGACCAGCGTGAAGAGGACGTTCTTCAGCGGGAAGTCGAACTTGGCGAAGATGTAGCCCCCGAGCGAGCTGGTGACGAGGCAGGCCGCCGTCACCGAGAGCGAGACGACGAGGCTGTTGCGGTACCACGTCAGGAACGGCGCCTCCTGCAGCACCGTCCGGAACGCCTGCCAGCTCGGGTTCTGCGGCAAGAGCGTCGGCGGCACCTTGACGATCTCCGCCGGCGACTTGAAGGCGTCGGAGAGCATCAGCAGCAGCGGCAGCACGAAGACGAGGGCCAGCACCGCGAAGCCGAGGACCAGCAGCCACTGGCCGAATCCGGAGCGGGCCTCCGCGGCGCGCGCGTCGGCCGCGTCGAGGCCGGAGGCCTCGGCCCGCGTGTCGAGGACGGCGGCGGCGTCTTGGGCGGCCATCGCTAGTACTCCCACCGGCTGCGCAGCAGCCGCATCTGGACCAGCGTGACGACGAGGATGATCGCCATCAGGACGATCGACATCGCCGAGGCGTAGCCGAGCTGCATGTTCCGGAACGCCTTGGTGTAGATGTAGAGGACCATCGTCTCCGTCGAGTGCAGCGGGTCGCCGGGGTTGTTCGGCATCACCGCGACGTGGGTGAACTGCTGCAGGTAGCTGATCATCGTCAGCACGGTGACGAAGAGGAGCGTCCGGCTCAGCAGCGGCACGGTGATGTCCGTGAAGCGGGCCCAGACCCCCGCCCCGTCGACCTTGGAGGCGTCGTAGAAGTCCTCCGGGATCGTCTGCAGGCCTGCCAGCAGGATCAGGATGTTGTAGCCGAGGTCCTGCCAGACGGCGGCGACCATGATCGACCAGAGCGCGAGGCTCGGGTCGCCCAGCCACGACTGGCTGGGGATCCCGAGCCAGCCGACGAGGCCGTCGAGCCAGCCCGCCTGCGCGTCGTAGATCGAGCGCCAGATCAGCGAGACCGCCACCGCCGAGGCGACGGTCGGCAGGAAGAAGGCGGAGCGGAAGACGGCCCGCAGCCGGGTGATCTGGTTCAGCCCGAGCGCGACCGGCAGCGCGATGGCGAGGTTGAGCGGGACCGCGACGACGGCGTACTTCAGCGTCACCGCGAGCGCGTTGAGGAAGTAGGGGTCCTTCTGGAAGGCGAAGGCGTAGTTGCGCAGCCCGATGAACGGGGCGGTCGGCGCGAGCTGGTTGTACTTCAGGAAGCTGAGCCAGACCACGATCGCGATCGGCGCGAAGGCGAAGATCGCGAAGAAGGTCATGATCGGGACCAGCCCGGCGACCACGAAGGCGAGCTGGCTGGCGTACCCCGGGGGGCGGCCCCGCTTGCGCGGGGCCGCGGCCGGGGCCGCCGCCGGGAGATCGACGGCACTCATCGTTCCGCCTCCGGCGTCGGTCGGCGTCAGGTCGCGGCTACGGCCCGACCTGCTCGTCGATCATCGCGTTGATCTCCTGCTCGGCCTGGTTGAGGGCCGAGGGGGCGTCGATCTTGCCGAGGCAGACGGCGGTGAAGGCGTCGTGGATCGACTTCCAGAAGCGGTCGCGGTCCTGGACCGGGCCGACCCACTGGCCGTAGGGGAGGACGTCGAAGGCGGCTTTCACCTTCGGCGCGGCCTCGAGGATCTTGGGGTCGTTCGCCAGCGCCTTGATCGACGGGATGGTGAAGGTGGCGATGTTCCAGTCGCGCAGGTTGTCCGGCTGGGCCATGAAGTCGACGAACTTCCAGGCCGCGGCCTTGTTCTCCGGCGCAGCCTTGGCGTTGACCACCTCGCCCCAGCCCGACTCGGCGGCGAACTTGTTCTCGGTGCCGGAGTACGGCGGCATGTTCACGTAGTCGAACGTCAGGTCCGGGTAGTCCTGCTGCAGCGTGGCGATGATCCACGGGCCGCGCATCGACATCGCCGCCTTGCCTTGGAAGAAGAAGGCCTCCTGCCCGGTGTAGGACGTCTCGTCGTCGACGTGGTGCTTGACCACGAGGTCGGTCTCGTCCTGCCACGCCTTCTTGGCGGCGTCGGTCTGGAAGTTGACGTGGACGCCGTCGTCGGCCCAGTAGGTCGCCCCCTGCTGCAGGATCATCGCCAGGAAGAGGAAGGTGATGGTGTCGTTGTTGGTGAACTGGAAGCCGGCCTGCGTGATCCGCTTCTGGTCGTCCCACTTGGTCGCCTTGACCGCGTTGGCGACCAGCTGGTCCCACGACGTCGGCAGGTCCGGCACCCCGGCCGCCTGCAGCAGCGCCGGGTTGGTCAGCATGCAGCCGTTCTCGAGGTTGAACTCCTTCGGCATCCCGTACCACTTGCCCTCGAGGCCGTAGGCGCCGATCGAGGCCCCCCAGAACCGGTCCTCGAAGCCGCCGGCGAGGTCGTCCGGCACCGCGTCGAGCAGCCCGAACTTGGAGTAGAGCGGCACCCACGTGCCGAACATCTGCTGGACGTCGGCGACAGTGCCGGAGTTGTAGCCGGCCTGCAGCTTGCCGATGAAGATGTCGTAGGGGAAGTACTGGTAGACGATGTTGATGTCGGGGTTCGCGGCCTGGAACCGCGAGATCATCTCCTTGTTCGCCTCGACGAACGCGGTGTTGTTGTGCGTCCACCACGTCACGTTCGTCTTGCCGGCGACCGGGGTCGAGACGGTGACCTCCGGGATCTCGGTCGGCGTCGGCTCCGGCGTGCCGTCCTGCGCCAGCGCGCGCCGCCCGCCGAGCCCGAGCCCGAGGCCGACCGCGGCCCCGCCGCCCGCCGCCCGCAGCAGGTCGCGCCGATCGAACCGGTCCGTCCGCCCCATGACCGCACCTCCTCGTGACCGTGCCGCGGCCCGCGCCGTCGCGGGCCGTCCGCGTGGTTCTGACCGACGCCACGTCCCATCCAGCCCGATCCGCTCAGGATCGGTCAGCATCGATCATGTTCACGCAGGCTAGCGATCAGCGCGGGCGCTGTCAACGGGGTCGCCCCGCGCGGGTGCGGGGCACGCGCGGGCAAGGGACGGTGTCGCATCGATCGCGGCGTCCGCCGTTCGCGTCTGGGTCCGTCGGGACCGCCCTCACCCCCCAGCCCCCTCTCCCGCCGCGGCGGGAGAGGGGGAGACACAGGCTCGGGGGAGGGCCAAGCTCTCCCCCGAGCCCCCAGTTGCCGCGGCGCGGCCGCTTCCCAACGGAGACCTCCCCCGGTCAGCCGCGGCGGCGGGAGAGGGGGAGAAAGTGAATCGGAGGAGGGCCAAGCCCTCCCCCGGACCCCCGGATTGCCACGGCGGCTGCCCAGTCGCTTCCCAACGGAGACCTACCCCGGTCAGCCGCCGCGGCGGGAAAGGGGACTGGGGGGTGGGAGCGTGACGCGCCCGGCCGCGAGGTGCGCCGGAGGCAATCGCTTGGGTACCTCTACCCATCTCAGAGACTGCGACGAGAAAGGCACATGTGCTCCGGGGAGGGTCAAGTGCTCTCCCAAGCACGCCCGACCCCTTGGTTGCCGGGGAACGGCCTACGCCGCGAAGGCCGGCACGACGCCGTCGGCCAGCAGCTCGACCGTCTCGTCGTCGCCGTCGAGGATGTTGGCGACGAAGTACTGGAACCCCTTCGCCGCCAGGTCGCGGTAGAACTCGACCGCCTCCGCCGGGGTGCCGGCGAAGAGGGCCTGGCCGCACCGCGCCAGCACGTCCTGCGGCATCGCCGCCAGCTTGGCCTCCAGCGCGGGCCGCGTCTCGGCCAGGATCAGCGGCATCGTGAACTGCGAGCGGAGGACCGACCCGGGGTCGCGCCCGACCGCCGCGCAGTGGGCGTCGAGCACCCCGAACTTCCGGGCCAAGTCGTCGGCGGTGAAGGCACGGCCGATCGTGTCGTGCGCCCCCATGTTCGAGGCGTCGGCGAAGCGCGCCACCTGCCGCAGCGTCACCTTCTCGCCGCCCCCCGCCAGCAGGATCGGCACCCGCGGCTCCTGCACCGGCGGCAGGAAGCCGTGCGGCCCGTCGTTCCCGGCTCGGAAGATCTCGCCGTCGAACCGGAACGGCTCGCTGCCCCAGAGGCCGCGCACGATCCGGATCGTCTCCTCCATCGCCCGCTGCCGGACCGGCACCGGCGGGTAGTCGATCCCCATCGCCGCGAACTCCTCGGGCAGGTCGCCGATCCCCACGCCGAGCACCAGCCGTCCGCCGCTGAGGCGGTCGACGTCGGCGGCCTGCCGCGCCAGCAGGTAGGGCGGCCGGTAGTAGACGCAGTCGACCAGCGTCCCCAGCCGAATCCGCTCGGTGGCGCAGGCGAGCGCGGTCAGCGCGGTCCAGCAGTCGGCGTGGGAGCGCGGGTGGTCGTACGCGAAGTAGGCGTCGATCCCGTGCTCCTCCATCCACCGCACCTGCCGCAGGAAGTGCCGCCAGTCGGGCGGCTGCGGGAAGATGCTGACCCCGAACCCGACCCGGTCGCGCCAGCGGGCGACCCACGGGTGGGTGCCGACCGGCCTCAGGCCGGCCAGGTCGTCGCGCTCGTCACCCGGCGTCGGCATGCTCCTCGCCCCCCCTCTCGTCGGCGGCCGGGGCCCGCCCCGCGACCCGCCCCTTCGGCCGCACCAGCAGGTAGGCGACCAGCCCGACCGCGTTCGCCACCAGCCACCAGAGCGGCCGCAGCACGATCAGGGCGACGAGGCTGACGATCAGCCACTCGGTCGCCCAGACCAGTCCCCGCCCGCCGCGGTGGCGGACGTCCATCGCGATCACCAGCGCCGGACCCAGCCAGATCACGAGGAGCGCCAGCAGCAGGTCCGGCGTCACCCCGGTCGTGTCGGGCATCGTCACCGCGGCGCCCGGTCGGCGCGCCGGCCGACGCGGCCGAGGAGGCCCCGGCCCGGGACCACCGGCTTCCGCCGAACGAGGTAGACCACCACCACGACGACCCCGAACAGCGCGTTGCCGGCGACCGCGGCCACCAGCCACGCACAGAGCCAGAGCCAGATCCTCTCGCCCCGCCGGGAAGCGTCCCACACCAGCCAGACCGCCACCGGCAGGGCGATCACCATGCCGAGGATGTCGAGTGCGACCGTCAGTTCCTCGAAACTCACCACCACGTCCGTTCGCGTCGCTCGCGCCGAAACCGGGCACGGCCTGCGGTCGGGATGCGCCGCGACCGCGGCGCGCGACCCGCGGCCGAGCGCCGGCCGCCACGCGCGGCAGGATACGCCATCGCCCCGCCCGGGCCCGCCGGCCGCCGACTTCCTGCCGGCCGACGGTGGCCCGCTGCGTGCTACAATTGCCGCACGTCGGGGCGTGGCGCAGCCCGGTAGCGCACCGGTATGGGGTACCGGTGGTCGGAGGTTCGAATCCTCTCGCCCCGACCATCCCCTCCACTTTCCTCCAGCGGTGTTCCCCTCGCCGCGGCTGCGGGCACGAGGGGGTTCGGCATCGGTTGCCGCCCGGCCCGGGACGAGGCCGCGGCGGGTCGTCGCAGGGACGGGCGAGATGTCTGAGACGGTCCAGAACGGCACCGCGCCGCGCATCGTGATCGCCGACGACGAGTCGCTGATCCGGCTCGACCTGCGCGAGATGCTGACCGAGCTCGGCTACGACGTGGTCGGCGAGGCGGGCGACGGCCAGGCCGCGCTCGAGCTGGCCCGCAAGCTGCGGCCGGACCTCGTGATCATGGACATCCGGATGCCGGGGGTCGACGGCATCGCCGCCGCCGAGGAGCTGACCCGCGAGAAGATCGCCCCGGTCGTCCTCCTCACCGCCTACTCCGACCAGGGGCTCGTGGAGCGGGCCAAGGACGCCGGCGTCGTCGGCTACGTCGTCAAGCCGTTCCGCCAGACCGAGCTGCTGCCGGTGATCGAGCTCTCGATCGCCCGCTTCGACGAGTTCCGCTCGCTCGAGCGGGAGGTCGGCGACCTCAAGGAGGCGCTGGAGACCCGCAAGCTCGTCGAGCGCGCCAAGGGGATCCTGATGGAGACCCACGGCCTGCGCGAGTCCGAGGCCTTCCACCGCATCCGCAAGACCAGCATGGACGCCCGCAAGTCGATGAAGGAAGTGGCCGAGGCCGTCCTCCTCGCCCACGAGATGGACCGCCGCGCCGGCGACGAGGGCGGGGCGTAGCGCCGCGTCCTCACCCACCAAGCCCCCCTCTCCCATGGCGATGGCTGACAGGGGGAGGGACCGGTTGGAAAGCGACTGGGGAGCCGCCGCACCGCGGCAACCCGGGGGTCCGGGGGAGGGCTTGACCCTCCCCCGGTTCATTTGCTCCTCCTCTCCCGCCGCCGCCTGACAGGGGTGGGCATCTGCTGGGAAGCGGCCGCGCAGCGGCAATCCGGAGTCTTGGGGGGAACTCGTTTCCCCCAGATCAGTTGCTCCCCCTCTCCCGCCGCCGCGGGAGAAGGGGCTGGGGGGTGAGGGCGGTCCCGGCGGACCCGGCCGCGAGACGCGGATACCGCTTTCCCTTGGGTACCTCCCCCTGTCAGCCATGGCGATGGGGGAGATACCTCCTCGGGGGGGCAAGCCCTCCCCCGGATTCCCGGGTTGCCGCGGCGCTGTCGCTTCCCGATGGATACCCCCTGTCAGCCGCTGGCGGGGAAAAGGGGGCGGGGGGCTGAGAGCGGCCCGGCACGCAACGTCGAGAGGAGCGAGCGGCAAGTTCGGACACTGCCTGCCCGCAGAGCGGGACTATTGGACGACGGCCGCCTCACGCCCCCCGCAGCCACCGCCAGAACGCCGGGGAGATCGGCTCCAGCGCGGCGGGCGCGCCCGGCGGCTCCAGCCGCGCCAGCAGCAGCAGCGCCTCGGCGGCCTCCGCCGGGTCGGCCGCGGCCTTGGCGAACCACGCGTTCAGCAGGCGGCCCCAGAGGGCGGAGAAGCGGACGACGCTGCCGGAGACCTGCTCGCGCGGCAGGGCGGCCAGGGCGGGCGGCGGCCAGTCGCCGAGCCGGCGCGGCGGCCAGTCGGCCGGGTCGAAG
>JBDHWC010000102.1:0-9441 GCA_039809985.1 Thermomicrobiales bacterium | reverse complement strand
AGCCGGGCGAGCGCCGCGGCGTCGGGCGGGGCGTCGGGCAGCAGGCAGCCCTCCGGCCAGTCGAACAGGGCCGGGAAGCGGACTCGCGCCACCCGCGCGTCGTGGATCGGGCGGAGCACGCCCGCCCACCACGCCGCCGCGTTCGGCCCCGGCACGTCGACCGGCCCGAACTCGGAGGCGGAGGCGACCACCTCCCGCCACGCGAGGCGGGAGCCGCCCGTCGGCAGGGCGATCACCACCGGCACCTGCCGGACCAGCGCCCACGTCCGCGGCCGGTCGCTCTGCCAGCCGACCGGCAGCGGCGCGGCCGGCGCGCCGGGGGTCGGCGGGTCGTCGGCGAGGGGACGGGGGTCGTGGTCACGGTCTGGCATCGTCGGCTCCGTTCCTGCGAAAGCGTCCGCGCAAATGGGAGACGACGGCAAGGCCCGTCGGGTTGCAACCGTGCGCCACACCGGCGCGAGGAGACGACGCGGTGACCACGAGCGAGCGGGCGGGCGACGCGCCGCCGGCGATCGGCATCTTCGAGATGACGCTGGAGGTCGCCGACCTGGCCGCCTCGGAACGCTTCTACGCCGAGGCCATCGGCCTGCCGGTCGTCGAGCGCTGGGGGCCGGAGCGGCCCGCGGTCTGGCTCGCGGCCGGGCGCGAGGGGTTCCTCGGCCTCTGGTCGCGCGAGGCGGGCGGGGCGAAGGCGATCCACGCCGGCCGCGGCGGCGCGCACGTCCACTTCGCCCTGCGGGTGCCGCACGGCACGCTCGACGCGGCGCGGGCCCGCCTCGTGCGGCACGGCGTGGCGGTGGGCTCCGACCGCGACTTCGGCGACGGCAACCGCGCGATCTACGCCGACGACCCCGACGGCAACGTCGTCGAGCTGACCGAGCGGCGCACCCTCTGGGACGGCGGCCCGGCGACGGAGTGAGCGCGGCGAGGGGGAGGGCAGTGCCCTCCCCCGCCTCGCCGCTCCGAGGCAGTCCCTACGCCACTTGCAGGCCGCGGCTGGGCGACTCGGCGGGCAGGAGCGCGACGGCGAGCACCTCGTCGAGGGTGCCGACCTGAATCAGCTCCATCCCCTCCTTCACCACCGCCGGCAGCTCCGCGAGGTCCTTGGCGTTGCGGCGGGGCAGCAGGAACGTCTTGATCCCGCCGCGGTGGGCGGCGACCGTCTTCTCCCGCAGGCCGCCGACCGGCAGCACCTTGCCGCGCAGCGTGATCTCGCCGGTCATCGCCACGTCCTTGCGGACCCGGCGGCCGGTGAGGGCCGAGATCAGGGCGGTCGCCATCGTGATCCCGGCCGAGGGGCCGTCCTTCGGGATCGCCCCGGCCGGCACGTGGACGTGGATGTTGTGCTTGTCGAAGAAGTTCGCCTCCAGCCCGAACTCCGCCGCCCGCGACCGGGCGTAGGAGAGCGCGGCCCGGGCCGACTCCTGCATCACGTCGCCGAGCTGGCCGGTGAGGACGAGGTCACCCTTCCCCTCCATCACCAGCACCTCGATCCCCAGCAGGTCGCCGCCGACGCTGGTCACCGCCGCCCCGGTGGCGACCCCGGCCTCGTCCTGCTCCTCGGCCAGGCCGAACTCGTAGCGCGGCACGCCGAGGAAGCTGCCGAGGTCGTCGGCGTCGACGACGATCCGCTCCGGCGGGTCGTCGGCGGCGAAGCGGCGGGCCGCCTTCCGGCAGAGCGCGCCGATCTCCCGCTCGAGGTTGCGGACGCCCGACTCCTCGGTGTACTCGCGGATCATCCGGCGCAGCGCCTCGTCGGTCACCTCGATCTGCGCCGCCTCCAGCCCGTGCGCGCCGAGCGCCTTCGGCAGCAGAAAGTGCCGCGCGATCGCCAGCTTCTCGACCTCGGTGTAGCCGGAGACCTCGATGATCTCCATCCGGTCGCGCAGCGCCGGCGGGATCGGCTCCAGCAGGTTGGCGGTGGTGATGAAGATCACCTTCGAGAGGTCGAACGGCACCTCGAGGTAGTGGTCGGAGAAGGTCGTGTTCTGCTCCGGGTCGAGCACCTCCAGCAGCGCCGACGACGGGTCGCCCCGGAACGCGTCCGACCCCACCTTGTCGATCTCGTCCAGCACGAGCACGGGGTTGCGGCTCTTGGCGTCCTTCAGCGCCTTGATCACCCGCCCCGGCATCGCCCCGACGTAGGTCCGCCGGTGGCCGCGGACCTCCGCCTCGTCCCGCACGCCGCCGAGCGACATCCGGACGTAGTTGCGGCCGATCGCCCGCGCGATCGAGCGGCCGAGGCTCGTCTTGCCGACGCCCGGCGGCCCGACGAAACAGAGGATCGGGGCCCGCAGCTTGTCCCCCGCCAGCTTGCGGACGGCGATGAACTCGAGGATCCGCTCCTTCACCTTCTCGAGGCCGTAGTGGTCGGCCTCCAGCACGGCAGCCGCCTCGGCGAGGTCGAGCCGGTCGACCGTCTCCGTCGACCACGGCAGGTCGACCAGCCACTCCAGGTAGCCGCGGATGACGCCGATCTCCGGCGAGAAGGGGTGCTGCTGCTCCAGCCGCTCGACCTGCACCAGCGCCTTGGCCCGGACCTCGTCCGGCATCCCGGCCGCCTCGATCTTCTCGCGCAGCTCGTTGGCGACGATCGCCTCCGAGCTCCCCTCGCCCAGTTCCTTCTGGATCGCCCGCAGCTGCTCGCGCAGGTAGTACTCGCGCTGCTGCTTGTCCATCCCGGCCTGCGCCTCGGTCTGGATCTGCTGGCGCAAGTTGAGCACGTTCAGCCGCTTCTGGACCATCACGCTCAGGCGGCGGAGGCGGGCGACCGGGTCCAGCACCTCCAGCAGCTCCTGCCGCTGCTCCGAGGAGAACTCCGGCGAGAAGGCGATCAGGTCGGCGAGCCAGCCCGGCTCCTCGACGCTGCGCACCATCGTCAGCACTTCCTCCGGCACGTTGGGGAGCATGCTGATGTAGCTCTCGACCTGCTCGAGGGCGGCGGTCATCGCCGCCTCCGCCTCGTTCCCGACCGGCGTCGGGTCGTCGTGGACGACCACCCGGGCCACGAGGTACGGGTCCTGCTGGACCAGCTCGTCGACCTGGCCGCGGGCGACCCCCTGCAGCATGACGTGGGCGTGGCCGCCCGGCCGCGACATCCGCTGCCCGACCTCGGCCACCACGCCGACCGGGCAGAGCTCGTAGGCGACGCCGGAAAGCGCCTCGTCCGAGACCCACTCCCCCCCGTCGCGGTCGCCCTCGCGGTGGGCGATCGCGTCGGCCAGCAGCTCGCGCAGCTCGGGGTCGTGCTCCTCGCCCGGCAGCGCCGGGTCACCCTCGGCGGCGGCCACCGCCCGCTCGGTGAGGACGAGGACGTGGCGCGGCTCCATCCGCAGCGCGCGGTCGAGCACCATCGCCGCCTCGTCGTCCTCGATCGGGAACGGGATCGACATGTGCGGCAGGAGGAGCGTCTCCTCCACCACCAGCACCGGCAGCAGCGTCGTCGGCGGCTTCTGCTCCTTGCGGGCGCGCGGCCGGCCCGGGCGCTTCTTCGCGGCACCCGCCGCCGGCTCGGGCACGGTCGGGGCGGCGTCACCGGTCTCGGGGCTGCGGGACGTGCGAACAGGCATCGGCGGTCTTTCTCAGTGGGCGGCGGCGGGCCGCTCGGCCCCCCGGCAGACGGGCCTCCCCCGTCCTGCGACGCGCGGGCTGGTCGTCCGGGGGTCATCGGCCTCGTGCGGCGAAGTTTACCGGTTGGCCGCGTCCCGGGGCCACCGCGCAGGCTACCCCGCCGGTCCGGGACAGGGACCGCCGGCGGCGGCCGGGGCCGGGCGAAGTCGTGCACTGATGACGGAACCGGGAACCTGCGCTAGCATGGGCGGAACCTCTTGACCATCGGGCACGGGCCCGCGCGGGCGACGGTCGCCCGCCCGAGTGCGTTCACCCTCGACGCGGAGGAGAGCAACCATGGCGAACCGGGTCTCTCGGCGATCGGTCCTGCGCGGCGCGGCCGTCGGGTC
Organism: Thermomicrobiales bacterium; assembly: GCA_039809985.1. GTDB lineage: Bacteria > Chloroflexota > Chloroflexia > Thermomicrobiales > UBA6265 > JAICJJ01. The sequence goes on along the minus strand of JBDHWC010000102.1, from coordinate 5,482 downwards.
GGCGGCGCTGACCGCCTACTCGTTCGGCGGCCGCCCGACCTGGGTGCGGGCGCAGGATGCCGGCTTCGACTACGCGAAGGCCGCCGAGCCGTACAAGGGGATCACGATCGGCGTGCCGTTCCTCGACCGGCCGGGCTACAAGGCGGCGGCGGCGATGCTGCCCGCCTTCCAGGACGCCACCGGCATCACGGTCAACACCGAGACGATGCCCTACGAGAACAGCCGCGAGAAGCAGGTGCTCGACTTCACCGGCGGCACCGGCCTCTACGACGTAGTCCTCGTCGACGTCGTCTGGATCGGCGAGTTCGCCGCCTCCGGCTGGATCGCGCCGATCAGCAAGTTCACCGACAACGCGGCGCTGGCCGACCCGGCCCTCAACCTGCCGGGCTTCTTCCCGATCCTGCTCGACTCGTTCGGGACGTGGGACAAGGTCGTCTACGGCCTGCCGTTCGACAACTACTCCGGCCTGATGTACTACAACAAGAAGATGCTGGCCGACAACGGGTTCGACGCCCCGCCCCAGACGTGGCAGGAGCTGAAGGACCCCTACGGCACCAAGATGACCGCCAACGACAAGTTCGGCTACGCCCTGCAGTCGCGCCGCGGCGAGACCCAGTCGGCCGACTCGTTCATGCGGATGGTCTGGGCCTTCGGCGGCAGTCTGCTCAACCCCGACACCTTCGAGCCGAACCTCAGCTCGCCCGAGTCGCTCGCCGGCCTCAACTTCCGGCAGGAGCTGATGAGCGTGATGCCGCCCGACATCGTCGAGTGGGACCACGACGAGACGGTGCAAGGGCTCGCCCAGGGGCGCGTCGGCGTCATCAACGAGTGGAGCGCCTTCTACGCCACCCTCGCCAACCCGGAGACCTCCACCATCGCCAACGACCTCGGCATCGGCATCGAGCCGGAGGGCCCGGGCGGCCGCAAGCCGGCCCTCGGCGGCTTCTCCTACGCCGTCAACTCCGCCAGCGCCGAGGAGAAGCAGGCCGCGGCCTGGCTCCTGATCCAGTGGCTGACCTCCGAGGCCAACGCCAAGGAGTACATCAAGAACGGCGGCGTCTCCGGCCGCATGAGCGCCTACGAGGACCCGGACCTGCAGGCGAAGTTCCCCTACTTCGCCCCGCTCGTCGAGTCGTGGAACAAGTACGGCAACGCCATCTTCCGGCCGCGCTTCCCGGAGTGGCCGCAGATGTCGGAGATCATCGCCCAGACCGGCTCCGAGATGATGCTCGGCAGCGTCTCGGTCGAGGACGGCGTGAAGACGATCGAGGAGCAGATGAAGCCGCTGCTCGAGCCGTACACCAGCGGCCAGAAGCCGAAGCTCCAGTAGGGGCGCGACCCTCCCGGCGGCGCACGGCCGCCGGGGGCGGGGCCGGGGCGGCCGAACGCCCCGGCCCCCGCCCGCGCCCCGCCAGCCCCGAGGGCTCCCGATGTCCGCCACGGTCGATCTCCCGGTTCTCGCCCGGCAGGCGCTCGACGAGGTCGCCGCCGTCTTCACCCCGGCCACCAGCGGCGAGGCCGAGCGGCTGTGCGCCGCCGTCCGCGCCGCCCGCCGCGTCGCCTGCCACGGCGTCGGCCGCGAGGGCCTGATGATGAAGGCGCTCTGCATGCGCCTGATGCACCTCGGCTTCGACGCCCACGTCGTCGGCGACATGACGACGCCGCCGGTCGGCCCCGGCGACCTCCTGCTGGTCAGCGCCGGCCCCGGCGCGTTCTCGACCGTGCTCGGCCTGATGGGCGTCGCCCGCGACGCCGGCGCGACCACCCTCGTCGTCACCGCCCAGCCGCGCGGCGAGGCGGCCCGCCGGGCCGACCTCGTCGTCCACCTGCCGGCGCAGACGATGGCCGACGACCGCGGCGGCCGGGTCAGCGTGCTGCCGATGGGCAGCCTCTTCGAGGCGGCCCAGCTGATCTTCTTCGACTTGGTCTCCATCATGCTGCGCGAGCAGACCGGGCAGACGCCGGGACAGATGCGCGCCCGCCACACGAACCTCGAATGAGCGCCGCACGGGGTCGCCGCGCGCGCCGGCGAAGGAGGGGACGATGGCCCGCGCAACCGTGACACCGGGGCTCGACACCGCCCTCCCGGGGGGCACCGTCGAGCCGGCGCACCGCTCCCGCGTCAACTGGACGCCGATCGGGATGATCGCCCCGGCGGTGGTCGCCCTCCTCCTGATCGGGGTCTACCCGCTGGTCATCGCGGTCCGCACCAGCTTCCAGCAATACCTCGTCACCAAGCCGTACCTCGGCACCCCGTTCGTCGGCCTCGAGAACTACGCCAAGGCGCTCGCCGACCCCCTCTTCCGCGAGTCGCTCGGACGGACCGGGCTCTTCTTCCTCTACACCCTGCCGGTGCAGGTCGTCCTCGGCGTCGGCATCGCCCTCCTCCTCGCCGGCACCCGCTGGCGCAGGCTCTCGGCGATCACCCGCGTCCTCCTCGTCCTCCCGATCGCGACCACGCCGACCGTCGTCGGCCTGATCGGGCGGCTCGTCTACAACCGCGACTTCGGGCTGCTCAACTGGTTCGTCAGCCTCTTCGGCGTGCCGCCGGTCAACTGGCTGGGCGACCCGAAGGCGGCGATGCTGACCATCTCCCTGACCGACATCTGGCAGTGGACCCCCTTCGTCGCCCTCGTCGCCATGTCCGGCCTCTCCTCCGTCCCCCCCGACATCGTCGAGGCCTCCCGGCTCGACACCAGCAGCTGGTGGGAGATCTTCCGGCACGTCCAGCTGCCGTTCCTCCTCCCCGGCCTGACCGCGGTGCTGATCATCCGCACCGCCGACATCCTCAAGGTCTTCGACACGATCTTCGTCCTGACCCGCGGCGGCCCCGGCGTCTCGACCGAGCTGGTCAGCGTCTACATCCAGCGGGTCGGCTTCCGCATCTTCGACATGGGGCTCGCCTCGGCCATGGCGATCCTCCTCCTGATCCTCTGCAACGTGCTGGCCCAGGTCTACATCCGGATCTTCTACCGGGAGGTGGAGGCATGAGCGCCGCGACCGAGCCCGTCGCCCCGCGCAGGAACTCGCCCGGCCGCGTCGTCGGCGGCGCGCTGCAGCTCGTCGCGCTCCTCGCCCTCGCGGCCTTCATCCTCGTCCCGATCTACTGGATGGTGGCCACCTCGCTCAAGTCCTCCAACGACACCTTCGCCGTGCCGCCCGTCTTCGTCTTCCAGCCGACCCTCGAGCACTACCAGACCGTCATCCAGGAGGGCGCGGTGACGCGCGGCCTCCGCAACAGCCTGATCGTCGCCGCCGGCTCCACCCTCATCGCGCTGGTGCTCGGCACCCCGGCCGCCTACGCCCTCGCCCGCTACGACTTCCGCGGCCGCTCCAGCCTCTGGTTCTGGATCATCTCCAACCGCTTCATCTCCCCGATCGTCGTCACCCTCCCCTTCTTCCTGCTCGCCCGCGACCTGCGGATCCTCGACACCCACCTTGTCCTGATCCTCACCTACCTGACCTTCAACATCCCGATCGTGATCTGGCTCTGCATCGACCAGTTCCGCTCCGTCCCCCGCGACATCGACCAGGCGGCGATGGTCGACGGCGCGAACCCGTGGCAGATCTTCCTCACCATCGTGCTGCCGCTGGCGATCCCCGGCGTCGTCGTCTCCGCCATCCTCTGCTTCATCTTCAGCTGGAACGAGTTCCTCTTCGCCCTCGTCCTCACCCGCAACGTCGCCAAGACCGCCCCGGTCGAGGCCGCCAACTTCATGACCGGCTTCGGCGTCCGCTGGGGCGCGATGATGGCCACCGGCACCCTCATCGTCCTCCCCGTCGTCGTCTTCGCCGCCATCGTCTCCCGCCACCTCGTCCGCGGCCTGACCATGGGCGCGGTCAAGTAGTCCCCGCGGCCGGGCCTCAGGTCCCGCTGTCGCCCGCGCCACCCGGCCCCGCCGCATCCGCGACCCCGCGAGCAGCCGGCACCCCCGCCGGGGGCTACACTGCCCGGCGACATCGTGCCGCTCCCGACGGAGGTTTCCCATGTCCACCGACCAGACCCGCGCCGACTGGGCCGCGCGGGTCCAGCAATACGCCGAGTACTCCGCCCACAAGAACCGCCCCTTCGCCGAGCACCTCGTCGGCCTCGTCGCGCCGCGGCACGGCGAGCAGGTGCTCGACGTCGCCACCGGGCCCGGCGTCGCCGCCGTCGCCGCCGCCCGGGCGATGGGCAATGGCGACGGGGTGCTGGCGACCGACCTCGTCGCGGAATGGGCGCCCTACGTCGCCGCCGCGGCCCGCGAGGCCGGCGTGGCGGTCGCGTTCCGGGCCATGCCGGGGGAGGCGCTCGACCTGCCGGACGGCTCCGTCGACGTCGCCCTCTCCCAGTTCGGCCTGATGCTCATGCCGGAGCCGGGCCGGGCCCTGCGCGAGATCCGCCGCGTCCTGCGGCCCGGCGGCCGGCTCGGCGTCGCCGTCTGGAGCACGGGCGACCGCGTCGGCCACTTCATCCCGATGCGCATCATGCAGTCGATGCTGCCGCCCTCGGACGAGCCGGCCCCGCCGGGCCCGCTCAGCCTCAGCGCGCCGGGCCTGATCGAGCGCTTGGTCACCGAGGCCGGGTTCGAGCAGATCCGCAGCGAACGCCACACCGAGGCCTACGTGCAGGACGACCCGGAGGCCGACTGGCGCAGGATGACCGGCGAGGGCGGCATCATGGCCGGCCCCGCGCTCGCCAAGCTGACGGGCGAGCAGCGCGCCAGGATGCACGACGAGGTGATCGCCGCCTACGAGGCGTTCCGGGGCGAGGACGGCACGATCCGCATCCCGAGCGAGGCGATCATCGTCACCGCCCGCAAGCCGGCCGCCTGAGGCCCCTGTCCCGAGCCGCGCCGCAGTCGCCGGCACCCGAAAGCCCGGCCCCGCGACCTCGCCCAACGCGGTGCGGTGGCGAGGCGTCCTTCGGTCAGCGGCCGCGCCGCGGCAACCCCGGGGCCCGGGGGAGGGCTCGGCCCTCCCCCGGACTGGTTTCTCCCCCTCACAAGGGCTGACCGGGCAGGCATCCGCCGGAAGCGGCCGCGCAGCCGCAACCCGGGGGACTGGAGGGGAACTCGGTTCCCCCCGGACCAACTCCTCCCCCTCTCCCCTCGCAAGCTGACAGGAGGAGGTCTCCTTTGGGAAGCCGCCGCGCCGCGGCAACCCGGTGGTCCGGGGGGAGGACTTGACCCTCCCCCGAGTCAGTTTCTCCCCCTCTCCCATCGCGATGGGAAAGGGGGCTGGAGGGTGAGGGCGGTCCCAGCGCGCCCGGCCGCGAGGTGCGGCTGCCGCTTCCGAACGGATACTCCCTTGTCAGCCCTCGCACGGGGAAAAGGGGACAATGGGGGGTGCGGGAGTCCCCGGAACCGCTTCCCGGGCACGAGAAAGCCCCTCCCACGGTGTCGTGGAAGGGGCTTCCTGAAGACTGGTAGCGGGGGGGGGATTCGAACCCCCGACCTTTGGGTTATGAGCCCAACGAGCTGCCGCTGCTCCACCCCGCGCC
>JBDHWC010000101.1:0-9531 GCA_039809985.1 Thermomicrobiales bacterium | reverse complement strand
CCCGGTCGCCGCGATCGCCCCCGCCGCGGCGTCGCGCGGCTCGCCGTCGCCCGTCGCCGCGAAGTCCCACGGCGGCGCGACGCCCGGCGTCAGGCGCGCGGCGAAGAAGTCGCCGGTGCGGGCTCCCACCGCCCGCAGGTCGTCGCGCCCGGCCATCCGGCCGACGCTGGCGAACCCGTCGGTGGCCCATGCCTGGCCCCGGCTCCAGAACGAGGCGTCGTGCAGCCCTTGGTGGGTGCCGCGGCGGCGCGGCGCGCCCGTCGCCGGGTCGAAGTCGACCACGTGCCAGGTCGAGCCGTCCGGCCGCACGTGCTCGGCCGCGGTCGTCTCGGCCACCGTCAGCGCGATCTCGCGCAGCCGGGCGTCGCCCGTCTCGTCGGCCGCCCAGAGCAGGAGCGGCAGGTTCATCACCGTGTCGACGATCGCCCGCCCGGCGTGGGCCGGGTCCTCCGCCTCCTCCCACGCCTGGATGTAGCCCCCCTCCGGGTGGAACCGGGTCGCCAGCGACCGGGCCGCGGTCACCGCCGCGTCGCGGTACCACGCGTCCCCCGTCAGCCGGTGGCCGCGGACGAAGCTCGGCCAGAAGAGGAAGCCCATGTCGTGCGTGGTGGTGTCGTGCCGGCGCGGCGCGAGCCGTTCCGCCCACGCCCGGGCGGCGTCGGCCAGCGCCGGGTCGCCGCTCCAGAGGTGGGCCAGCCAGACGGTGCCGACCCAGTGCCCCGCCGTCCAGCGGCCGTGCTCGCTGGTCCGCCACCGCCCGCCGCGGGTGGTGTGCGGGAAGCCGTCGAGCCGGCCGAGGTTCTCCCGGGTTCGCGCCACGCAGAAATCGAGCGTCGCCGCATAGCGGCCCGCCGGCCGGTCCACGTCCTGCTCCTTCGCCGTGCCGTCCCGGCTACGCCCCCGGCTCCATCCCGAAGCTCAGTTGGAAGAGGCGGACGATGTCCTGCACCGTGAAGCCGCGCGGGTTGGTCGGCGCGTCGTTCGCCAGCGCCGCCGCCTGCGCCAGCTCCGGGATCGCCGCCGGGTCGACCCCGATCTCGCCCAGCGTCTCCGGAATGCCGATGTCGCGCGAGAGCTGCCGCACCGCCGCCACGCCGCGGTCCGCCGCCGCCCGGGCCGAGAGGCCGTCGACCGGCTCCCCCATCGCCTCGGCCACCACCGCGAACCGCTCCGGGTCGGCCGCCACGTTGAAGGCCATCACGTGCGGCAGGATGATCGCGTTCGTCACCCCGTGCGGCGTCCCGAACGCCCCGCCGACCGTGTTCGACATGGCGTGGACGAGGCCGAGCCCGGCGTTGTGGAAGCCGATCCCCTGCATCGTCGTCGCCACCTGCATCGCCGCCATCGCCTCCGGCTCGTTGCGGGCCACGGCCAGCCGCAGGTGGCGGGCGATCGCCCGCAGCGCCGCCAGGTTCAGCGCGTCGGTCACCGGGTTCGCCCCGCGCGAGACGTAGGCTTCGATCGCCTGCGTCAGCGAGTCCATCCCGGTCGCCGCGGTGATGTGCGCCGGCAGCCGCGTCAGCAGCTCCGGGTCGAGCACGGCCACCCGCGGCAGGATGTGGGGCGAGATCACCACCATCTTGGTGTTCTTCGCGGTGTCGGTGATCACCGCGCCGCGGGTCACCTCCGAGCCGGTGCCGACCGTGGTCGGCACCGCCACCAGCGGCAGCGTCGGCCCCGGCACCTTGTCCGGCCCGACCCCCGCGTAGTCGGCGGTCGTCCCGCCGTGGCGCGCCAGCAGCGCGACCATCTTGCCGCCGTCGATCGAACTGCCGCCGCCGACCGCGACCACCGCGTCGACCCCGCCGGCCCGCGCCGCGGCCGTCGCCCGGTCGACCGTCACCGCCGCCGGGTTCGGCTCGATCCCGTCGAACACCTCGTGGGGCAGGCCCGCCGCCTCGAGCCCGGCCAGCAATCCGGCCAGCAGCCCGGCCCCGGCCACGCCGCGGTCGGTCACCACCATCACCCGGCTCGCGCCGAGCCCGGCCAGTTCCGCCGCCGCCTGCCGCGACGACCCCGGGCCGGAGACGACCTTCGTCACGTGCTGGAACATGAACGGCTTCGACCACGACATCGTGCGCCTCCCCCCGGCATCGTCGCCGCGCGGGGCCGGGGGACGGACGGGCGTCCGCCCCCCGGCTTCCGACCTCAGAATCCCTTGCCGATGAACTCGTCGACGTTCGTGGCGTCGACCTGCTGCGACTTAAGTGTGACCACCGGCTCCACCTTCTCGCCGGTGGCGAGCTGGTACGCGGTGATGATCCCTTCCGGCGCGACGAACGGGTAGATGAACGTCGCCGCCATCTCCCCCGCCTTGACCGACTCGAACGCGGCGTTCTCGCCGTCGATCCCGACCACCATGATCTCCTGCAGCCGGCCCGCCTCCTTGATCGCCTCGATCGCGCCGAGCGCCATCTCGTCGTTGTGGGCGTAGACCGCGTTGATCTGGCCCGGCCCGAACCGCTGCAGCATATCCTCCATGAAGCTCGTTGCCGGTTCCCGCAGGTAGTCGGCCGTCTGGTCCGCGACCACCTTCAGGTCCGGGAACGCCTGCAGTCCCTCGGCGAACCCCTCGTGCCGGTCGACCGTCGCCGACGCCCCGGCCGTCCCCTGGATCTCGACGATCTGGCCCTTGCCGTTCAGCGCCTTGCCGAGGAATTCCGCCGCCTGCCGGCCGATCGGGCGGTTCTCCGCCCCGACGTGGACCGCCACGCAGGTGTCGACCATCCGGTCGAGCGTGACGACCGGGATCCCGGCCGCCATCGCCGCCTCGACCGCCGGCGTCAGCGCGTCCGAGGTCAGCGGGCTGATCATCAGCACCTTCGGCTGGCGGACCACCAGCGACTCGACGTCGGCCACCTGCTTCGTCGCCTGGTTCTGGCCGTCGGTGACAACCAGTTCCACGTTCGGGTAGTGCTCGGCCGCGTACGCCTTGTTCCCCTCGACCATCGCCACTCGCCACGGATGGTTCATCGTCCCCTGCGAGAAGGCGATCAGGATCTTCTCGTCGGCCTTCGCCGGGGTCCAGCCCTCCGGCATGCAGCCGCCGATCTGTGCCGCCGGCGTCGCGTCCTGCGCCAACGCCGGGTGCCGGCCCGTTGCCAAGAACGTCCCCAGCGCCGCCGTGCCGGCAGCGTAGCCGAGCAGGGCGCGGCGAGAGTGGGTGCCGCACCGACCGTGCGCGCAGCGAGCGTCGTGCATGGTGATCTTCCTCCGACCAATCCCGGGACCGCTCGGTCCCGGCTCGACGAGACGACCCTGTCTCCTCTGGTTGCTCTCCCGCGTCGCCACACCTCCTCCGGTGGTCGGTCGTCCGTTCTGGCGCAGGCCCGGGGCCCGCCGGCGGGCAGGTCGCCGTCGCGATCAGCGACGCGCCCGGCCGAGCAGGACCGCCAGCACGATCAGCGCGCCGGTGACGATCTGTTGGGTGAAAGGGGAAACCCCCAGCAGGTTGAGGATGTTGGCGAGGACCGCAACGATGATCGCGCCGATCAGCGTGCCGCCGATCCCCCCCTCGCCGCCGAACAGGCTGGTGCCGCCGATCACGACCACCGCGATCGCGTCCAGCTCCAGCCCGGTGCCCGCGGTCGGCTCCCCGACCGTCAGTCGCGAGATCCAGATCAGCGCCGTCAGCCCGGTCAGCAGCCCGCTGACGACGTAGACGGCGGCGGTGATGCCGCGGACCTTGACCCCCGCCAGCCTCGCCGCCTCCCGGTTGCTGCCGACCGCGTAGACGTAGCGGCCGAACGTGGTCAGCCGCAGCACCGCCGCCGACGCAACGGCGACGAGGACGAAGAGGACCACCGGCACCGGAATGCCGGCCACGCTGCCGCGGCCGAGCCACTGGAACTGCTCCTTCGCCGGCCCGAGGCTGACCGGCTGCCCGTCGGCGATGGTCAGCGCCAGCCCCCGGGCCATCACCAGCATCCCGAGCGTCATGATGAACGGCGGCACCCCGCCGAGCGTGATCCCGACCCCGTTCGCCAGCCCCAGCAGCGCGCCGAGGGCCAGCCCGAGCAGCACCACCAGCCACGGCGACGCACCGTTCCGCAACTGCAGCGCGGTCACCACCGCGACCAGCCCGAGCATCGAGCCGACCGAGAGGTCGATGCCGGCGGTCAGGATCACGAAGGTCATCCCGACCGCGACGATGCCGATGATCGACACCTGCCGCGCCACGTTGACCAGGTTCCCCGGCTGCAGGAAGTAGGGCGACAGCACCGAAGCCAAGCCGACCAGCAGCAGCAGCGCCGCCACCAGCCCGAACCGCTGCAGCAGGTCGCCCGCCCGCCCCGGCGACCGGGCGGGCGTGGCGGCCACCGGGGCGACCGTCGGTTCCGGTCGCGACGCGCTCACCGCACGCCTCCCGTGGCCAGCGTCATGATCGCCTCCTCCGTCGTGCCCCCCGGCAGCTCGCCGGCGATCCGCCCCTCGTGCATCACCAGCACCCGGTCGCAGAGACTGATCACCTCCGGCAGCTCCGACGAGATGACCAGCACCGCCGCCCCGCCCGCCGCGATCTCCCGCAGCAGCCGGTAGATCTCCCGCTTCGCCCCGACGTCGATGCCGCGCGTCGGCTCGTCGAGGATCAGCACCCGCGCGTCGGTGTGCAGCCACTTCGCCAGCACGACCTTCTGCTGGTTGCCGCCGCTCAGCGTCCGCGCCTCCGCCGCCTGCCCCGCCGCCTTCAGCCGCAGCCGCTCCGTCAGGCGGCCGACCCGCTCCCGCTCCCGGCCACGGGCCACGAGACCGAGCCGGGCCAGCCGGGCCAGCCCAGCCAAGGTCACGTTCTCCCGCACCGAGAGGTTCAGGATCAGCCCCTCGCGCTTCCGGTCCTCGGTCACGAAGCCGATCCCGGCCGCGATCGCCGCCCCCGGCGAGTTGGCCGTCACCTCCCGCCCGCCGACCCGGACTGTGCCGCCGTCGCGCCGGTCAGCCCCGAAGACGCAGCGCGCCAGCTCCGTCCGCCCCGCCCCCCGCAGCCCGGCGAGGCCGACGATCTCGCGCCGCCGCACCTGCAGGCTGACCGGCCGCAGCAGCGGGGCGCGGCGGACGCCCTCGACCTCCAGCAGCACCTCCGCCGGCTCCGTCCCCGCCGCCCACGCCTCGTCCGCGAGGTCGCGCCCGACCATCCGGCGGACCAGCCCGGCGTGGTCGAGCGCGCCCACCGGCAGCGTCTCGACCACCCGGCCGTCGCGCAGCACCGTCACCATGTCGGCGAGCGCGAACACCTCCTCCAGCCGGTGCGAGATGTAGACGATCGCGATCCCGCGGTCCCGCAGCCGCCGCAGGACGTCGAACAGCCGCTCCAGGTCCTCGCCGCCGAGCACTGCCGACGGCTCGTCCAGCACCAGGATCCGCGGCTCCATCGCCAGCACCTTGGCGATCTCGACCAATTGCTGCTGGGCCACGCTGAGCGCGCCGACCGTCGCCGCCAGCGGCAGGTCGACCCCCAGCTCGCCGAGCACCCGCGACGCCTCCGCCGCCATCGCCCGCCGGTCGAGGAAGCCGGCCCGGTGCGGATAGCGCCCCAGCAGGACGTTCTCGGCCACCGACAACGCCGGGACGAGGCTGAATTCCTGGTAGACGATCCCGATCCGCAGCCGGCGGGCGTCCTGCGGCGAGCGGATCGCCGCCGGCACGCCGTCCGCGAGGATCTCCCCCTCGTCTTTCAGCACCGCCCCCGAGAGCACCTTCATCAGCGTGCTCTTGCCGGCCCCGTTCTCACCGACCAGCGCCAGCACCTGTCCCGCCCGCACGGCCATGTCGACGCCGGCCAGCGCCTGCACCCCCGGGTACCGCTTGCTGATGCCGCGCATCTCGAGCACGACCTCGCCAAGCCGCGCGCCGCTGTCGCCGGTCGGAACCGCCGCCGCCGCCATCTCACCGACCCTCGAAGCGGGGCGCCCGCTTCTCGAGGAAGGCGCGGGTCCCCTCCCTTTGATCGGCGGTGGCGAACGTCGTCGCCACGTGCTCCCGCTCCCGCCGCAGCCCCGCCGCGAGGTCCCCCTCGACCGCCCGCACCGCGTCCTTCGCCAGCGCCAGCGCGACCGGCGGCAGCGCCGCGAGGCGGTCGGCCACGTCCCGGGCCGCGGCAACCGTCTCCGCCGCCGGCACCACCCGGCTGACGAGACCGATCCGCTCCGCCTCGGCGGCATCGACCAGCCGCCCGGTCAGGATCAGCTCGCGGGCCCGGCCGAGCCCGACCAGCAGCGGCAGCCGCTGCGTGCCGCCCCAGCCCGGGATGCTGCCGAGCGTGATCTCCGGCTGCCCGAGCCGCGCCGTGTCGGCGGCGACTCGAATGTCGCAGGCCATCGCCAGCTCCAGCCCGCCGCCGAGGGCGTAGCCGTTCAGCGCCGCCACCGTCGGCTTCGGCGACTGGGCGATCCGGTCGAAGACTTGCTGCCCATACGCCATCAGCGCCAACGCCCCGGCCTCGCCGAGACCGTGCAGCGCCCGCACGTCGGCCCCGGCGCAGAACGCCCGCTCCCCCGCGCCGGTGACGACCACCGCCCGCACCGCAGGGTCGGCCTCGAGATCGTCGAAGGCCGCCGCCAGCCGCTCGAAGGTCGGCCGGTCGAGCGCGTTCAGGACCTGCGGCCGGTTCAGCGTCAGCGTCGCCACCGGTCCGTCCCGGGCGACGAGGAGGGAAGGCTGGCGGTCGCTCATGCCGTCCCCTCTCCGTCCGCCCACGGGGCGCGGCCGGCGAGGCCCATCCGCGCCTCGCAGAAGATCGCCGCCGGCATCTCCCGCAACGTCGGCGAGACCGCGACCCGCCCCCCGGCGAGGTCAAGCACGTCGCGGACGGGGTCGATCCCCGGCGCGTGCTCGGTCAGCTGCAGCCCCTCCGGCCCGAGCTCGAAGACCGCCCGCTCGGTCACGTAGCGCACTGTCTGGCCGCGTTCGCGGGCGACCGGCCCGCTGTAGGTGACCTGCTCCACCTGCTCGACGAACTTCCGGTGCCGCCCCTCGCGCGCGATCCGCAGCCGCCCGTCGGCGATCGCCACTTCCAGCCCGCCGCTGGTGAAGGTGCCGCAGAAGACCGCCCGCTTGGCGCTCTGCGACATGTTGACGAAGCCGCCGGTGCCGATCAGGCGGCCGCCGAACCGGCTGACGTTGACGTTCCCGGCCGGGTCCAGCTCGGCGAACGAGAGGAAGGTCAGGTCCAGCCCGCCCCCATCGTAGAAGTCGAACTGGTACGCCTGGTCGAGGATCGCGTCGGCGTTCACCGCCAGCCCGAAGTGGTCGCCCATCGCCGGGATGCCGCCGACCGGGCCCTGCTCGACGCTGAACGTCACCCCGTCGAGGATCCCCTCCTCGGCCGCGACGCTCGCCACCCCGTCGGCGATGCCGAAGCCGAGGTTGACGACCGCCCCCGGGAACAGTTCGTGGGCGCAGCGCCGGGCAACCACCTTCCGGGCGTCGAGCGGCACCGCCGGCAGCGCCGTCCCCGGCAGCCGCAGCGCGCCGCTGTAGGCCGCGTCGAGCGTGAGGTGCATGCTCTGCGTCTGCTCCGGCGCGACCACCACCGCGTCAACGAGAATGCCGGGCACCTTCACCTGACGGGGGTCGAGCGACCCGGTGGCCGCCAGCCGCTTCGTCTGCGCGATGACGATGCCGCCGCTGTTGCGCGCCGCCTGCGCCGACGAGAGGACCTCGAGCGTCAGCCCCTCGTCCTCCATCGTCAGGTTGCCCCACTCGTCGGCGGTCGTCCCCCGGATGATGGCGACGTCGATCGGCATCCGCGGGAAGAAGAGCCACTCCCGCCCCGCCAGCTCGACCAACTCGACGTACGCCTTGGTGGTGACCGCGTTCGCCTTCCCCCCCTCCAGCCGCGGGTCGACGAACGTCCCCAGCCCGACGTGGGTCAGCACCCCCGGCTTGCCGGAGGCGATGTCGCGCAGCAGGTGGGTCAGCACCCCCTGCGGCAGGACGTAGGCCTCGAACGCGTTGGCGACCGCCATCTCCGCCAGCCGCGGCGCCCAGCCCCAGTGCGAGCAGTAGACTCGGCGCACCATCCCCGGGTGGGCGAATCGGTCCGCGCCACCACCGCGACGATCGCCGATCCCGCTGACGAGGTAGAGCGTCAGGTCGCGCGGCTCGCCCGTCTCGAGGAACCGCTGCTCCAGCGCCCGCAGCACGCAGCCCGGCTCGTTGATGCCGCCGCCGCAGGCGTCGACCGTCACCGTCGCCCCCGCCGGCACCAGCGCCACGGCGTCCGCTGCGGACATCACCTTGCTGCGTCGGCCCGTCATCGGGATCGTTCGCTCCTCTCGCCCGGCGGCCCTGCCGCTCAGGTCGACGGCACGTCCATCACGAACTCGTAGCGGTCGGACCGGAAGATGCAGACGAGGAACTCGACCGGCGCGCCGTCCTCGCCCCGGGTCAGGCGGCGGATCTCGACCACCACCGCCGGGGCCGTCATCGCCAGGGCCTGCCGCTCGTCCGCGGTCGCCAGGCGGGCCGAGAGCCACTGCGTCGCCTCGGCCAGCCGCACGCCGCACCGCTCCTCGAGGATCGGCACCAGCGACCCGGAGAAGTCAGCGCCGCCGAGGTCGGGGCAGGTCCGCTCCGGCAGATAGCTCGTGAGCAAGGCCAGCGGCTCGTCGCGGTCGACCAGCATCCGCTCGACCCGGGTCACCACGTCCGACTCGGCGAGCCCGAGCGGCTCCAGCCGGCCGTCGGCCCGGACCCGGGCGACGTTGCGGACGACGAAGCGCGGCGTGTGCCCTTGCGAGAAGGCGTCGGCGAAGAAGAAAGCGGTCAGCCGCGCCAGCCGCTGCTCGATCGGCGCGCTGCGGACGAGCAGCGGGGCCCGCGGCCGCTCCCGCCGCAGGTGCCCGGCGGCAACGAGGTCGGCCAGCGCCTGCCGGACGGTGATCCGGCTGACGCCGAAGGCCTCGCACAGCTCCGCCTCGGTCGGCAGCGCGTCGCCCGGCTGCACGACCCCGGAGCGGATCGCGTGCAGGATCGCGTTGTGGACTTGGTGATAGAGGGGGACCGGGCTCCCGGGGTCCACCGCGGGCCACGCCCGCCCAGCCCCCGGCGGCGGCACCGCCGTCCGGTCGTCCCGCACCGTCGCGGAACCCATCGCACACTCCTGTTCTCTCATCATGATGTCATATCCTCATGACGTTGGCAACTGCCCGACAAGGGAGTGTCCGCCCCGGGAAGCGACCACCCCATGGCTGTTGGGTGGGGTGGGGGGAGGGCCAAGCCCTCACTCGCACCCACGGGTTGCCGCGGCGCGGCGGCTTGCCCACGGGACCCTTCCCTATGCCAGCCCGGACCGACCCAGAGTCCCCCCGGGCCGGCGCGAACGGCGGACGCCCGCGATCCCTCGCCCCCGCAGATCCCGTCGGAGATCGCACCGCCGGCCCGAGCCCATGTCGCCAGGTGTCGCGGCAGCCCCCGGCTCGCCCAAGCGCCCCGGCAAGACGCACGACACCGCGATCCCGTCCGCGCCCCGCCAACACGCCCCACCGCCCCGTTTGCTACGATCGCCCGGCGCGTCCGGCCCCTGACCGGCAT
>JBDHWC010000100.1:0-9553 GCA_039809985.1 Thermomicrobiales bacterium | reverse complement strand
TGGGGCTGCGCAGCCGCGCCGCCGCCGCCTCCCTCGCCGTCCGCGCCGGCTACGCGTGAGCCACGGGCTGATGGCTGGCGGCCGATGGCTGGCGGCTCGCCCGCAGCCGGCCGGTCGCGTTGACCCGAAAACGTCGTCTTCGTGAGAGATCGCGAGCGCACCATGTTGCATGAAGAGCAGTCGAGTGCGGTTCCCAACCGCCATCGCCCCGGTTGGGTTGCAGCCCTATCCGGTCGCCCGCGCCGCCGCGATGAATGCGGCGATCAGATCAGGGGCCTTCGCGCCGTCGCGCTCGACTCCGCTGCTGACATCGACCCCCGCGGGTCTCACCGCCGCGATCGCGGACGCGACGTTGGCCGGCGTCAGTCCTCCCGCCAGCAACGTCGGCCATGCCCGCGCCACGCGCTCGGCAATGACCCAATCCGCCACCTCGCCGGTCCCGCCCGCGGCGATGGGATGGTAGGCATCGACCAGCAGGTACTCTGGCGAAGGTGTGCCGTTGGTCCAGCGCCGAACTTCGCCGAGCACGTCGTCCTCCGACTGCTCGGGGCGCGGCCGAATGGCTCGGACCACCCCACGGGCACTGGCGGCGGCCGACGCCGGCTCGCTTCCGTGCAACTGGATCAGGTCCAGTCCCGCCTCGTCGGCGACCGAGCGCAACTCGTCGGCCGAGGCATCGACGAACACGCCGACGGCCCGCACCGCGGGCACGGCGGCCCTGGCCGCCTCGATGCAGCGGCGGGCGGTCTGCGCCGTCACCTGTCGCCGCGACGGGGCGAAAACGAAGCCGAGCAGGTCGGCTCCTTGCTCCGCGGCCCAGACGGCGTGCGCCGGCTCGCGCAGCCCGCAGATCTTGACCACCAGTCGGGTTGACCCGTCCGGTTCGCTCACACACCCAACCTCGGGTCGCTATTCGCGCTTGCGTCGACGACGGTCAGGTCGCGGATGGCCGCCGCCCGGTCGTCCCGCAGGATCACGCCTTCCCCGACCAGCACGGCAGACACCCCGGCGCGTTGCAGCCGGAGCACGTCGTCCCGCCCGAAGATGCCGCTCTCCCCGACCACCACCACCCCGGCGGGCGCGAGCGGCGCAATCCGCTCCGTCGTCGCCAGGTCGACCGAGAAGTCGCGCAGGTCGCGGTTGTTGATCCCGACCACTCGCGCTCCCGCCTTCGCGGCCCGCGCCATCTCCCCCTCGTCGTGAACCTCGACCAGCGCTTCCATGCCGAGGCGTCGCGTCTCCGCCAACAGCGAGCGCAGCATCGCGTCGTCCAGCGCGGCGACGATCAGCAGCAGGGCGTCCGCGCCGTTGGCCCGCGCCTCGACCACTTGGTACGGATCGACGATGAAGTCCTTCCTCAACACCGGCACCGGCGTTGCCGCGGCGTGCGCCACGGCCGCCACGTCCCGCAGATCGGCCAGACTCCCGTGGAAGAACGGCCCGTCGGTCAGCACCGATATCGCCCGCGCCCCGCCCGCCACGTACGCCGCGGCCACCTCGGCCGCGACCACGGTGGTCGGGAAGATCCCGCGCGACGGCGAACCGCGCTTGATCTCCGCGATGACGCCGACGCCGGGCCGGGCAAGCGAGGCGGCGAAATCGACCGGGTCGGCTTGCCGGGCTGCCTGTATCGCGAGCGATTCGACCGGGACTTCGGCGCGGCGCTCGGCGACGTCGGCGACGGTCCGGGCGATGATCCGGTCGAGCACCGTGCCGGTGGCTGCGATCCCGGTCACGCCGGCACCGCGTCGCGCGACTCGGCGGCGAGGCGCTGACTGGTCGCCACCAGCCGCCCGAGCACTGCCAGCGCCTCGCCGCTGTCGATCACCTCTGCCGCCATCGCGATGCCGTCCTCGAAGGTGACCGCCGCGTTGGCGGCGTAGATGCCCGCGCCGGCGTTCAGCAGCGTCGCCGTCCGTCGCGGCCCGCGCTCGCCATGCAGGATCGCGAGCGTGATCTCGACGTTGCGCTCGACGCCGCCCCCCAGTAGGTCCTCCGGCGTGCCCGGCTCCAGCCCGAACTGCTCGGGCGAAATCGTGTACGTCCGGATGTCGCCGCGCCGGGCGTCGTACTCGGTGACCTGCGACGGTCCCGAGACGCCGAGTTCGTCCAGCCCTGTCTCGGCATGGACCAGCACCGCGTGCTGGCTCCCGAGCGTCTGCAACGCCGCGGCCATCTTCGGGGCGATGCCGCGGTGCCCCACCCCGACCAACTGGTGCTCGGCCCCGGCCGGGTTCGTCAGCGGGCCGAGGATGTTGAAGATCGTCCGGATCCCGATCTCGCGCCGGGCCGGGCCGACGAACCGCATCGCCGGATGGAACGCCGGCGCGTACATGAACCCGATGCCGACCTCCTCGATGCAGCGGGCCACCGCCGGCGGCGGCAGCTCGATCGCCACCCCGAGCCCCTCCAGCAGGTCGGCCGACCCGCACTTGGAGGTCATCGCCCGGTTGCCGTGCTTGGCCATCCGCACGCCGGCGGCGGCGATCGCGAACGACGCGGTGGTCGAGATGTTGAACGTCCCGGCGGCGTCGCCCCCGGTGCCGCAGGTGTCGACCAGCGGCCCGCCCTCCCGGCTGACCTCGACGTGCAGGGCGTGCTTGCGCATCGCCGCGGCGAAGCCGGCGATCTCCTGCACCGTCTCGCCCCGCATCCGGAGCGCGGTCGCCAGCGCCCCGACCTGAGCCGGGGTGACGGCGCCGCTCATCACCGCGTCCATCGCCGCGGTGGCCTCGTCAAGACTCAGTTCCCGGCCGTCGACCACGGCTTGGATGGTGCCGCGGATGTCGACCTCGGCCGTCGGCGCGGTCGCGCTCATCGGTTCCCTCTCAGCCCGCGACAACGGCGACACCCGCCCCCGCGCGATGGGCGGCGGTCTGCCGCAGGAAGTTCGCCAGCAGGTCGTTGCCGCTCGGCGTCAGGATCGACTCCGGGTGGAACTGGACGCCCTCGACCGCGAGCTCGCGATGCCGCAGGCCCATGATCACCCCGTCCGCCTCGGCGGTGATCTCGAGCGAGGCGGGCAGCGTCTGGCGCTCGACGATCAGCGAGTGGTAGCGCGTCGCCTCGAACGGGTTCGGCAGTCCCTCGAACACCCCGACCCCGCGGTGGGCGATCATCGAGGTCTTGCCATGCATCAGCCGCGCCGCCGGCACGACCCGGCCGCCGAACGCCTGCCCAATCGCCTGGTTTCCGAGGCAGACGCCGAGGATCGGCACCACCCCGGCCATCCGCTGGATCAACGGCACCGTGATCCCGGCGTCGACCGGCGTGCACGGTCCCGGGGAGATGACGATCCCGTCGAGTCGCGACCCGATGGCCGCGACCTCCTCCGGCGTGGTCTGGTCGTTGCGGACGACCTCAACCTGCGCCCCGAGTTCGCTCAGCGCTTGGAACAGGTTGTAGGTGAACGAGTCGTAGTTGTCGAGCAGAAAGATCATGGCGGTTCCTCCGCTACGCGCCGGCGGCCTCGAGGTCCTCGGCGAGCTCGATCGCGCGGAGCGGGCCGCGCATCTTGTGGTAGCTCTCGGCGTACTCGCCGTCCGGGGTACTGTCGGCCACGATGCCGCCGCCCGCCTGCATCGAGACGACGCCGTCCTTGACGATCATCGTCCGCAGCGCGATCGCGGTGTCCATCCCGCCGTGGAAGTCGACGTAGCCCGCCGCTCCGGCGTACGGTCCGCGGCGGTCGATCTCCAGCTCGGCGATGATCTCCATCGCCCGCACCTTCGGCGCGCCGGAGACCGTGCCGGCCGGGAAGCAGGCTCGCAGCGCGTCAAGCCCGCTCATCCCCGGCACGATCCGGCCCTCGACGTGGCTGACGATGTGCATCACGTGCGAGTAGCGCTCGATCCCCATGAACTGCGGCACGCTGACACTGCCGGGCACCGAGACCCGGCCGATGTCGTTCCGCCCGAGGTCGACCAGCATCACGTGCTCGGCCCGCTCCTTCTCGTCGGCCAGCAGGTCCTGCTCGTTCGCGAGGTCCTCCTCGGGCGACGCGCCACGGGGTCGCGTGCCGGCGATCGGGTGGTTCGAGAGCGTCCCCTCCTCCAGCCGTACCAGCAGTTCCGGCGACGCGCCGACGATCTGGTGGCTGACGAAGTCGAGGTAGAACATGTACGGCGATGGGTTCACCGTCCGCAGCGCCCGGTAGACCGTGAACGGGTGGGCGGAGGTCGGCACGTCGACCCGCTGCGAGAGGACGACCTGGAAGATGTCGCCGGCGACGATGTACTCCTTCGCCCGCTCGACCATCGCCCGGTAGTGCTCCGGCGTGGTGTTCGGTCGGCACCGGGCCTCCACCGAGCCGTCAAGGGCCGGCCGCCCGGTCGGCAGCGCGGGCGTCGGCTGCCGCAGGCACTCGATCAGGGCGTCGACCCGCGCACCCGCCGCGTCGTACGCCTCCTCCAGCGAGACCCCCTCGTCGAGGTGGACGTGCGAGACGGCCTTGATCGTCCGGGCGAGGTGGTCGAAGACGAGGATCGAGTCGACCAGCATGAACGAGCCGTCCGGCAGGCCCAGACCCGGCCCTGCCGCCTCCGGCACCCGCGGCTCGAACGCCCGCACCGCCTCGTACGACAGGTAGCCGACCGCCCCGCCGACGAAGCGCGGCAGCGTCGTGCCCGGCACCTCGGCGCTGCGGTGCTGCTCGACCAGTCGCTGCAGCGGGGCGAGCGGGTCGCGGTACGGCTCGGTCGTCGTCGCGGCGTCGGAGGCGATCGTCGCCTCCCCGTCCCGCAGCGTCAGCACCGCGAACGGTCCGGACCCGATGAAGGAGTATCGGGCCAGGCGCTCGCCGCCCTCGATGCTCTCGAGCAGGAAGGCGGGCCCGCCGTCGCTGATCTTCAGGAAGGCCGAAACCGGCGTCTCGAGGTCGGCCATCGTCTCGCGGAACATGGGGATCGTGGTCGCCCCGCTCGGCGCTTCCGTCGCGATCCGGCGCACGGTCTCGAGGTCGGGGGTCAGTGCCCACCGTCCGGTTGCCCGGGCGCGCTGCGGAGCTGCCAAGGTCTGGGCCATTGCCGTCCTCCTCTCGCGCCGGCGCAGCGTCGGGCGCGCCGGGCATCAAAAAACCTCCGCCCTGCAAGGGACGGAGGTCGCCTGACCGCCGCGGTGCCACCCTCGTTGGAGTCGTCGCCGACTCCCGCTCTGCGCCCACGGGCAGGAGTGATCGTGCCGATGGGCCGCTCCCGGTAACGGGGGAGACACCGGTGCCGCCTACTGGGCGACCATGGCCGCCGTTCGGGGCACGACTCCCGGATCCATTCCGCGCCCGCACCGCGCCGGGCTTCCACCACCCCCGGCTCGCTGCGCCGTGCGTTCCGGCGCGTACTCGTTCCGCTCGTCGTCGTTCCGCTCTTCAGTTGCGGCGGATGCTAGCCGTCGCACGCCCGTCTGTCAAGCCGCGCGGCGGCCCGGCGTCGCCCGGGCGACGGCCCCGACCGCCCGCGTGCCGCGACCGCGGAAAGCCGCAGGGCCGGGGCCAGCGCTGGCCCCGGCCCTGCCGCAACGGAATACCGCTCGCCGAGCAGCCTCGGTCCTACTTGACCTCGGCCTTGGCGCCGGCCTCCTCGAGCTTGGCCTTCGCGGCGTTCGCCTCGTCCTTCGAGACCGCCTGCTTGACCGCCTTCGGCGCGCCGTCGACGACGTCCTTGGCCTCCTTCAGGCCGAGGCTCGTCAGCTCGCGGACCGCCTTGATGACCTGAATCTTGTTCGCGCCGACGTCGGTCAGGATGACGTCGAACTCGGTCTGCTCTTCCTCGGCCGCCGCCGCGCCGGCCCCGCCCCCCGCCGGGGCGGCGACGCCGGCCGCGACCGGGGCCGCGGCGCTGACGCCCCACCGCTCCTCGAGCGCCTTCACCAGCGCGTTCAGGTCGAGCACCGTCATGCTCTCGAGCGACTCGATCAACTTCTCCGTGTCCACCATCTCGGCTCCCTGTCGTTGTCTCGGCGGGCCCGCCGCGTGTCGTCGCGCCCGCGCGTGTGGCTGTGGTTCCCGTCCGCCGCGCGCCTAGTCGGCCGCGGCCGCGCCGCCGAGCTGGTCGGCCCGCGCGTTGAGCACGTAGACCGCCGAGCGCGACGGTCCGGACAGCACGCCGACGACCCGCGTCATCGGCGACGCGAGCATCCCGACCAGCTTCGCCCGCAGTTCGTCCGCGGACGGCATCGTGGCCAGCGCCTCGACGTCGCTCGGCTGAACGACCCGGTTCTCGAGCACCCCGCCGCGCACCTTGAGGATGCGCGAGGTTCGCGCGAAGTCCGCGACCGTCTTCGACGCGCCGACCACGTCCTCGCGCACGAGGACGAGACCGGTCGGTCCCTCGAGGATCGGGTCGAGTCCCTCGATCCCCGCCTCGCCCGCCGCGATCCGGGTCAGGGTGTTCTTCGCGACCACGAATTCCGCCCCGGCCGAGCGCAGGTTGCGCCGGAACCCTTGCAGGTCACCGACGCTGAGCCCGCGATAGTCGGTCACGATCGTCAGCTTCGCCGCCGAGAGCTGCTCGGTCAGGACCTTGATCGTTGCCGCTTTGGCTTCTGTTGGCATTTCGTATCACCTCCCTTCCGTCTGGCGTTCGGAAACGCGTCGCCCCGGGTCGTGGACCCGGGGCGACGCGCACGCGCCAGACGGCGCGGCGTGGTCGTTCCTCGGGCCTCGGCTGGTGATTAAGCGGCAAGCCGCGCCAGCGGTCTTCGGCCGGGGTGTCGGCGTTGTGGCGTCTGGTGTGGTGCAGCGGCCTCCTAGGCGGTCGCTTCCGTCGCGGCCGCCAGCGCGGCCGTGGTGTCGAGCGGCACGCCCGGCGACATCGAGGTCGCGATGGCGAGCGACTTCAGGTAGACCCCCTTGGCCGCCGACGGCTTCACCCGGTTCAGGGCGTCGACGAAGGCGAGCAGGTTGCCCTTGATCTGGTCGTCGGTGAAGCTCTTCTTGCCGATCGCGAGGTGGACGATGCCGGTCCGGTCGTTGCGGAACTCCACCCGGCCGCCCTTGAGGCCGCGGATCACGTCCGGCAGATCCTGCGGCTCGCGGATCACGGTGCCGGAGCGCGGGTTCGGCATCAGGCCGCGGCGACCGAGGATCCGGCCGAGGCCGCCGACCTTGCCCATCTGGTCTGCCATCGCCACCGCGGCATCGAACTCGAGCCACCCGCCCTGGATCTGCTGCACCAGCTCGTCGACCCCGGCGTAGTCCGCGCCCGCCTCGCGGGCGATCCGCTCGGCGTCGCCGGCGGCGAAGACCAGCACCCGCACCGTCTTGCCGGTGCCGTGCGGCAGGTTGACCGTCGAGCGGACGGTCTGGTCCGCCTGCCGGGGGTCGATCCCCAGCCGGGCGTGAACCTCGACCGCCTCGTCGAAGTTGGCGAAGGCGACCTCGCGCAGGAGGCTCACCGCCTCGTCGGGCAGGTAGAGCTTCTCCTCCTCGATCTTCTTCAGCGCCTCGGTGTACTTCTTCCCATGCTTCGGCATCGTCGCTCCTCCGTGGTTCGGCGGGGCCGTTCGCCCCTCCCACGCGAACCGCCGCTAGGCGGTGATCTCGATCCCCATGCTGCGCGCGGTGCCCTCGATCTGCTTGATCGCGCCGTCGAGGTCGACCGCGTTGAGGTCCTTCAGCTTCAGCTCGGCGATCTCCCGCACCTGGTCGGGCGAGACCTTGCCGGCCTTGGTCGTCTTCGGGTTGGCCGCGCCCTTGTCCACCCCGGCCGCCCGCCGCAGCAGGTCCGCCGCCGGCGGGGTCTTGGTCACGAACGTGAACGAGCGGTCCTCGAAGACCGTGATCACCACCGGGATGATCTGCCCGGCCATGCTCGCCGTCCGCTCGTTGTAGGCCTTGACGAACTCCATGATCGCCACGCCGTGCTGGCCGAGCGCCGGCCCGATCGGCGGCGCCGGCGTCGCCTTGCCGGCGGCGATCTGCAGCTTCACGTACGCACGAACCCGCTTTGCCATCGTCCCCGTCCCCTTTCGAACCGGCGGCCGTTCGCGTGCCGGGCCGGTGTCGCGTCGTCGTCCCCGGTTCCCGTTACGTCTCGCGCTCCGCCTGCAGGAAGTCGAGCTCCACCGGCGTCTCGCGACCGAAGAAGGAGACGAGGACGCGGATCTTCCCCTTGTCGTGGTTGATCTCGTCGATCTCGCCCCGGAAGTCGGCGAACGGCCCGTCGGTGATCCGCACGGTGTCGCCGACCACGAAGCCGACCTTCACCTTCGGCACCTCGGCGGTCATCCCCTTCAGGATCGCCTGCACCTCGGGGTCCGGCAGCGGCACCGGCTTGTTGTTGACGTTGATGAACCCGGTCACGCCCGGCGTGTTCCGCAGCGCGTACCACGTCTCGTCGTCCATCTCCATCCGGACCAGCACGTAGCCCGGGAAGACCTTCTTCTGGACTTGGTGGCGCTGACCGGCCCGGATCTCGATCTCCTCCTGCGTCGGCACCACGATCTCGTAGACGCGGTCGGTCAGGTCGAGGGCCTGGACCCGGGCCTCGATCGTCCGCATCACCTTGTTCTCGTAGCCCGAGTAGGTGTGGAGCACGTACCAGAGGCCTTCCAGCTTCTCGTCCGGCTCGCCGGCGGCGGCGGCGCGCTTGGCGGCAAGTCGCTCCCGCAGGGTCATGGTCATCGCGTCGTCTCCTTGCCGCCCACTACAGCACCCGGAACAGCGTCTGGAGCAGGAAGTCGATGCCGCCGAGCAGCAAGCCGAGCGCGATCGTCATGGCGATCACGACAATCGTGAGATTGCGGGTCGTCTCACGGTCCGGCCAGTTGACCTTCTTGATCTCCGCGACCGTCGCCCAGTACCACGCCTTCAGGTCGTCCAGCCGGGCGGCGATGCCGCTCTTCGGCTCGTCGCGCCGCTCGCCGGCCACCGGCTTCGGCGGCCTCGGGTCGGCCTTCGCCGGCTTCGGCGGCCGCGGGTCGACCCGCGCCGCCGCGGCGGGCGCGCCGTCGGCCTCCCGCGAGGGGGGGGCGGCGGGCGTCTTCGTGGCGGTTCGGCGCTGGGCGCTCATCGGCGCGTTCCTTCCGTCCTGGGCCGGGCACGACACAGGGGCGGGCTCCCAGCGGAGCCGCCCCGATGTCCGTTCGCGTGGCGTCGGGTTCTGGCAGGGCCGACAGGACTCGAACCTGCAACCTGCGGTTTTGGAGACCGCTGCTCTACCAATTGAGCTACAGCCCTACGGTGCCACGCGAACGACGATCGACCCCGCCTAGCGGGTCTCCCGATGCAGCTGGTGGGAACGGCAGCGCGGGCAGAACTTCTTGAGCTCGAGCCGCGCGGGGTCGTTCCGCTTGTTCTTCTCGGTCGTGTAGTTGCGTTCGCGGCACGTGGTGCACTCGAGCGTGATCACCTGCCGGTCCGCCTTGCTCTTCTTGGCCATTCTACATCATCCCTCGGCACGCGGCCGCGGCCGCGCCGTGCTGCCCGCCCGTGCGGGCTGGCGGCGCCACCGGCCCCGGTGGCGCCGCCGGAACAGGCAAGTCTACTCGGTGATGGAGGTGACGACGCCGGCGCCGACCGTGCGGCCCCCCTCCCGGATCGCGAAGCGCAGCCCCTCCT
>JBDHWC010000099.1:0-9828 GCA_039809985.1 Thermomicrobiales bacterium | reverse complement strand
TGCTGGTCAGCGTCCTCGCCGGCCCCGACCGGCGGGCCGACGAGGCGGCGCTGGTCGAGGCGGCGGCGCGGGTGTAGGGCCGGAGCGGCCGGCCGGTCGGCCCGAGCCGGCGGGCGAGCAGCGCCATTGGTAGAATCCCCCGACCCGAACTCTCGGTCCCGGCGCGTCGGCATGGCGCTCCGGCCTCATCGCAGGAGGATCCCGTGAACCACGAGCCGCAGGCGCCCCGCGCTGTCACCCGGCGGACGCTGATCCATGGCGCGGCCGCCGTCGCCGGCATGGCCGCCGTCTCGCCGATCCTGGCGCGGACGGTCGCCGCCAGCGCCGGCAACCAGCTGGCCGCCACCAACGCCTTCTTCCAGAGCGAGGAACTGGCCGCGGACCAGGTGCTGCGGCTGCCGGAGGGGGAGCCGGTCCGCTTCGACCCCGGCGTCACCTCGGGCGGCAAGGGGCTGGAGATGCTCCAGAACCTGTTCGAGGGGCTCGTCACCATCGACCAGCGCGACGGCTCGCTGCAGATGGGCGTCGCCGAGAAGATGGAGCCGAACGCCGACCAGACCGAGTTCACCTTCACCCTGCGCGACGGGGTGGTCTGGTCGGACGGGACGCCGCTCACCTCCGAGGACTTCGTCTGGAGCTGGCGGCGGGTGCTCGACCCGGCCACCAAGTCCGAGTACACCAGCGCGATGTACCCGGTGAAGAACGCCCAGAAGATCGTCAACGGCGAGGCCAAGCTGGAGGAGCTGGGCGTCGCCGCGCCCGACCCGAAGACGGTGCAGGTGACGCTGGAGGGGCCGACCCCCTTCTTCCCGCTCCTCGCCGCGACGTGGACTTTCTACCCGGTGCCGCGGGCCACGGTCGAGAAGCACGGCGACCAGTGGGTCGAGGCCGGCAACATGGTCTCCAACGGCCCCTACGTCCTCACCGCCTGGGAGCATGACCAGAGCATGACCCTGGAGCGGAACGACAAGTACTTCGGCGAGGCGCCGAAGATCACCAAGGGGCTCTACACTCTCTTCGCCGACCCGGTGGCGCAGGCCCTCGTCGCCTTCGAGGCGGACGAGCTGGACCAGGCGCAGGTCAGCGGCGCGGACCTCGAGCGGGTGAAGGCCGACCCGGTCCTCAGCCAGCAGGTGCAGGTCTTCCCGCGCTCCGGCACCGAGTTCATCATCGCCGACACCACCAACAAGCCGACCGACGACGTGCGCGTCCGGCAGGCGCTCTCGATGGCGATCGAGCGGGCGGCGCTGGCCGACGGCGTGCTGAAGGGCGAGTTCTCCGCCGCCCCGACCATCCTGCCGGACGACATCCCCGGCCACAACCCGGCGGCGGCGCTGGGCGAGGACGCGGCGAAGGCGAAGGAGCTGCTGGCCGCCGCCGGCTTCCCGGACGGCAAGGGCTTCCCGCAGTTGACGCTGACCTTCACCGCCACCGACAGCGCGGAGAAGCGGACGGCGCAGTACCTGCAAGGGGTCTGGAAGCAGACGCTGGGGATCGACGTCAAGCTCGACCCGCTCGAGGACAAGGCCTTCCAGGACTACTTCGACTCCCGCAAGGACCAGCCGTTCAACCTGATGATGAGCTACTGGGGCTCGGACTGGGGCGACCCGGCGAACTGGCACAACCAGCTCTTCGACTCCTCGGCCGACTTCTACCACTCGCACTGGAAGGACGACGAGTTCGACAAGACGGTGCGGGCGGCGGTGGTGATGGCCGACCCCAAGGAGCGGATCGCCCAGTACGAGAACGCCGAGAAGATCCTGAACCAGGACGCGGCGCTGATCCCGCTCTACCATCTGAACCGGATCTACGTCATCAAGCCGTGGGTGCGGGGGATCGTCCACTACCCGATCCTCGGCCGCACGTGGCTGAAGTACGCCTACATCGTGAAGCACTAGGCCCGACCGGCAGCGGGGGCGCACGCGCCCCCGCCGCCCCGGCCCGTCGGCCCGGCGGGCCCGCCCCACGGCTCGGGAGGACCGCGGCACCATGCGGAGCGCCTACATCGTGCGGCGGGTCCTCGCCTTGGTCCCGACGCTGTTCTTGGTCTACACGATCACCTTCTTCCTGATGCACGCCACCCCCGGCGGCCCGTGGGACACCGGTGAGAAGCCGCTCCCGGCCGAGGTGCAGGCGCAGTTGAAGGCCGCCTACGGCCTCGACAAGCCGATCTGGCAGCAGTACGGCGACTACCTCGGCAAGGTGCTGCACGGCGACTTCGGGCCGTCCTACGCCCAGCGCTCGCGCACCGTCGCCGACATCATCGGCACTGCGCTGCCCGTCTCGCTGCAGCTGGCCGCGGCGGCGACGGTGATCGCGGTGCTGGTCGGCATCCCCCTCGGGGTGCTCGGCGCGGTCCGCCACAACGGGCCGCTCGACTACCTCTCCGGGCTGATCTCGATGATCGGCATCTCCACCCCCGCCTACGTCGTCACCTCGCTGCTGGTCCTGCTGCTGGCGAGCAAGCTGCGCTGGCTGCCGACCGGGGGGTGGGACGGCATCTTCAGCCCGAAGGCGATCATCCCGGCCCTCTCGCTGGCGCTCTACCCGTTGGCGGTGCTAGCCCGCTACACCCGCACCAGCATGCTGGAGGTGCTGCGGCAGGACTACGTGCGGACGGCCCGGGCGAAGGGGATCCGGGAGTGGGTGGTGCTGATGCGCCACTGTCTGCGCAACTCGCTGCTGCCGGTGATCACCATCGCCGGCATCGTGCTGGCCGACATCGCCACCGGCTCGTTCTTCGTCGAGACGATCTACCAAGTGCCGGGAATCGGCCGCTACTTCGTGCAGAGCATCTCCGGCCGCGACTACCCGGTGATCCTCGGCACGGTGCTGCTGCTGGCGCTGGTCGTCTCGCTGCTGAACCTCGCCGTCGACCTCCTCTACCCGCTGCTCGACCCGCGGATCCGCGTCCAATGACCGCCGTCAGCGACGCGGCGGCCACGGCCGCCACCGCGCCCGACAGCGCGCTCGGCCGCACCGGCGGCAAGCCGGTCGGCCTCTGGCGCGACGCCTTCCGCCGGCTGCGGCGGTCGAAACTGGCCTTCGGGGCCGGCATCCTCCTGCTGCTGCTCGTGCTGGCGGCGATCTTCGCCCCGCTGGTCGCCCCCTACGACCCCAACGTGCAGGACTACAGCGCCCTCACCCAGCCGCCGAGCCGGGCCCACCTGCTGGGCACCGACGACCTCGGCCGCGACGTCCTCAGCCGCCTTATCTTCGGGGCCCGGATCTCGCTCGCGGTCGGCCTCGTGGTGCAGCTGGTGATCCTGCTGGTCGGGGTGCCGGCAGGACTGGTGGCCGCCCACTACGGCGGCAAGATCGACGCGGTGCTGATGCGCCTCGTCGACGCCCTCTACTCGATCCCGAGCCTGCTGTTCGTGATCGTGCTGATGACCTACCTGCGGGCGACGCTGGAAGTCGCCAGCGGCGGCTTCACCGGCTTCCTCGGCGGGCTCGACGAGCGCACCGGCGGCCTCGTCGGCATCTTCATCGGCCTCGGGCTGATCAACTGGATGCCGGCGACGCGGCTGGTCCGCTCGCAGGCGGTCTCGCTGAAGGAGAAGGAGTTCGTCGAGGCGGCGCGCGGCATGGGCGCGGGCGACGCCCGGGTGATGCTGCAGCACCTGCTGCCGAACGTGGTGCCGATCATCGTCGTCACGGCGACGCTCGGCATCCCGCAGGCGATCATCTACGAGGCGGGGATCAGCTTCCTCGGCCTCGGCGCGCGGCCGCCGACGCCGAGCTGGGGCCTGATGATCGCCGAGGCGCTGCCGGCCCTCCGCTCCTACCCGTACCTGCTCGTCTCGCCGGCGGTGGTCCTCTCGCTGACCGTCCTCGCCTTCAACTTCTTCGGCGACGGCCTGCGCGACGCGCTGGACCCGTGGATGGAACGATAGGGACTGGGGACTGGGGACTGGGGATTAGGAGGACGACCGGCCACCGCGGCGGCTTGACCCGCTGCCCCGCGCGCCTACCCTCGTCCCAATCCCCAATCCCCAATCCCCAATCCCCAATCCCCAATCCCCAATCCCCAATCCCCAATCCCCAATCCCCAATCCCTACTGAACGACGACCACCGGCGTGCCGACCGGGGCCCACCGGAAGAGGGTGTCGGCGACGTCGAGCGGCAGGTTGACGCAGCCGTGGCTCATCGGCGTGCCGAAGTTGCTGTGCCAGTAGCAGCCGTGCAGGGCGTGCCCCTGGTTGGTGAAGTACATGACGTCCGGCACGTCGGGGATGTTGTAGGTCTCCCCCTGCAGGGTGCCGGCCATCGTCTGCGACTCGTACTTGGTCAGGATCTGGAAGCGGCCGTACGGTGTGCCGAAGCCCGCCTTGCCGGTGCTGACCAGTGAGCTGAGGACGATCGTGTCCCGTTCGTAGGCCCACATCGACTGCTGGCCGACCGAGACGACGATCCGCTTCGGCGGCCGCATCTGGGCGGCCCCCTCCAGCCGCGGCAAGGCGGCCTCGACGGCCAGCGCGGCCGCGGCCGCCGGCAGCCAGAGGCGCGCCGTCCGCGCCGACACGCGCGACGACAGGTGTGCGGGCACCGGGTACCGTCCTCTCCCCTTGGTGGCGCGGCGGTCCCCGCCGTCGCGCCGAGCGACTCCCCCAATCGCTAGTCTCGCACACGCCGCCGAGGCCGGGCACCCGGCGGGGACCCGCCTCGGGCGCGACCGGGACCACCCGCCGGCGGCCGGTCGCTGCCCGAGTCCGCGCGGCCTACGTCTTTTTCCGGATGCGGGGGCGTCTCACGGGGTTGACGATGCGTCCATGCCGCGGTGCTCGGGCCGTGGCTGTCTAGCGTGCACCGCACACCGGGGAGGGCCCAGTCCGCCATGACCGCACCTCGCACGATCCGGTCGATCACCCGCCGGGCCGCCTTGGGCGGCGCGGCCGGCGCAGCCGCCCTCGGCGTCGTCGCCGACCCGGCGCGGGCCCGGGCGGCGTCTCTCGCCGACCACCCGCTGACGGGCACGTGGCTGGCGATGGCGAACCCGCCGATCGCGGACGACCCGCAGTTCGCCGCGCCGTCGCGCTTCGCCGCCGACGGCTCGGTGCTGCTGGTGTTCCCGGCCACCCAGACGGGACCGCAGGGCCCGATGCACGGCTCCCCGGCCATGGGGGTCTGGGAACCGGACAGCGACCGCCGCGGCCGCTTCACCGCGGTCCAGCCGATCTCGGCTCCGGACGGGACCTTCCTCGGCACCGTGACCATCAACGGGTTCCCCGAGGTGGGCGAGGACGGCCAGACCTTCATTGACGACGGCTCGCGGACGACGATCACGATGCGCGACGCCGCCGGCGCGATCGTCGACCAGGTCGTGCCGACCGGTGCGCCGACGGGTCGCCCGGTCACCGCCGTCAAGATGGCCGTCGGCGCGCCGGGATTCCCGGCGACCGGGGACGCGACCCCGACGGGCTGACCGGTCGGGGCGCGGGAGTTCGTCGAGCCTTGCTCCCCGGTCGCTGCGGCCGGGGAGCGACTCGTCAGCCGCGCAATCCCAGCAGGTCGGCGATGTTCGCCCGTGGGTCGAGCACCGGCAGGATGTTGCCGCCGCGGGAGGTGAGCAGGCCGGTGACGCCGGGGCCGTGGCCGGCGAGGTAGGAGTCGCCGTGGACGACGACCCCGACCGAGACCGCGCCGGTGAAGTAGTGGCGGCCGTAGCTGGCGTCGGCGTCGAGGATCGCCACGAAGTCGCCGAACCGGAGGTCGCCGAGGCCGTGGGCGGCGACCGTCGGCGGGTCGAACAGCGTGATGTCGTAGTCGCCGCGGGCGACGTTGTCGCGGCCGAGGCCGGATCCCATGATCGCCGCCGGCGCGGTCCTGGCGACCGGCACGACCAGCTTGCCGTCGCGCGTCTCCGTCACCCAGCGCTCCAGCAGGTCGGGGTCGAGGCCGGTGCAGCGGACGTCGGGGAAGTCGTCGATCGCCAGCCCGACGCCCCGGGCCCGGACCTGGATGCGGTCGCCGATCACCATCTTCGCCATGTCGGACTCGGCGAAGTCGATCATCACGTGCTCGATCCCGCCGTGGGTGCCGATCACCGTCCCGGTCGCGCCCCTCGCCTCGCCGCTGACCATCGTCGCCACGTTGCCGCAGCAGGCGAGGATGTTGAACCCGGCGTTGGCGGAGGGGTCGGGGTTGCGGGCCGAGATCGACGGCTCGACGTGGTCGCCGACGAGGCCGGCGATGCGGTCGCCGACCCGCACGTTGTAGGTGATGCCGCCGGTGCCGGGCACGATCCGCGGCCGGCCGTCGTGCGAGACTAGGTGCGGCGTCGCCCAGCCGTGCGGGAAGGTCTGCGGGGCGATCTCGCCGACCACCGCGACCTCGACCAAGTGCGCCTTGTTGGTTCGGATGCCCACGCGCTGCGCCCCCTCCCGATCCGCCGGGGCGCTCCGCCCCGGCCGTGGACATCATCCCATCAGCGGCCGGCGGGCGGGGAGAGCCAGCGCACGAACTCCGGCTGGTCCGGCAGGTCGGTCAGCAGCGGCGCGACGGGGAGCCCGGTCGCCGGGTCGAACCGGAGCACCGCCCGGTTGCCGCGGCTGCCGACGACGAGCAGGCCGTCCGGCCCCCACGCGATCCCGGACGGCGCGGCGAGGCCGCCCGCGCCGGGGGCGACGACGTCGCGCGCGTCGCCCTGCGCGAGGTCCAGCGCGACGACGGCGTCGCGGTCGCGGCTGCCGACCAGCAACGCCCCCCGCTCCGGCCACGGGAGGAGGTGGACGGGTGCCTGCAGCAGGCGGTGCCGGTACGTCCGCTTCAGCGCGCCGCTCTCGAGGTCGTAGCGCTTGACCGCGTTCTCGGCCCGGTCGGCGACGAAGAGGTCGTCGCCGTCGGCGAAGATCGCGTGGCGGACCGCCCGCAGGCCGTCAGCCGAGCGTCGGACGGAGGGGACGAACGTGCCGGGCGCGAGCTGGTCCGCGGCGATGTCGCTCAGCGCGGCGGGGTGGGGCATCGGCCGCCCCGGCACTGCGTCGGCGTCCGGGCCGGAGGCGTGCGGCCCGTAGTAGCGGCCGACGATGTCGCTGTCCTGGCTCGGCACGAAGAGGTGCCCGCCGGGGCCGAAGGTGGCGCTGAAGGGATGGGCGAGGCCGTGGTCGGCGTGGCGCTGGCGGACGAAGACCTCGCGGAACGGATGGCGGCCGTCGGGGTCGGGGCGGCCACGGAAGCGGAGAATCTGGCTCTCGTCCCTGTAGGCGTTGGCGACGTAGAGGTCGCCGTCCGGCCCGAGGACGAAGCCGCGCAGTTCGCGCAGCTTCAGCCCGCGGGGGAGCCCCCTGCCGCGCAGCGCCTTCCCGAGGTGGGCGCCGTCGTTGGCGTAGCGGTGCAGGTTGTTGCGGGCGCGGTCGCCCTCGCCGCCGTGAAAGGAGACGTACCACGCGCCCGCGCCGGGGTCGTGCGTCGCCGTGCCCATGACCCTCGCCGCCGAGCCTCGCCCGGGCCGGGCGCGCCGCCCGGTCCACGCGGGATCGTGCCACACCGCCGGGTTCGCCGGGCGACCGTCAGGGGCCGGGGCGACGGGCGACGAAGACGTACTCCCGGCTCTCGTCGGCGAGCGGCTCGCCGGCGAACCCGCCGTGGAGCGACTCCAGCTCGAGCCCGGCGACGTCGACCAGCCCGAGCCACTCGTTCTTGGTCGCCCACCAGAGCGAGCTGCGCGCGCCGTCGTCGTGCAGCAGGTCGACCCGGTTGTCGGCGACCGCGTAGCGGACGGTGTGCGGCCCCGGCGCTGCTTGGTGCACGCCGTCGGTCCGGGCGGCGAGGTGGTGGTCGAAGGCGAAGGCGTTCCACGCGAACCGGCCGCCCGGCCGCAGCGCGGCGGCGACCCGCTCGAAGGTGCGGCGACGGTCGGCCCACGTCGGCAGGTGGAGCAGCGCCCGGAACGGGCAGTAGACCAGGCCCGCCGGCTCGTCGACGGCGAAGTCGCGCATGTCGCCGAGCCGGAGGTCGAGTTCGACCCCGGCCGCCGCGGCCCCGGCCCGGGCCAGCGCCAGCATCGCCGGCGAGGTGTCGATGCCGATCACCCGTCGCCCGGCAGCCCGGGCCACCGGGACCGCGACCCGCCCGTTGCCGACCGCCAGTTCGACCAGCGGCCCTTCCGTCCGCCGGGCGAGCCCGACGTAGAACGGCACGTCGGCGGTCATGTGCGCCGACCACGTCGCGTAGGTTGCCGCCAGTCCTTCGTCCCAACTGACGGCCCGGTCCCCTGTCGTCATCGCCCCGACTCCTCGCCCGCCCGACTGCCCGACTGCCCGACTCCGGCATGGTACGGTGCCCCCGGTCGGGGAGTCGCCCCGGACGCGCGCAGGAGGACGCTTCGCCCGATGCCCGAGATTCACCGCCCCGTCCGGCTCCTCACCTTCGACCTCTACGACACGCTGATCGAGCTGAACCCGCCCCGCTGGGTTCGGCTGGCGCGCGCCTGCCGCGGCCTCGGGATCGAGGCCGACGCCGACGCGCTGCGCGACGCCGACGCCGTGAGCGAGGACTTCTTCACGGTCGAGAACGGGCGGTGGCCGATCCGCGACCGGGACCGGCAGGAGCGCGAGGAGTTCCGGCTCGAGTTGCTGCGGCGCTGGCTGGAGGCCGCCGGGATGTCGGCGGACCCCGACGCGGTCGCGCAGTTGCGGGCCGCCTACCTCGCCGAGTTCGACACCGGCCCCGACCACCACCAGTACCGGCTGTTCGACGACGTGATGCCCG
Organism: Thermomicrobiales bacterium; assembly: GCA_039809985.1. Classification (GTDB taxonomy): domain Bacteria; phylum Chloroflexota; class Chloroflexia; order Thermomicrobiales; family UBA6265; genus JAICJJ01. The sequence goes on along the minus strand of JBDHWC010000099.1, from coordinate 1,115 downwards.
CCTTGGAGACGCTGCGCGCGCACGGGGTGCGCACGGCGGTGATCTCCAACGCCGACGCCGACGTGACCGTGATCTGCACCCACTTCGCCTTCGCCGAGAGGATGGACCTGATCGTCACCTCGGCCCTCGTCGGCTACGAGAAGCCGGACCCCCGCACCTTCCGCGCCGCGCTCGACCACTTCGGGATCGACCCGGCCGAGACGCTGCACGTGGGCGACCAGCGCCAGTCGGACGTCGTCGGGGCGCGGGCGGTCGGCATGCAGCAGGCCCTGATCGACCGCTACGACCGCCACGCCGACCATCCCGGCCTGCGCGTGGCGACGCTGACCGAGCTGGCGGACTTGGTGACGGCCGGAGGATAGCGGCGGTCGGCACCGATTGGACTCCCTTGCTTCCCAGCCCCATCTGCCGCCGCTGCTGCGGAGAATCGGGCTTGGGAGAGGACCGAGTCCTCCCCCGAACCCCCCAATTGTCGGATTGCCACGGGAGAGGGGGGACCAAGTGGGCCGGGGGAACCAGGTTCCCCCGGCCCACCCGCGTTGCCGCCGCGCGGCGGCGTCTCAACGGGTTCTTCCTTCGTCGGCTGCAGTGGCACAGGGGGTGAAGTTGCCCATCGCCACAGGATGACGACCGCGTCCTACTGCGGCAGCACGCCGACCATCGGCGGCTCGCCGCAGCGCGCGCTGGCCAGCGCTTGCCGGAACGCGCCTTCGATCTCCGGGGCGACGAGGTAGCGCAGGTCGCAGGGGCGGGGCAGGGTGCCGTCCCGCAGACGGTCGAGGATGTCGCCGTAGAGGAGGGTCGGACGCCGGGGGTCGGGCGGCGGGAGCGTGCCGCCGGTCCGGCCGAGGTCGACGAAGCGGTAGGCGCGGTCGAGCAGGAGGCGAGCGTCGGCGATGTGGACCTGCTCGATCTCCGCGCCGAGCGACGGGTCGTCGACGACGGCGAGGAGGCCGGTGGCCGGGAGCGCGGCGCGCGCCTTGGCGATGGCCGAGGTGGTCGCCGTCTGCCGGTTGGCGGGGGAGGGGACCGCGAACTCGGCCCGACTGCCGAGGACGACCACGACGAGCAGGGCCGCCGGCGGGACGAGCCGGGCGACGGCCCGGAGCGGCCCG
>JBDHWC010000098.1:0-9842 GCA_039809985.1 Thermomicrobiales bacterium | reverse complement strand
ACACCGTCGGCGCGGGCGGCGGCTCGCTGGCCCGGGCCGAGGCGGGCGGCCTGCGGGTCGGGCCGGAGAGCGCCGGCGCCGACCCCGGCCCGGCCTGCTACGGCCGCGGCGGCACCCGGCCGACCGTCACCGACGCCAACCTCGTCCTCGGCCGGGTCGACCTCGACGCCTTCGCCGGCGGCCGGATGACGCTCGACCGCGACGCGGCCGAGGCGGCCGTCGCCCGGCTCGGGCAGGAGATCGGCCTCGGCACGGTCGAGCTGGCGGAGGGGATCTGCGACGTCATCAACGCCAAGATGGCGCAGGCGATCCGGACCCTGACGGTCGAGAAGGGGATCGAGCCGCGCGACTTCGCCCTCGTCGCCTTCGGCGGCGCGGGGCCGATGCACGCCGTCTTCCTCGCCCGCGAGCTCGGCGTGCCGGAGGTGATCGTGCCCCCCTTCCCCGGCGCGTTCTCGGCGTGGGGGATGCTGGAGACCGAGATCCGCAAGGACTTCAGCCGCGCCCACTTCACGACGCTGGCCGCCGCCGACCTCGACGGCCTCGCCGCCACCCTCGACGACCTCGAGGCCGAGGGCCACGCCGCCCTCGCCGACGAGGGCATCCCGGCGGGGGCCGGCCGGACCGAGCACGCCGTCGACATCCGCTACGTCGGGCAGGAGTACACCCTGACCATCCCGATCCTCGACGCGGGCGAGCCGCGGCGCGACGGCTTCGCGGCGGCGCTCGCCGGCCGCTTCCACACCGCCCACCAAGGGCGGTTCGGGCACAGCAACCCGGGCGCCCCGGTCGAGCTGGTCGTCCTGCGGACGGTCGCCCTCGGCGACCTCGGGCGGATCGAGCCGGCGCGGCGGGCGGCGGCGGCGGACCCGACCTTCCCGTCGGTCACCGCCGAGGTCGTCTTCAGCCGGGCGGCGCGGCCGACCGCGATCGTCCACCGCGACGACCTGCCGATCGGGGCGGTGCTGCCCGGCCCGGCGATCGTCAGCGAGCCGACGGCGACGACCGTGGTCCCGCCCGGGGCAACGCTGCGGGTCGACCCCTTCGGCGCGCTGGTGGTCACGGTCGGCGAGGAGGCATGATGGCGACGACGACGATCGACCCGATCACGACCGAGATCATCCGCAACGCCTTCACGGCGGCGGCGGACGAGATGAACGCGACCCTGATCCGCTCGGCCTACACGCCGGTCATCTACGAGATGAAGGACTGCTCGGTGGCGCTGCTCGACGGCGAGCACCGCATCCTCGGGCAGTCGGCCGGCCTGCCGATCTTCCTCGGCAACCTCGAGATCTGCACCCGCCTGACCGAGGAGATGTACGGTCGCGCGGTCTGGCAGCCGGGCGACATCTGGATCATGAACGACTCGTACCTGACCGGCACCCACCTCAACGACATGACCGTCTTCGGGCCGATCTTCCACGAGGGGGAGCTGGTCGGCTTCGCCGCCTCCCGCGCCCACTGGCTCGACGTGGGGGCGAAGGACGCCGGCGGCCCGATGGACTCCACCTCGATCTTCCAGGAGGGGATCCGGCTGGGGCCGACCAAGGTCGTCGAGGGGGGCGAGCAGCGGCCCGACCTGACCGACCTGCTCGGCCGCAACAGCCGCTTCTCCTACCCCGCCATCGGCGACCTCGGGGCCCAGATCGCCTGCGCCCGCACCGGGCAGGCCCGCCTCTCGGCGATCATCGCCCGCTGGGGGATGCCGCTGATCACCGCCGCCCGGGACGAGATCTTCGCCCAGACCGAGCGCTTCGAGCGCGCCGCCGTCGCCGCCATCCCGGACGGCTCCTACGCCGCCGAGGGGTGCCTCGACAACGACGGCGTCACCGAGAACCCGGTCTGGGTCCGGCTGACCGTCACCGTCGCCGGCGACGAGATGACGATCGACCTGACCGGCAGCGACGACGCGCAGGCCGGCCCGGTCAACTGCGGCGAGGCGCAGGCGATCTCCGCCTGCCGCGTCGCCTACAAGCTGCTGATCAACCCGGCCAACCCGCCGAACGGCGGGGCCTTCAAGCCGTTGTCGGTCGCGGTCCGGCCCGGCTCGGTGCTGGGGGCGCAGCCCCCCTCCCCCTGCCAGTGGTACTTCACCCCGCTCGGGCTGCTGATCGACCTCGTCGTCAAGGCCCTCTCGGAGGTGCTGCCGGCGCAGGCGGCGGGGGCCAGCTACGGCGACTCGATGGTGATCAGCCTCTCCGGCGTCGACCACCGCACCGGCGCGCCGTGGCTCGACCTCGAGCCGACCGTCGGCGGCTGGGGCGGCTGGGACGGCTCCGACGGCGAGAGCGGCCTGATCAACAACGTCAACGGCTCGCTGAAGGACCTCGCGGTCGAGGTGCTGGAGACCAAGTACCCGATGCGGATGACGTGGTACGGCTACCGGGCCGACTCCGGCGGCCCCGGCCGCTACCGCGGCGGCAACGGCATCGTCCGCGAGTACACCATCGACGGCGAGCAGGCGCTGATGAACCTCTGGTTCGAGCGCTCGCGAACCCCCGGCTGGGGCCTGTTCGGCGGCCGCGACGCGACGCCGCCGGTCGTCGTCGTCAACCCCGGCCGGGCGGACGAGCGGCGGCTCCTGAAGTGCAGCCGCGTCATCCTGAGGCGGGGCGACGTGGTGCGGACGATGACCGGCGGCGGCGGCGGCTTCGGCGACCCCGCCGAGCGCGACCCGGAGCGGGTCCGCGACGACGTCCGCAACCGGCACGTCTCGCCGGAGGCGGCGAAGGCGGTCTACGGCGTCGACGTCTAGGAACTCGGGCGCAAGGCACGGGAACCGGCGAGGGCCGGGGCATCGCGGACGACACGGGCAAGGAGCGGACGATGACGTTCGAGGAACTGGCGAGCCGGCGGATCGGGAACCGGCAGCGGCTGCGGGCCGCGGTGGCGGCGCTGGTGCTGCCGGCGGCGGCCGCCGCCGGGCTGGCCAAGGTCGGCGGCGCGGCGGCGCAGGACGCGACCCCGGCCGCGCCAATGGACTGCAGCAAGGTCAAGCCGATCAAGGTCGCGTTCTTCGGGTTCGCGGCGGCGAACGGCTTCGCGCAGGCGACGTGGACCGGCGTCCAGCAGGCGGCCAAGGAGTTCTGCGCCGAGGCGAAGTTCTTCGACCCGAACTTCGACTCCGCCAAGCAGGTGGCCCAGATCCAGGACGCGACCACCTCCGGCGAGTTCCAGGCGTTCGTCGTCCAGGCCAACGACGGCAACGCGGTGGTGCCGCCGATCAAGGAGGCGATCGCCGCCGGCATCACCGTCGTCGGCGAGTTCACCCCGATCGGCACCGACTACAGCTCGATCGAGCCGCAGGTGCCGGGGATGGCCTCCTATGTCGGCCAGTCGATCGTCGGCAACGGCGAGGCGCTGGCCGAGCTCGGCAAGATGGCCTGCGCCAAGGTCGACACCAAGCCGTGCAACGTCGCCTACCTGCAGGGCTTCAAGTCGCTGCCGCTCGACAACGCCCGCACCGACGCCGTCCTCAACGGCCTGAAGGCGGACCCCGACATCGCCGTCGTCGCCTCGCCGGAGGGGGGCTACACGCAGGCGAGCGGCCTGAAGGCGGCCCAGGACGTGCTGCAGGCCCACCCCGACGTGAACGTGATCATCGGCTCCTCGCAGGCGATCCTCGGGGCCGAGCAGGCGGTCAAGGACGCCGGGCTCGAGGGGAAGGTGCTCCTGATCGGCAACGGCGCGCCGCGGCAGGCGGTCGCCGCCGTCAAGGACGGCCGCTGGTTCGCCATCTTCCTCGACGCCGAGGCGGACGCCGGCGCGAAGGCGACCGAGATCGCGATCGCGGCGGCCCGCGGCGAGAAGGTCCCGACCTCGGTCGACACCGCCAAGCTGCTCGGCAACCCGCTCGGCACGAAGGAGAACATCCCGGCCGGGTTCGAGGGGCAGTGGGACGCCTAGGCGACCCCGAGCCGACCGTCGGGGGCGAGGGGGCGGCCGGTCCCGGCCGCCCCCTCGTCGAGGCGCGCGAGCTGAGCAAGCGGTTCGGCGGCGTGCAGGCGGTCGATCGCGTCTCGGTCGCGGTCCGGCCGGGACAGGTGCTCGGCCTCGTCGGCGAGAACGGGGCGGGCAAGTCGACCCTCGCCAAGATGATCGGCGGGGTGCACGCGCCGGACGGCGGCGAGCTGCTGGTCGACGGCGCGCCGGTCCGCTTCCGCGGCCCGCGCGACGCGCTGGCCCACGGCATCGCGACCATCGCCCAGGAACTGGCGCTGGTCCCCGCCCGCGGCGTCGCCGAGAACGTCTTCCTCGGGGTTGAGCAGGCCCGGGGCGGGCTGGTCGACCCAGCCGCGATCCGGGCCCGCTTCGACCGGCTGAACGCCGCCACCGGCTTCGGCCTCGACCCGGAGGCCCGGGTCGGCCGGCTGCGGGTGGCCGAGCAGCAGAAGGTCGAGATCCTGCGGGCGATGGCCCGCAACGCCCGGCTGATCCTGATGGACGAGCCGACCGCCAGCCTCACCGCCGACGAGACCGACCGCCTGCTGCGGATCATCCGCCGGCTCGCCGCCGGCGGCACCGCCGTCGTCCTCGTCTCCCACTTCCTCGACGAGGTGCTCTCCGTCGCCGACGAGGTGGCGATCATGCGCGACGGCCGGCTGGTGCGGACCGCGCCCGCCGCCGCCGAGACCGAGCAGAGCCTGGTCCTCGGCATGATCGGCCGCAGCCTCGAGCGGGAGGCGCCGCTGCGGCCGCCCGACCCGGCCGGCAACCCGGTCGTGCTGGAGGCGACCGGCCTGACCCGCCGCGGCGCGATCCACGACGTCTCGCTCGCGATCCGGGCCGGCGAGGTGCTCGGCCTCGCCGGGCTGGTCGGCAGCGGCCGGACCGAGATCGCCCGCGCCATCTTCGGGGCGGACCCGATCGAGCGGGGCGAGGTGCGGATCGACGGCCGGCCGGTGCGCGTCCGCACCCCGCGCGAGGCCTCCGACGCCGGGATCGCGATGCTGCCGGAGAGCCGCAAAGAGCAGGGCCTGGTGATGACCCGCTCGGTGCGGGAGAACACCACCCTCGCCGCCCTCGGCGCGCTCGCCCGCGGCGGCGTCGTCGACCAGCGGCGGGAACGGGCCGCGGCCGAGCGGGAGGTGCGGCGGCTCGGGGTCCGCGCGGCCTCGGTCGAGGCCCCGGTGCAGAGCCTCTCCGGCGGCAACCAGCAGAAGGTCCTCTTCGGCAAGTGGCTGCTGCGGCAGCCGCGGGTGCTGATCGCGGACGAGCCGACCCGCGGCGTCGACGTCGGGGCGAAGCGGCAGATCCACGAGCTGCTCGCCCAGCTGGCGGCGGGCGGGATGGCGATCCTCCTGATCTCCTCCGAGATCGAGGAGGTGCTCGGCCTCTCGCACCGGATCCTCGTCCTGCGCGGCGGCCGCGTCGTCGCCGAGCTGGCGGGCGAGGGGGCGACGAAGGAGCAGGTGATGCAGGCGGCGTTCCAGTCGGTGCGCGACGGCGCGGAGAGGAGGGCGGGGTGACCGAGGCGAACCCGACCGCGCGGGAGGCGGTCCCGGCGTGGCGGCGGGTCGACGTCCGCAGCTACGGCATCATTGTCAGCTTCCTCGCCCTCTTCGCCGCCCTCAGTCTCGCCAGCGACAAGTTCCTGACGCCGCGCAACCTGCTCAACGTGCTCGACCAGTCGGCCCCGGTCGGGATCATCGCCTGCGGCGTCACGCTCGGGATCATCGCCGGGGTGTTCGACCTCTCGGTCGGGGCGATCTTCGCGGTGGCGGCGGTGGTCGCCTGCAAGGTGGCGCTGGTCGGCAACCCGTGGCTCGGGATCGCGGTCGGGATGCTCTCCGGCGGGGTGCTCGGACTGCTGAACGCGTTCCTCGTCAACCGGGTCCGGATCAACTCGTTCATCGCCACCCTCGCCTCCAGCATCGTCTTCCGCGGCATCGCGATCCTCGTCACCGGCGGCATGATCGTGACCGTCACCGACGAGCGCTTCGCGGTCCTCGGCACCCGGACGCTGCTCGGCGCGAAGTACTCGGTCTGGGTCTACGCGGTGGTGATCCTCGTCACCAGCTTCCTGCTGACCCGGACGACCTACGGCCGCTACCTCTACGCGGTGGGCGGCAACCCGGAGGCGGCGCGCCTCTCCGGGGTCCGGGTGGAGTGGGTGCGGGGCACCGCCTTCGTCATCACCGGCCTCTGCGCCGGCATCGCCGGGGTGCTGGCTGCCTCGCGCACCAGCTCGGCCCAGCCCGACCTCGGGGTCGGGCTGGAGCTCTCGGCCATCGCCGCCTCGGTCGTCGGCGGCACGAGCGTGATGGGCGGCGAGGGGTCGGTCTGGCGGGCGGTGGTCGGCGTCCTGATCCTCGCGATGATCGGCAACGGCTTCAACCTGCTCGGGATCGACACGATCTACCAGCAGATCGTGCAGGGCCTGCTGATCATGTTCGCCGTCGGCGCGGACCAGCTGCTGCGCCGTCGGTAGCGGCGCTCCCGCTCGCTCGCGGCTGGCCCCGCCGGAGTCGCCCTCACCCACGAGCCCCTCTCCAGCGGCGGCTGACCAGGGCAGCAATCTGGTCGACCGCGGCTTTCGCCGCGTGCTGCCGGGCCCGCCGCCACCGATCAGACACCTCCCCCTGTCAGTCGCGGCGGCGGGGGAGGGAGGCTACAGGCTCAGGGGAGGGCCAAGCCCTCCCCCCGACCCCCCGTTTGCCGCTGCGCGGCGGCTTCCCGGTGGAACCTGTCGTTAGGTCGTGCCAGGAGAGCGCGGCCATGGGGCCGCTGCCTCCCAGCGGAAACCTCCCTGTGTCAGGCAGCGGCGGGAGAGGGGGAGAAACCTGTTCGGGGGAAGGCCAAGCCCTCCCTCGTACCCCCGGATCGCCGCGGCGCGGCGGCTTCCCGACGACGACCCCGCCTTGTCTGACCATGGCGGGAGAGGGGAAGACCATTCTAGAGGGAGCGCCAAGCCCTCCTCCGAACCCCGGATCGCCGCTGAGCGGCGACCTTCCGGCGGAGGTCTCGCCGTCCGGGCCGTGCCGGGTGAAGCAATGTCGCCGACTCGGGGGAGCCAAACCGCCCTCCGGTCCCGAGTTGTCGCTTCCCAACAGGGCCCCCCTCTGTCAGGTCGCGGCGGACGAGGGGAAGGCGGCCAACCGGGGGAGGGCCCAGCCCTCCCCAGCCCCCCATTGCCGTTGCGCGACGGCTTTCCGACGGACCCCGTGTCGTTCCGTTGCCACCGCGGGTGCGCGCAGGTCGCCCGACTGGCCCTCCCCTGACCCTCAGGTTGCCGCGGTGTCCCGGCTTCCCGACGGAGACCTCCCCCGTCTGGCCACCGTGGCAGGCGAGAACTGGGGTGGGGCCATCCCCGCGAGACCGGCCAGGGGACTCGGGGCCGCAGTCGAACGTGGCCCCCTCTTCTCGGGCGGCGCGGCGGAAAGGGAACGACGCGCCGCGCCCGCGCCCGGGCGCTCAGTCCGCCGCCGCGACCGCCCCGACCGGCTGCCGGCTGGTGGCCCAGAGGACGAGCAGGGCCGCCGGGATCGTCACCACCGGCACCAGCACGCCGAGCGCCGGGTAGCCGCCGAGGGCGATCGCCGCGCCGCCCGCCGCCGCCCCGACCGCGGTCCCGAGGTTGGTCAGGGAGCCGCTGAGCACCATCGTCGTGCCGGTGCCGGCGGGGGTCCACTGGGTCAGCAGGGTGGTCAGCGCGATCCAGGCGACGGCGGAGACGAACCCGGCGACGGCGACCAGGACGAGCGCGGTCGGCACCGGCATCTCCCCGCCGAGGAACGTCCCGAACAGGAGGCTGCTGACGGCGATCGCCGCCACCGCCAGCGGCCGCAGCGGCCAGTGCCCCGGCAGGTTGGCGGAGAAGACGTCGCCGCCGAGAATGCCGAGGCCGATCGCGAGGTAGGCGGTGGCGACGAGGTCCGGGCCGCCGCCGAGCCGCTCGGCGACGAACGCGCCGAAGAAGACGAGCGGCCCGATCATCCCGATCGCCCGCAGGCCGACCGCGGCCAGCAGCCCGAGGGTCGGCCGGCTGTCGAGCAACGGCCGGTAGGCGTCGGCGAGGACGCGAAGGTCGAGCGACCCGGCCGCCGGCGCGTCGGCCGGGAGGAGGCGAGTCGCCGGGACGAGGGTGACGAGCGTCACCGCCGCGGCGACCAGCATCGCGCCGCGCCAGCCGACCACCTTGCCGATCATGGCGAGCAGCGGCGGGGCGACGACGACGCCGAGCGAGAGGCCGGCCGAGATCCAGGCCACCGCCCGGCGACGGAGGTCGCCGCTGAATCGCTCGCCGGCGACGGCGAACGGCAGCCCGAAGAGGAGCGAGTCGCCGATGGCGGCGACGACGGCGAGGCCGATCAGGACCGGCAGGTTCGGCGCGAACGCGGTGCCGGCGAGGTTGAGGGCGACGGCGGCGATCCCGACCAGCAGCAGGCGTCGGTGGCCGCGCACGTCCGCCAGCGGCCCGGAGACGAGGCCGAGCGCGGCGCTGGCGAGAGCAAGCACGGTCGTCACCTGCCCGACCAGCGGCACGGTGGAGCCGAGGGAGGCGGCGATCTCCGGCAGGAACGGGGAGATCGCCACGAAGTTGACCAGCCCGAGGAAGGCGCAGGCGGCGAGGAGCGCGACGAGGCGACGCTCCTCGGGGGTGAAGGACTCGCGCTCCGGCACGGTGTTCCCGCGATCAGGGCTGGGAAGGGTCACAACGATACCTCGTGGCTGGGACGTCGGCTCGACAGGAGGCCGACGCGCCCTGATCGTAGCGTCTGCCGCCGCGAAAGTCGCCCGTTTTCAAGGCTGGGAGGGGGTCGGGTTTGCCGGAGTGCGTCGTTTGACGTAGCGGCGACCTCAGCCGAGGCCGGCGTCGCGGGCCCGGAGCATCGCCTCGGCCCGGTCGGCCACCTGCAGCTTGCCGAAGATCGCGCTGACGTGGTTGGCGACCGTCTTCGGGGCCAGCCCGAGCTGCCGGGCAATGACCGGGTTCGCCCGCCCCTGGGCGATCAGGCGCAGCACGTCGCGCTCCCGCTCGGTCAGTTCCGGGAAGGCGGGAGGCGGCGCGGCGCGGGGGGCGGCGAACCACGCCAGCACCCGGCCCGCGATCGCCGGCCCGAAGATCGCCTCGCCGTTGGCGACGGCGCGGATCGCCCGCACCAGTTCCTCCTCGTCCGTCTCCTTCAGCACGTAGCCGCGGGCCCCGGCCCGCAGCGCGGCGAAGAGGGAGGCGTCGTCGTCGAACAGCGTCAGGATCAGCACCCGGACCTCCGGGGCCGCCTCGGCGATCGCCCGTGTGGCGGCGATGCCGCCAGTGCCCGGCATCTGGAGGTCCATCAGCACGACGTCGGGGCGGAGCGCGAGCGCCCGCTCGACCGCCTGCTCCCCCTGCACCGCCTCGCCGACAACCTCGAAGCCGGGCACGGTCTCCAGCAGGGTCCGCAGGCCGTGCCGGAAGAGAGGGTGGTCGTCCGCCACCAGCAGCCGGATCGGGTCCGGCTCGCGCGCGGGCTCAGTCATCGGCGCGGGCCTCGTCCCGGGGGGCGAGCGGCAGCTCGACCGCGACCCGGGTGCCGCGACCGTCCGGGCCGGGCCCGACCGCGAGACGGCCACCAAGTTCCTCGGCCCGCTCCCGCATCGAGAGCAGTCCGACGCCGGGCGGGTGGCCGGGGTCGATCCCGACCCCGTCGTCCTCCACCGTCAGGGCGACGCGGTCGTCGACCGTCAGCCGGACCCGGCAGCGGCGGGCCGCGGCGTGCCGCGCGGCGTTCGCCAGCGCCTCCTCGGCCACCCGGTAGACCGCCACCTCGACCGCGGCCGGCAACGGCGGCGCGGGGTCCGGCGCGTCGACCGAGATCGCCAGCCCCGGCTCGCCCGGGGCCGCCCCCTCGGCCCCGAAC
>JBDHWC010000097.1:0-9887 GCA_039809985.1 Thermomicrobiales bacterium | reverse complement strand
GCCGCCGTCGGGCGGGGTCCGCCACGGGCCGCGGAAGCGGTCGGCGAGCCAGTAGCGCTGGGTCCGGTCCTCGATGATCGAGGCGGTCAGGGCCCACGGGCCAGCCTCGGGGTCGGCGTCGGCGATCTCGTCGGTGAGTCGGAACGCCTGCGGCACTTCGAGGTCCCAGAAGCGGCGCGGCGCGAAGAGCGGCGGCTCGACGCGCCACGTGTCGAGGTCGTCGGAGGCGAGGAGCCCGACGCAGCCGCGCCGGAGGAACGGGCCGGTCGCCTCGCGCGCGTCAAGCGTGGCGTACCAGCGATCGCCGACGCGGAGCGTCTTCGGGTCGCGGAAGGAGACCGACCCCCAGGCCGCCGGGTCGGCCTCGTACCAGCGGGGGTCGGGGGCGGCGACCGGGTTGGCGGGCGACTTCTGCCAGCGGACGAGGTCGCTGGAGGTCGCCATCCCGATGCGCTGCACCCTGCCGCCGTCGGCGGACGAGAGCGAGGTGTAGAGCATCACCCAGCGGTCGCGCACCGGGTCGCGGACGACGCTCATCGTCCAGACCTGGTCGTCGTCGGCGTCGCCGGGCTCGCCGGTGCGGAGGGCGGGCGGCAACGGTCGCCACGTCAGGCCGTCGTCTGAGACGGCGTGCTGGATCACGTCGTGGTTCGGCAGCGTGAGGTGGAAGAGGTGCAGGCGGTCGCCGTCGCTGACGACCTCGAGGTCGCCAACGTCGGGGGCGGCAGCACCGGGTGGGGCGTACATGGTCGGCGGGGGTTAGGGACTAGGGACTGGGGACTGGCGGTCGAGCGCCGCCCCCGTCCGGTCCGCGGCAGCGATCATTGTTCCAATCCCCAATCCCCAATCCCCAATCCCCAATCCCCAATCCCCAATCCCCTAGGCCAGCGCCCGGCCGAGCGCGTCGTTGAAGACGGGCAGGTCGCCGGGGACGCGCGAGGTGATCAGGTTGCCGTCGATGTGGAGCGGCTCGTCGACGTAGGTCGCGCCGGCGTTCATCACGTCGTCGCGGATCTTGTTGACGCAGGTGACGGTGCGGCCCGCGAGCACCTTGGCCGAGATCAGGAGTTGCGCACCGTGGCAGATCGAGCCGACCGGCTTGCCGGAGGCGACGAACTCGCGGGTGAAGGCGACCGCGTCGTCGTGGATGCGCAGGTTCTCCGGCGCGCCGCCACCGGGGATCACGAGCAGGTCGAACTCCTGCGGGGTGACTTCGCTGAAGGTCTTCTCAACCGCCATCGAGCCGCCCTTCTTGCCGTTGACGACGCCGCGCTCGACCCCGACCGTCGTCACCTCGGCCCCGAGCGCCTCGAGGTGCGCTTTAGGCGAGGTCGCCTCGGAGTCCTCGTAGTTGGCGGCCAGCACCATCGCGACGCGATGCTTCATCCGGGATCTCCTCTCCGCAACGGCGGCGGTCGCGGCCCGTCCGGGGGCCGCCAGACTGACACGAGTATACTGGCGCACCGTCCCGGGCCGGGCGCGACCGGCCCGCTCCGATCTGAGCGCGAACCCGCGAGGTGTCCGGTGGCCAGGCCCGAGTCCCCGTCCGACGACAATCCCACTCCCCCCTTCACCGCCGCCGAGGCGCAGCGCGTCCTGGTCGGGATCGACCCCGGCTTGGTCACGTCGTTCCTGCAACGGTTGGTCCGGGTCGCCTCGGTCAACCCGCCGGGCGACACCGCCGAGGCGATCGCGGTCTGCGAGGAGCCGCTGCGCGCCGCCGGGTTCCGCCTGCGCCACGTCGAGCACGCCCCGGGCCAGCCGAGCCTGATCGCCGAGTTCGGCCCCGACGACGGGCCGGCCCTGCTCTTCAACGCCCACGTCGACGTGGTGCCGACCGGCGAGCTGGCGGCGTGGTCCCACCCGCCGTTTGCGGCCGAGATCGCCGAGAACCGGGTCTACGGCCGGGGGGCCGGCGACGACAAGGCGAGCGTCACGGCGCAGGTGATGGCCGGGGCCGCACTGGCCCGCTCCGGGGTGCCGCTGCGCGGCCGGCTGGTCGTGAACGAGGTGGCCGACGAGGAGAGCGGCGGCGGCGGCGCGCGGGCCACCATCGCCGGTCTCGGCTACAAGCCGGACTGGGTGATCGTCGGCGAGCAGACGCTGAACCGGGTCGCGGTCGGCGAGAAGGGGGCGGCGAGCAGCGAGGTCGTCGTCTCCGGCCGGGCGGCGCACGGCGCGCTGCCGTGGGAGGGGGCGAACGCGATCGAGGGCGCGGCCCGTGTCATCGTCGCGCTCGGCGAGGAACTGGGGCCGCAGCTCGCGTCGCGCACCCACCCGTACTTCCACCCCTCGACCGCGTCGGTCAACATGATCAGCGGCGGCGTCAAGCAGAACGTGGTGGCCGACCAGTGCCGCTTCTTCGTCGATCGCCGGCTGGTGCCGGGGGAGACGCCGGAGGAGGCGGTGGCCGAGCTGCGGGCGGTGGCCGAGCGGGCGGTGGCCGGGATGCCCGGCGTCTCGGTCGAGGTGCGGCCGCACTGGGCCGTGGCCCCGACGCTGGCCGACGAGGACGGGGAGTCGGTGGTGGCGATGCGCGCCGCCAACGGCTACCTCGGGATGTCGACCGACCTGACCGGGTTCAGCATGGGGACCGACGGCCGCTTCTTCGCCCAAGCCGGCTGCCCGACGATCATCTACGGCCCGGGCGACCCGCGCCTCGCCCACGTGCCGGACGAGTGGGTCGGCATCGACGAGGTGCTCGACGCCACCCGCGCCTACGCCCTGACCGCGCTCGCCCTGCTGCGCCGGCGCGACAACTAGCGGATCGCGCCGGCCACCCGGCCGGATCCGCGGGAGATGCCAACCGTGAGCGACCTCTCCGACGTCTACGCCCACGTCGACGCCCACGCCGACGAGTACGTCGCGATGCTGCAAGCGCTGCTGCGACAGCCGAGCGTGGCGGCGCAGGGCGTCGGCATGGCCGAGACGGCGGCGATGGTCGAGGGGCTGCTGGCCGGGCTGGGGGCCACGGTCGAGGCGGTGACGGTGCCGGGAGCGTACCCGGTGGTCTGCGCCGCGCTGCCGGGGCGGTCGGCGCGGACGCTCGCCTTCTACAACCACTACGACGTGCAGCCGGCCGAGCCGCTGGAGCTGTGGGACAGCGACCCGTGGGGGGCGGAGATCCGGGACGGCCGAATCTGGGCCCGCGGCGTCGCCGACAACAAGGGGAACATCGCCGCCCGGGTCGCCGCGATCCGGGCGTGGCAGGCGGTGCGAGGCGAGTTGCCGCTGCGCGTCAGGTTCGTGGTCGAGGGGGAGGAGGAGATCGGCTCGCCCCACATCGGCGCCTTCGCCGCGGCCCGGCCCGACCTCGTTGCCGCCGACGGCTGCATCTGGGAGTTCGGCGGGGTCGACATCGACGGCCGTCCGCTCATCCACCTCGGGCTGAAGGGAATCTGCTACGTCGAACTGCGGGCGAAGGGCGCGCGCAGCGACCTGCACTCGTCGGTGGCCACCTCGGTCCCCAACCCGGCGTGGCGGCTGGTCTGGGCCCTTGCCAGCCTGAAGGGGCCGGACGAGCGGGTGCTGATCCCCGGCTTCTACGACAAGGTGGTGCCGCCGACCGCCGACGAGCTGGCGATGCTGGCGGCGATGCCGGACACCGAGGCGAAGCGCCGCGAGCAGTACGGGATCGACGCCTTCCTGCTCGGCCTGACCGGGGACGAGTTGCGCCGCCGCGACTACTTCGAGCCGACCTGCACCATCTCCGGTCTGCTCAGCGGCTACACCGGGCCGGGCTCGAAGACGGTGCTGCCGAACCGGGCGATGGCCAAGGTCGACATGCGGCTGGTCAAGGACCAGGACCCGGAGGAGATCTTCCGCCTGCTGCGGGCGCACCTCGACCGGCTGGGATTCACGGACATCGAGGCCGAGCTGCTCGGCCCGGAGCACCCCGGCCGCTCCGCGCCCGACTCGGCGATCGCCCGGGTCGCGGTCGAGACGGCGCGCGAACTGTACGGGGCGGAGCCGGTGGTGGTGCCGACCTCGGCCGGATCAGGCCCGTGGTACGAACTGGCCGACCGGTTCGGCATCCCGGCGGTGACCGCCGGCGTGGGCCACGCCCGGTCGGACGCGCACGCCCCGAACGAGAACGTCTACGTCGATCACTTCCTGCTCGGGATCAAGCACGTCTGCGCCATCATGGAGGGCTTCGCCGCGACCTGAGTGACTGCTCTCAGGTTGTGAGTCGGCGGCATCAACCCGCATAATCCGCGGGAATTGTCAACTGACGCGGGCGACCTGTGTTGCCGTCCGGCAACACAGGCCGGTTCGCGCTGCGCGCGGCGGCGGGGGCCGCGGAGGGTCGCGGTGGCAGACAGTGGGCTGACGGCGGTCGGGCTGACCCGCCGAGGCATGGCCGAGGCGCAGAACGGCAACCTCGACGCGGCGCGGCAGAACTTCGCCGAGGCGCTGCACCTCGACAAGACCTACGAGCCTGCGTGGCTCTGGTTCGCCTCGGTCGCCCGGAACGACGGCGAACGCCGCTACTGCCTCGAGCGGGCGGTGGAGGTCAACGAGGACTCGTCGGCCCGATCCCAACTGGCGCGGCTGCGCCGGGTCGAGCCCGAGTTCCCCGAGGAGCTTGAGGGCATCATCGACCCGCCGCCGCCGCCCGACCTGTCCGGCCGGGCATTCGAGGCGGCGAGCCGCCGCGACCGGCGGCGCAACTGGTGGATCGCCGGCGCCGCCGCGTTGCTGCTGTTGCTGGCAGGCGTGGCCTTCCTGGTTCGGGAGAACCGAGCCACCACGGGGGGGAGGCCGCTGACGATCGCGGTCGCGGTGCCGCTCACCGGGGACTCGGCGGCGCAAGGGCGGGAGATCGTCGACAGCGTCAAGATGCTCGTCAAGCAGACCAACCAGACGGGCGGGATCAACGGCCGGCCGCTGGCCGTGCAGACCTACGACGACCAAGGGGACCCCGATCGCGCGGTGGCGGTGGCGAACCAGATCGTCGCCGACGACCAGGCGCTGCTGGTGATCGGGCACACCTTGAGCGGCACGTCGCTCGCCGCCGGCCCGATCTACGCCAAGGCGGGCATCCCGATGCTGACGCCGAGCGCCACGTCGCCGCAGGTCACGGCGGAGAACCCGTGGGCCTTCCGGCTGCTCTTCGACAACACGACCGAGGGGCTGCTGCTGGCGACCTACGCCCACGGCCAGCTCGACGCCGATCACCTGACCGTCATCCACGGCAGCAGCGACTACGGGCGGACGCTCGCGACCGGCGTCGAGAAGGGGGCCGCCGGCAAACTGAAGATTCGGCAGGCGATCGAGGTCGACACCGAGCACGGCGACGAGGCAACGGCCGCCAGCATCGCCGCGGCGGTGGCGAAGGTGAAGGCCGACCCCGACCCCGGCCCGATCGCCGTCCTGATGTCGATCGGGTCGGCCCGGCAGACCGTGATCGCGCTGCGAGAAGCCGGCGTCAAGGCCACGATCCTCGGCGGCGACTCGATGGCCAGCAACAGCTTCCTGCGCTCGCTGGTCGACTCACCGGTCGAGCAGGCGAACGCCGGGTCGGTCGGCAACGGGATGATCGTCGCCTCCCCGCTGGTCCTCGACTCGCTGACCAGCGAGGCGCTGCGTTGGTACAACGCGTACAAGGCGGCCTACGGCACCGAGCCGGGCTGGCGCGGCGCGACCTCCTACAACGCGGCCCTCGCCGGGCTGCACGGGATTAGGCAGGCCGTCGCCGAGGGGGCGGAGGACCTGCCCAAGCAGCGCGCCGCGATCCGCGACAGCCTCGAGGCGATGACCAGCCCCGAAACCGGCATCGCTGGCATCCTCGGCCCGCTCTACTTCGACGCGACGCGCTCGGCGGTGCAGGCGGTCGAGTTCGGGGTGGCGCACAACGGGGAGTTCTCCTCGGTGCCGGTGCAGTACGTCTTCCTCAACCCGGCGAGCGACCCCAACCTCGAGGCCAACCTGAAGAACGGCTCGGTGATCAAGGCGGGCGACCACTACCTGCGGCAGCAGCGCATCGTCTTTGCCGGCATCAACGTCAACCAAGTCGGCGACCTCGACCTGGCCAGCCAGACCTTCACCGCCGACTTCTTCGTCTGGCTGAAGTACGCCGGCGACAACAAGCCGACCGCGATCACGTTCCTCAACGCGGTCGACCCGTCCCTCGCGCTGGGCGACCCGATCAAGACGACGACGGTCGGGAACGTCACCTACGCGCTCTACCGGGTGAAGAGCACCTTCCAAGCGCCGATGGAGTTCCGCGACTTCCCGTTCGACAAGCAGCAGTTGCCGATCGAGTTCGCCAACAAGCTGCTGCCGGCGTCCGAGCTCGTCTTCGCGATCGAGCCGGCGCTGCTCGACGCCACCCAGAAGGCGCGCCTCACCAGCGGCCTGAACGGCACGGTCTCGATCAACGACATCCCGAACTGGGACGCGAGCCGGCTCGAGTACTACCAGGGCTCGATCGGCAGCACCGCCCTGCTGGGCGACCCGAGCGCGACCGCCTCGACCGCCGGCGTCGAGTTCTCGACCTTCACCGCCGACATCACGATCGAGCGCGACCTCCGCTCGTTCCTGATCAAGAACCTGCTGCCGCTGGCGCTGCTGGCGGTGGTCACCTACGTCTCGCTCTTCTTCCCGGTCGAGGACACCGCGACCCGGGTCTCCTTCGGCATCACCGGCATCCTGACCGCCGCCGTGCTGATGAGCGACGTGACCAAGTCGCTGCCGGAGGTCGGCTACACGGTCGCCATCGAGTGGATCTTCTACGCCTTCATCTTCCTCTCGGCGCTGCTGATCCTGGTCGGCATCGTCGGCCAGCGGTTGCACCGGGAGCGACGGCTGACGACCCTCAGCCACCTGAACGTGGCCGCCCGGGTCATCTACCCGCTCTTCATCGTCTTGGTTGCGGTCGTCTACTGGCGGCGGTTCGGGTAAGGGGATCGAAGGTGACCGATCCGGGGCCGTTGGCGGCCTACCTGTCCGACCCGGCGTGGTTCGGCGAGGAGCAGCGGGGGAGCATTCACGGCTGGGCGCACGTCGCCCGGGTCCTGATCTGGGCCGACGTGCTCGGCCGGGCGGACGGGCGGCCGGTGCGGCTGGCCGAACTGCGCTGGGCCGCGGCCTGCCACGACGTGGCCCGCGTCAACAACGGGTACGACCCCGACCACGGCGCGCGGGCGTCCGTCTGGGTCCGGGACGAACTGCCCCGGCTGCGGCCGGCGGCGCGCGCCGCGGACCTCGACCTGGTCGCGACGCTCTGCGCCCGGCACGACATCGAGGACGGCGCCAACCCGCCGCTCGAACTGCTGATGCTGAAGGACGCCGACGCGCTCGACCGGGCCCGATTCAAGCGCGAAGGGCGGATGGACCCCGACCACCTGCGGCTGAAGGCGCTGTCGCCGCTGCTCGCCGGCCCCGCACAGGCCCTGTGCGACATCTGCCGGCTGGAGCGGCCGGGGACGCCAGCCGACCTGCTCGCGATCGCCGAGACGCGGGTGCTGCCGACGCTGCCGCTGCTCTGGCCGAAGGTCTGGCGGGAGGGGGAGGGATCCCCCTCCCGCGCGTGACCGCTGGTCAGTCGGCGGCCTTGGCGGCGGCCTCCGCCTCCTCCGCGTCGTCGAGGTGGAGCGACTTCGTGGCGGCCCGGTCGGCGATCATCGCCTTCACGTCGGCGACGGGCAGCGCCCCGAGGTCCCGGCCGTTGCGGAGCCGGACGGCGACCGCCTCGGCCTCCACCTCCCGCTTGCCGACGACCAGCATGTAGGGGACCTTCTGCAACTGGGCGTTGCGGATCTTGGCCTGCATCCGGTCGCGGCTCTCGTCGACCTCGACCCGCAGCCCGGCGAGGGCGAAGTCGGCGGCGACCTCCTTGGCGAAGGCGACCTGGTCGTCGGTGATCGGGATCAGGACCGCCTGCACCGGCGCGAGCCAGACCGGGAAGGCCCCGGCGTAGTGCTCGACGAGGCCGCCGACGAAGCGTTCCATCGAGCCGAGCAGGGTGCGGTGAATCATCACCGCCCGGTGCCGTTCGCCGTCCTCGCCGATGTAGGTGACGTCGAAGCGCTCCGGCAGGTTGAAGTCGGCCTGGATCGTCGGCCCGGTCCACTCCCGGCCGAGCGCGTCGACCCACTTGATGTCGATCTTGGGGCCGTAGAAGGCGCCGCCCCCCTCGTCGATCTTGTAGGCGAGGCCGCGCGACTCCATCGCCCGCCGCAGGTCGTCGAGCGCCCGGGCCCAGACCTCCTCGCTGCCGATCGCCTTCTCCGGGCGGGTGGCGAGGTAGGCCTGGAACTCGTAGCCGAAGACGCCGGCCATGTGGATGGCGAAGTCGATGACGCCGCGCACCTCGTCGACCACCTGCTGCGGCGTGCAGAAGATGTGCGAGTCGTCCTGCGTGAAGCCGCGGACCCGGAGCATGCCGTGCAGCGTGCCGGAGCGCTCGTAGCGGTAGACCGTGCCGAGCTCGGCGAGGCGGATTGGCAGTTCGCGGTAGGAGTGGACCCGGCTCTTGTAGATCATGATGTGGCCGGGGCAGTTCATCGGCTTCAGGTAGTAGTCGACCTCCTCGATGCTCATCGGCGAGTACATGTTCTCGCGGTAGGTCTCGAGGTGGCCGGAGGTCTTGTAGATCTTCTCCGAGGCGATGTGCGGCGTGTAGACGAGGTCGTAGCCGCGGTCCAGTTGCTCCTTCTGCTCGAACTGCTCGACGAGGTAGCGGACGATCGCCCCCTTCGGGTGCCAGAGGATCAGGCCGGGGCCGATCTCCTCGTTCACCGAGAAGAGGTCGAGGTCCTTGCCGAGCCGCCGGTGGTCGCGCCGCTGCGCCTCCTCCAGCCGGAGGAGGTGGGCGTCGAGCGCCTCCTGCGTCGGGAAGGCGGTGCCGTAGACGCGCTGCAGCATCGGCCGCTTCTCGTCGCCCCGCCAGTAGGCCCCGGCGATGCTGAGCAGCTTGAAGGGGCCGATCTCGGCCGTCGAGGGGACGTGCGGGCCGCGGCAGAGGTCGAGGAAGTGGCCCTGTTGGTAGGTGGTGATGATCTCGTCGGCGGGGAGGTTCTCGATCAGTTCGACCTTGTAGGGGTTGCCGCCGAAGATCCGCAGCGCCTCCTCGCGGGAGACGACCTCGCGCCGGAACGGCTCGGCCAGGGCCCGGTTCGCCGTCATCCGCCGCTCGATCTCGGCCAGGTCGTCCGGGGTCAGCGCGCGCGGCAGGTCGAAGTCGTAGTAGAAGCCGTGCTCGATCGCCGGCCCGATCCCGAACTTGGCGTCGGGGAAGATCTCCTGCACCGCCTCGGCCATCAGGTGGGCGGCCGAGTGGCGCATCCGGGCGAGTTCGTAGGCGGCGGCGTCGCCGGTCTCGACGGCGATGTCCATGCCGGCGACCTCGTCCTGGATGCCGATGTCCGCTGCGCTCATCTCCGCGCTCCTCGATCGTGCCGCTGCCCCGAACGGCAGCGAAAACGCCGGCCCGCGTCCCCGCGAAGGGACGCCGGGCCGGCGTGGTTCCACCCCCGTTCCGGGCGCGCCGACCGATGCGGCGGCATGCCCGCTCTTGGCTGGCCGCTATCGGGGCCGACCGGGTCGCTCTCCGGCTGGTGCCGGGCCTCGCGACCAGCTCCCAGGGGGTGTTCGCCGGGGTCGGGCCGGGCGGGCCTCGCAGCGCAGGGGCCTGCCTCTCTGACGGTGACGCCGGGTACTCGTCCTGATCAACGCCGTTCGTGGATTGTCTCGGCTCCTAGGATAGGAGCGGGTCGGCGGGGTGTCAAACCGCGGGGCGGGCGGCGTCGGCCGCCGGATCGGCGTCCGTCGCGAGCGGCCGTCGCAGTCGCAGGAGCGACCCGACCCCGCCGGCCCGCAGCACGCTGCCGACGATCAGGACGAGGGCGACGGCGGCGGGGGCCAGCCAGCGCGGCACGCCGCCG
>JBDHWC010000096.1:0-10007 GCA_039809985.1 Thermomicrobiales bacterium | reverse complement strand
CCTCGGCGGCCGAACAGGGCGGGGCCGTCGGTCTCGAACCGGACCGAGCCGCGGTGGGCGACGAACCCGACCTCGCCAACGCCGGGGCCGAGCTCGTCACCGCAACGCTGGACCGCGCCGGGCTCAAGAGTCATGACCTCGATGCCGAACCACTGGCAGACGTCGGTCGGTCCGTCGACGCGCATGCGCAGAAGGGTCTCGATCTGCGGCTTGGCCGCAGAGACTTGGCGGGGACGCGCCAACCACGGGGACGTCAACGCGACGGCGATGGCGCGGGGCGGGGATCGCAGGGTCGTGGCCGATCGGGAGAGGCGGCCGGGCGGCCATGGCGGCGCTCGTGGTCAGCTTCCCGACGGCGGCGCGGCGGCGGGGGCGAGCGTCGCCAGCAGCACGGTGGCCGGTTGGTCGGAGCCGCTTCGCCAGATGCTGGTCGTCAAGAACATGATCCCGCTGGCCACCGTGCCGTACTGCGGCGTCATCCGCAGCAGGCGCGTCGGCGCAGCGTCGAGGCCGGAGGCCACCGAGGGGTTGGTGCCTTGGAAGATGTCGACGGTCCCGTCGACGACGGCCGCCATCTGGAGCCCCGGCATCGCTCCGAGGCGAACTTGGCCGTCCGGCGGCACGATGGCCCGGCGGAGTGCCGCGACGGCGTGCGTCGTCGCCGAGCCGTCAGGGAACGTGAACGGGTACATCTCCGCCACCGGGTCGGAGAACGAGATGCCGTCGTGGTCGGACTCGATGTCTCCGTAGTCGGTGGCCGACAGTTCGAACGTCGCAGCTTGCACCGTTCCGGTGTTGCGCCGTCGGGAGACGACGCCGGCACCGGTGACCGCTTGGTCGCCGGGCCGCAGCACGGTGACACTGCCGGCGGCGACCGGGATGCCGTTGGCGATCACGTTGCCTCCTTTCCGGGCCACCAGCGCCGGGCCGTCGACCTCGAAGCTGATCTCGCCGCGGTCGACCACGAAGCCGATGTCGCCGACGCCGTGGAACTCGGCCTTGCCGTACGGCTCGACCGACCCCGGCTCCAGCGTCATCGACTCGATGCCGAACCACGGGTAGGGCGGATCGGGCAAGGCTCGCCCGGAGATCGGCACGGTCAGGATGGTCTCGACGGTTGGCTTGTCGACGGCGGCGCGGACTCGCGACGCGCCGGCCGCGGCCAGCGCGACCGCCGCCAGCACGGCGCGCCGGCCGTGCCGGGACGGATTCGTGACAGGGCGGAACGCAAGGGTCTTCACGGCCATCGGACACCCCCGGAGCGGACGACGCCCGGGCCGCTCCGTGCCGCGGCTCGGCGGTCGCTGCCAAGATGAACGGGGAGCCGACGGGACTGTTACGCCCCTGCTCTGGCGAGGGGCTCATGTGGCGGGCGCGGTGCCCCGCGTGAGCGTCGCCACCAGCATGGTCGCCGGCTCGGCCGAGCCTCTGCGGAAGATGGTCTCCGGATCGAACATCGCCCCGAGCGCTGACTGGCCGCTGGGGGGCATCAACCGGAGCATGCACTTCGGTGCGCTGCTGAGGCCGGAGGCGACCAGCGGGTTTGCGCCACTGAAAAGATCGACCGCCCCGTTCTCGACGACCAGCATCTCGGCGTGCGGCACGTCGCGCAGGCGCAACTGCGCGTCGGGCGGCAGGGCGACGCGGAGGAGGGTGGCGACGGCGTGGGTCGCCGGCGAGCCGTCGGCGAACAGCCGTGGAAAGCACTCCGGTGCGGCATTCCAGAACCGGATGCCGTCGTGGTTGGCGACGATCTGACCATTGTCGGTGGCCGACAGTTCGCAGGTCGCGGCCCGCACCGAGCCGGTGTTGCGTCGCCGGGAGACGACGCCGGCCGCCGTCACCGCTTGGTCGCCCGGGAGGAGGCGCGTGACGCTGCCGGCGGCGACGGGGATGCCGTTGGCAAGCACGTTGCCGCCCGTGCGGGCCACCAGCGCCGGGCCGTCGACCTCGAAGCTGATCTCGCCCCGGTCGACCACGAAGCCGATGTCGCCGGCGCCGTGGAACTCGGTTCGACCGAACGGCTCGACCGACCCCGGTTCCAGTGTCATTAGTTGGATGGAGAACCACGGGTAGGGCGGGTCCGGCGAGGTGACCGGCAGGACCAGCAGGGTCTCGACGGTCGGCTGCGCGATGGGCGCGGCGGCGGTGTGCCCGCGCGGCGCGGCGAGGAGCGCGACCGTGGCGAGCAGGGCGCGGCGGGTTTGCCGCGCCGCGGACCAGTCGGGACTGGCGTTGGGTGGCGAGCGGTCCATCGGCATTCTCCGAACGTGGTGACGAACCGACCCGCGGCCGCGCGAAGTCAGGCGGTCGTCACCAAGGCGAACGGGAAGCCCGGCCGAAGCGTTACATGCTCGCGGCCCGGCGGGCGGGTTCGTCGGCCGGGGCGGTGCTCGCGCCTTCGGCGACCTTGCCGGAGAGGCAGCCGAAGAACTGCTCGGTCTGCTTCTCGACGAAGCCGTTCATCAGGCGCGCGCCGACGCTGGCGATCATGCCGCGGACGACGACGTCGGCGGTCCACGCCAGATCGGTGGCTCGCTCGCCGGCGGGGCTCAGCGTCATCGCGGCGTCCATCGAGACGGCGCTGCCGGGCGTCTTCCCTTCCGCGCTGAGCCGGGCGACCCGGGGCTCGTCGAGTTCGACCCAGCGGACGTCGAAGGCGAACTTGCCGCGCACCGGGCCGAGCCCGGCCTTGACGACGGCCTTGAACGTCTCGGGGCTGGTCACCTCGAGCGACTGGACGTCGGGGACGCAGGAGGCGACGACGGGCGGGTCGGTGACGAGGGCCCAGACCTCCTCGGGCGTGGCCTCGATGCGGTGGCTGCCGGAGAACTGCATCGGCGATCGCTCCTCGTGGCGGGCGGCCGGGCCGCCGGCGTCGGGTCAGGCGGTCCGGGGCAGGTACCGCTCGGGTTGTTTCTCGAAACTGCGGCGGCAGCCGGGGCAGCAGAAGTAGAAGCGCTGCCCGGCGTGCTCGACGGTGAAGCGCGCGCCGGCGACCGCCACCGTCATGCCGCAGACCGGGTCGGTCGCCTCCTCCGGCTGCGGCGCGGCTGGCCGCTCGGCGAGCGGCGTGACGCGGGCCAGCGACGGCGCGCCGGCCCGCACCTGGACGATCTCGGCCATCACGCTGAGCGCGATCTCCTCGGCCGAGGGGCCGCCGAGGTCGAGCCCGGCCGGGGCGTGCAGCTTGGCCAGCCGGTCGGCGGCGAGCTCCTCCTCGGCCAGGAACTCGCGGACCTTCGCCGCCCGCCTCGGGCTGGCGACGAGCGCGACGTAGGGGGCCGGCGAGCGGAGGGCTGCCAGCAGCGACTCCTCGTCCGCCTCGCCCATGGTGGCGACGATGACGTAGGAGCGGGGGCCGGCGTCGCCGGCGAGGGCCGCGTCGATCCGCTCGCCGACCCCGACCGCGACCGCGTCGACATGGACGACGGCGAAGCCGACGACCGGCCCGAGCCCGGCCAGCACCTGCGCGATCGGCGAGTCGCCGACGATGCAGAGGGCCGGCTTCGGCAGGATCGGCTCGACGAAGATCTCGAGGGTGCCGCCGCTGTGGCAGGCCATCCGGTGCTCCACGAGGCCCGGCAGCGTCGCCCCGTCGCCCGCGGTCGGGCAGAGGCGGAGCAGGCGCGGCTGGCCGTCGGCGAGGGCCAGCAGCGCCTCGCGGGTGACGAGCGGCTGGGCGCAGCTGCCGCCGACCCAGCCGTGCATGGTGCCGTCCGGCAGCACGACCGCCTTCTGCCCCGGCTTGGCCGAGGTCGGCTTGTCGCAGCGGACGACGGTCGCCAGCACGAAGGGCGACCCCTTGGCGGTCAGGTCGGCGGCGAGTTCGATGGCGGTCATCGGGCATGCTCCCGCCGCCGGTCGGCGGCCCCGCCCGCCGCCGGCGAACGGCGCGGGCGGGGCCGGCCGGGAGCCGCTATCTGGCGACCCCGGCCTCGACCAGCAGCTTGTGGACCTTCCACGGCGTGATCGGGATGTCGATGTGGGTGACGCCGAGGTGCGACAGGGCGTCGACCACCGCGTTGGCGATGGCGGGCGGCGCGCCGACCGTCGGCGACTCGCCGACCCCCTTGGCCCCGAACGGGTGGTGCGGGGAGGGGGTGCAGGTCCGGTCCGACTCCCAGCTCGGGGTCTCCATCGAGGTCGGCAGCAGGTAGTCCATCAGGGTTCCCCCCTGCATGTTGCCGTCCTCGTCGTAGGTGATCTCCTCCAGCAGCGAGGGGGCCATGCCCATGGTCAGGCCGCCGTGGACCTGCCCCTCGACGATCATCGGGTTGATCACGGTGCCGCAGTCGTCGATGGCGAGGAAACGGCGGATCTTGACGACGCCGGTGCCGGGGTCGATGTCGACGACGCAGACGTAGGCCCCGAACGGGAAGGTCAGGTTCGGCGGGTCGTAGTAGTTGACCGCCTCGAGGCCGGCTTCCATCCCCTGCGGGTGGTTGGTGTAGGCGGCGAAGGCGATCTCGGTCATCGACTTCGCCTTGTCGGGCACACCCTTGACCCGGAAGGTGTGGTCGACCCACTCGAGGTCGTCCGGGTTGCACTCCAGCAGGTGGGCGGCGATGTGCCGGGCCTTCTCGCGGATCTTGCGGGCGGCCACCGCCGTCGCCGCGCCGGCGGTCGGGGTGGAGCGGGAGGCGTAGGTGCCGAGGCCGTAGGGCGCGGTGTCGGTGTCGCCGTGCTCGACGACGATGTTGTCGACCGGCAGGCCGAGCTCGTCGGCGACGATCTGGGCGAAGGTGGTCTCGTGCCCCTGACCCTGCGTCTGGACACCGATGCGGACGATGGCGGAGCCGGTCGGGTGGACCCGGATCTCGGCGGAGTCGAACATCTTGATGCCGAGGATGTCGAACGTGTGCGACGGTCCTGCACCGACGATCTCGGTGAACGTCGAGATGCCGATGCCCATCAGTTCGCCGCGGGCCCGCTTCTCCGCCTGCTCCTTGCGCAGGTCGGCGTAGCCGATCTGCTCCAGCGCGGTGTCGAGAGCGAGCTTGTAGTCGCCGCTGTCGTACTCCCAGCCGGTCGGCGAGTGGTAGGGGAAGGCCTCCTTCGGGATGAAGTTCTGGTAGCGCAGCTCGGCGGGGTCGATGCCGAGCCGGCCGGCGAGGCGGTCGACCAGCCGCTCGATGGTGTGGACCGCCTCGGTGACGCGGAACGAGCAACGGTAGGCGACGCCGCCCGGCGGCTTGGTGGTGTAGGCGGCGTCGACCTCGACGTGGGCCGCCTCCATGTCGTAGGAGCCGGTGCAGATCGAGAAGAGCCCGGCCGGGAACTTCGAGGGGTTGGCCGCGGCGTCGGCCGCGCCGTGGTCGGCGAGGGTCTTGACCCGCATCCCCCGGATCTTGCCCTCCTTGGTGGCGGCCAGCTCGGCGTGGATGTGGTAGTCGCGGGCGAAGGAGTCGGCCTGCAGGTTCTCCGAGCGGTCCTCGATCCACTTCACCGGCTTGCCGGTGGTCAGCGCGGCGACGACGGCGATCACGTAGCCGGGGTAGACGGGGACCTTGCCGCCGAAGCCGCCGCCGATGTCGGGCGAGATGACCCGGATCTTGTGCTCCGGGATGCCGGAGACGAGCGAGAAGACGGTGCGGATGGCGTGCGGGGCCTGCGTCGTCATCCAGATCGTCAGCTTGCCGCTGATCGGGTCGACGGAGGCGACGCAGCCGCAGGTCTCGATGCTGGCGACGTGGATCCGCGGGATGTAGAGGTCCTGCTCGACGACGACGTCGGCCTCGGCGAAGACCTTGTCGGTCGCCGCCTTGTCGCCCGCCTCCCAGTGCCAGATGTGGTTGGTGTCCTTCCCCTTGTCGGGGCGGACCAGCGGCGAGCCGGGCTCGAGCGCCTTGAACGGGTCGACCACCGCCGGCAGGGGCTCGTAGTCGACGTCGACCCCGAGCACGCCGTCGGCGGCGGTGTAGCGGTCGGTGGCGATCACCGCCGCGACCTCCTGCGCTTGGTAGACGACCTTCTCGACCGGCAGCACCATCTGGGTGTCGGACATCAGGGTCGGCATCCATGCCAAGCCGGCCGCCTCGAGGTCCTTGCCGGTGATGACGGCGAGGACGCCGGGGGTGGCCAGCGCCGCGCTGGGGTCGATCTTGAGGATCCGGGCGTGGGCGTACGGGCTGCGCACGATGTCCATGTGGAGCATGTCGGGCAGCACGACGTCGTCGATGTAGGTGCCCTTCCCCTGCAGGAAGCGGGGGTCCTCCTTGCGGCGGACGCTCTTGCCGTAGCCGCCGATCTCGGGCTGGGCGGTGGTCGCCATGCTAGTTCCCCCCCGCGACGGCCGGCTCGGAGGCGGCCTGCCGCATCGCGTCCGCGGCGTGCTCGACGGCGCGGACGATGTTGACGTAGCCGGTGCAGCGGCAGAGGTTGCCGGAGATCGCCTCGCGGATCTCCAGCTCGGTCGGGTCGGGGTTGCGGTCGAGCAAGGCCTTGGCGACCAGCATCATCCCCGGCGTGCAGTAGCCGCACTGCAGGCCGTGCTTGGCGTAGAAGCCCTCCTGGATCGGGTGGAGGTGGGTGGGGCTGCCGAGCCCCTCGACCGTTGTCACGCTGCGGCCGTTCGCCTGGACGGCGAACATCGTGCAACTCTTGATCGGGGTGCCGTCGAGCAGGACGGTGCAGGCCCCGCACGACGTGGTGTCGCAGCCGATATGGGTTCCGGTCAGGCGCAGGTGCTCCCGGATGTAGTGGACCAGCAGCGTCCGCGGCTCGACGCTCGCGGTGCGCTCGGCCCCGTTGATCGTGATCGTGACTGGCACGGTGTCCACGTCGACACGTCCTCCTCCGGCTCCGGCGCGGGGCCGGGCCGTCCGCGGGCGGTCAGCCCGCGCGCTCGGCCGCCTTGGCCAGCGTCCGCTCCGTCAGGGTCCGCACCACCGACCGCTTGTAGTCGGCCGGGCCGCGCAGGTCGCTGGCCGGGTCGCACTCGCCGGCGGCAACCTCGGCCGCGGCGGCGAAGGTGGCGGCGGTGGCGGGCTGGCCGACCAGCGCCGCCTCGGTCGCGGCGGCGCGGACCGGCGACGGCCCGACGTTGGTGAAGGCGACGCCCGCCTCGACGATCGTCCCCTCGCGGATCGTCAGCTGGGCGGAGACGGCGGCGATCGCGTAGTCGCCGACCTTCCGCTCCAGCTTGGTGTAGGCCCCGCGCCCGCCCGACCGGTGGTGGGGGACGCGGATCTCGGTCAGCACCTCGTCCGGCCGGAGGCTGGTGGTGAAGGTGTCGACGAAGAAGTCGTCGACCGGGATCGTCCGCTCGCCGTCGGGGCCGGTGGCGACCATCTCGGCCCGCAGCGCGAGCATCACCGCCGGGTGGTCGTTGGCGGGGTCGGCGTGGGCGACGTTGCCGCCGACGGTGGCGAGGTTGCGAACCAGCGGGTCGGCGATGACGCGCGTCGCGTCGTGCAGGATCGGGTAGTGGTCGCGGACGAGCTCGCTCGCCTCGAGCGCCGCCTCGGTCGTCAGCGCGCCGATCGCGAGGTGGCCGTTGCGCTCCTCGACGTGCGACAGGCCGGGGAGGCGGCTGATGTCGATCAGGTGCTCCGGCTGGGCGAGCCGGAAGCGCATCAGGGGGATCAGGCTCTGGCCGCCGGCGAGCAGCTTCGCCTCGTCGTCGTAGCGGCGCAGCATCGCGACCGCCTCGCCCACGTCGGCCGGGACGTGGTACGCGAACTTCCCGGGAATCATCGGCGCACTCCCTCGTGCATCGCTGCCGAACCGTCGGTGGTGGCGTGGCGCGAAGTATAGGCGCTCGGCGGAGCCGCCGCGGAAGCGGCATCATGCGTCAGGCGCTGCCGCCGGCTGCGGGGGCAGCACGCGTCGGCCCGGGGGAGGTGACAGGGGGAGGCATCTGATCGCAAGCGGTTCTCGCGCCTCGCGGCCGGGCCCGCCGGGGTCACCTCTCACCCCCCGGCCCCCCTTCCCGCCGCCGCGGGAGAAGGGGAGCCATTGGTCGGGGGAGGACTTGGCCCTCCCCCGGACCCCCGGATTGCCGCGGCGCGGCCGCTTTCCGTGTGGATGCCTGTCCCTGTCGACCCGAGGGAGGGGAACGATGAAGGTCACCAGTCTGCGGACGCTGCGGTTGGCGGAGTTCCCGAACCTCTGCTGGCTGACGATCGGCACCGACGAGGGGGTCGGCGGCCTCGGCGAGACCTTTTTCGGGGCGGCGGCGGTCGAGGCCTACCTGCACGAGTCGGTTGCGCCCTACCTGCTGGGCCGCGACCCGCTGCTGATCGACAAGCACGCGGTCGCGCTGCGCCCCTACGTCGGCTACGCCGCGGGCGGCGTCGAGGGGCGCGGCAACTCGGCGGTCGACATCGCGCTCTGGGACCTGTTCGGGCGGTGGGTCGGGCAGCCGGTCTGCCAGTTGCTGGGCGGCGCGACGCGGGAGCGGATCCGGGTCTACAACACCTGCGCCGGCTACCGCTACACGCGGGCGCAGCCGAAGCAGGCGGTCGAGAACTGGGGCCTGCCGGGGGAGGCGAGCGAGGGGCCGTACGAGGACCTCGACGCGTTCCTGCACCGCGCCGGCGAGTTGGCCGAGAGCCTGCTGGCGCAGGGGATCACCGGCATGAAGATCTGGCCGTTCGACCCCTACGCGGAGGCGAGCGGCGGCCAGGACATCGCGGCGGTCGACCTCGACCGGGCGCTGGAGCCGTTCCGCCAGATCCGGGCGGCGGTCGGCAACGCGATGGACATCATGGTCGAGTTCCACGGCCTCTGGAACCTGCCGACCGCCCGCCGGATCGCGCGGGCGCTGGAGGAGTTCGCCCCCTACTGGTTCGAGGACCCGATCCGGGCCGACAACCTCGACGCGCTGGCGACCTTCGCCTCGTCGACCCCCGTGCCGGTGACGCTGAGCGAGACGCTGGCCACCCGCTGGGGCTTCCGCGAGGTGCTGGCCCGAGACGCGGCCGGGATCGTGATGCTCGACATCGGCTGGTGCGGCGGCCTCTCGGAGGCGAAGAAGATCGCGACGATGGCCGAGGCGAGCCAATTGCCGGTCGCGCCGCACGACTGCACCGGGCCGGTCGTGCTGACCGCCTCGACCCACCTCTCGGTCAACGCCCCGAACGCGCTGGTGCAGGAGGTCGTCCGCGCCTTCTACACCGGCTGGTACACCGAGATCGTGACCGCCCTGCCGGACATCGCGGGCGGCACCTGCGCCCCGCCGCCCGGGCCGGGCCTCGGCACCGACCTGCGCCCCGAACTCTGGGAGCGCCCGGACGCGACGGTGCGCGTCTCGGCGCTCTGAGCGCGCCGGGGGTTGCACACCTGTCGCGACGTTGCCGACGATTGCCTTGGTGCTGCCGACAGGGTCGTGCGCGGGGCCAGCCAGCGTGCCAGTGCCGAAGGCACCCAGATGTTGGCCGCCGACATGGTCGCGCAAGCCCCCCGGCGGGCCTTGAACCTTGCGGCGCGCCGACCTCGGCAATGGGGAGGGGGCGGCCGATCGGCCGCCCCCTCCCCATCCCTCCGCTGGCGTCGAGTGGGTTACGACGACGGCACCGGGCCGAGGTCGACGGTCGCGCCCGCCAGATCGACCGAGAACGACTCGGCGGTCGGCGGCACGAGGTAGAGGAGGAAGAGTTGCTCGGACTCGCCCGGGTCGAGGGCGAGGGTGTCGTCCGGGCCGAGCGCAGGCTTCATCCCGATCAGGGAGGCGACCACGCCGGTGCCCTGGTCGAGGGTGGCGACGGTGTCGCCCGGCTGGGAGACGAGCCTGGCGTCCGCCAGCGGCACCTTGATCGCGGCGTCGCTGCCGTTGGTGACGGTGGCGACGACGCCGAGCCACTCGCCCTTGTCCGAGCGCGGCAGCCCGTACTGCGGCAGGGACGCGCCGCGGGCCGACTTGTCGAGCGCCATCGTGAAGCCGGCGACGGCTGCCTGGGCCGGCGGCTGGGCCGGGGCCGGGTTGGCAGTCGCGCCGTCGTCGGCGCCGGTCGGGGCGGCGGGGGCGTTGGCGTCGGCGGAAGCCGGTTGGGCGGCGCTCTCCG
>JBDHWC010000095.1:0-10103 GCA_039809985.1 Thermomicrobiales bacterium | reverse complement strand
GGTCGAGCCGACCGCGCCGCCGCCGGCCGTCGCGGCGCCGACCGAGGCACCTGCCACCACCGAGCAGGTCGCCGACGACAACCCCTGCGCGAACCTGCCGACGTACGAGGTCGGCACCATCGTCCAGACCACCGAGCAGGTCAATCTGCGCGAAGGCCCCTCCACCGACGCCAACCCGATTCAGGTGCTGCCGCAGGGGACGCGACTCCAGATCACCGGCCAGTACTCGGAGGAAGGCCAGTGCGACTGGTGGCCGGTGACCACCGTGGACACCGGCCTGTCGGGGTACGTCATCGAGCAGTACCTGACCCTCTCGCAGCAGTAGTTGCCGCGATCGGGCGCGGTGGGCCCTCGCCGCGCCCGACTGCTATACTGCCAGACGGCCCAGAGCATTCTGGGCCGTCATTTGGCACGCGCCCGGACTGAGCGAGGTGTGCCGCGCGAGCGGTCCTCGCCGGGATGAACGGCGCGGAAGTGCAACAACCCCGGCGGGAGGACCACGTGCAGGAAACGGTCAGGAGCACCCACGGCCAGCCGCGACAGGCGTCGCTCAAGGCGCTGCTCGAGGCGGGCGTCCACTTCGGGCACCAAGCCAAGCGCTGGAACCCGAAGATGAAGCCGTACATCTTCACCGAGCGCAACGGCATCCACATCATCGACCTGCAGCAGACCGTCCAGTTCCTCGAGGTCGCCCACGGCTTCCTCGCCGACCTCACCGCCAACGGCGGCAAGATCCTCTTCGTCGGCACCAAGAAGCAGGCCCAGGACGTGGTCGAGCGGGAGGCCAAGCGGTCGAGCCAGTTCTACGTCAACCGCCGCTGGCTCGGCGGCACCCTCACCAACTTCGTCACCATCCGGACCCGGCTGCGGACCATGAAGTCGCTGCAGGCCCAGCGCGACCGCGGCGAGTTCGACTACCTGCCGAAGCAGGAGGCCGCCTCCAAGTACGCCGAGCTCGACCGGCTGGAGCGGACGCTCGGCGGCATGCGCGACATGGTCCAGCTGCCGGGGGCGATCTTCATCGTCGACCCGAAGCGCGAGCACCTCGCCATCCACGAGGCGCGCCGCCTCGGCATCCCGGTGGTCGCCATCACCGACACCAACTGCGACCCGGACGACGTCGACTTCCTGATCCCCGGCAACGATGACGCGATCCGCTCCGTTCGGCTCCTCACCGCCGGCATCGCCGACGCGGCGCTCGAGGGGATCATGCGGAGCGAGGTCGCGATGGCCGACCGCGAGGGCGCGATCGGGATGGCCGACGCCGACCTCGTCGCCGCCGACCTCGTCGCCGCCGAGGCCGAGGCGGAGGACCGTGACGCGGCGTCCGAGTCCGGCTCGCCCGCCTAGCACCACACCGCCTTTCAGCCCGACGCAGACCGTTCCAGAGGACGGCACGACACGAGGAGCAGAGCAACCGGTGGCGATCAGCGCAACGCAGGTGAAGGAACTTCGCGAGCTCAGCGGCGCGGGCATCATGGAGTGCAAGCGCGCCCTCGAGCAGACCGACGGCAACGTGCAGAAGGCGATCGACCTGCTCAAGCAGCAGGGTCTCGCCAAGGCGGAGAAGAAGTCGGGCCGCGCCGCCTCGCAGGGCTTGGTCGAGCCCTACATCCACGGCGCGGGCCGCATCGCCTCCCTCGTCGAGGTGAACTGCGAGACCGACTTCGTGGCCCGCACCCCGGACTTCAAGGAACTCGCCCACGACCTCGCGATGCAGGTCGCCGCGACCTCGCCGTGGGCGGTCGTTGCCGAGGAGCTGACCGAGGCCCAGCTCGACGAGCTCGAGCGGGAGTTCGGCTCGCGGGCGAAGGGGATCGAGGCGGTCTGCCTGCTCGACCAGGCGTTCATCAAGGACCCGAAGCTGGCGGTCCGCGACTTGGTCAAGGACCGCATCGCCAAGCTGGGCGAGAACATCGTCGTCCGTCGGTTCGCCCGCTTCGAAGTCGGCGCGACCGTCGCCAACGACTGAGGCACCGACGGGGCCGGGCCGGGGGCTGTCCCCCGGCCCGTTTCGTTGCGGGGGGCAGGCCGTGGAGCCGACCTATCGGCGCGTTCTCCTGAAACTGAGCGGCGAGGCGCTGGCCGGCGGGTCGCCGTTCGGGATCGACCCGGAGGTGGTGCAGAGCCTCGCCGGCCAGATCGGCGACCTTCACGCCCTCGGCGTCGAGGTGGCCGTCGTCATCGGCGGCGGCAACATCTGGCGCGGGCTGCAGGCCAGCAGCAAGGGGATGGACCGCGCCACCGCCGACTACATGGGGATGGTCGCCACCGTCCTCAACGCCCTCGCCCTGCAGGACGCCCTCGAGAAGCACGGCGTGCAGACCCGGGTGATGACCGCGATCGAGATGCACGAGGTCGCCGAGCCGTACATCCGGCGCCGTGCGATCCGCCACATGGAGAAGGGTCGCGTCGTCATCCTCGCCGCCGGCACCGGCAACCCCTTCTTCACCACCGACACCGCCGCCGCCCTGCGCGCCCTCGAACTCGACGTCGAAGTGCTCCTGATGGCCAAGAACAACGTCGACGGCGTCTACTCCGACGACCCCCGCACCAACCCCGAGGCCGCCAAGTACCAGCGGATCAGCCACCAGACCGTGCTCGAGCGCAACCTGCGGGTGATGGACGCCTCGGCCCTCGCCCTGCTGCGCGACCACCAGCTGCCGATCATCGTCTTCGACATGTCGGACGGCCAGGCGATGCAGGCGGCCGTCCGCGGCGAGGCGATCGGCACCCTGATCGCCGGCGGCGACGCGGTGCTGGCCACCTGACCCGAACGACGGGCGCGGCCCGCCCCGTCCCGCTATCATTCGACCATCTCGCCCGACCCGTCGCGACCGCGGCCGCAGGCCGCCCGCCGCAGGAGGACGCCCAAGTGATCAAGGAAGTCTTGAGCGACGCCGAGCACCGGATGGGCAAGGCGGTCGAGGCGCTCCACCACCACCTCGCGTCGGTGCGCACCGGGCGCGCCAACCCCAGCCTGCTCGACCGGGTCGTCGTCGACTACTACGGCACCCCGACCCCGGTCAACCAGCTGGCCGGCATCTCCGTCCCCGAGTCGCGGATGATCGTCATCCAGCCGTGGGACAAGGGGTCGATGGCCGCCATCGAGAAGGCGATCATGAAGTCGGACCTCGGCATCACGCCGAGCAACGACGGGCAGGTGATCCGCCTCGGCATCCCGCCGCTGACCGAGGAGCGGCGCAAGCAGATGGTCAAGCAGGTCCACGCGTTGGTCGAGGAAGGGAAAGTCTCCGTCCGCAACGTGCGCCGCGACGCGCTCGCCTCCGCCAAGGAACTTGCCGGCGAGAAGCTGGTCTCCGAGGACGAGGAACGGCGCGCCTCAACCCAGGTCGACGAGATGACGAAGCGGTTCGTCGACGAGATCGAGCGGGTCGGCAAGGCGAAGGAAGCCGAGGTGCTCGAGGTCTAGGGCCGGCGGGGGACGCTCAGACATGGGCGAGGAACGAGGCGCGGCCGACCCCGTGCGACACGACGCGACGACGGAAGAGCCGGACCGCGACGCGACGCGCACCCCTCCGGTGACCGGCAGGGTGCCGTCGCACGTCGCCATCATCATGGACGGCAACGGCCGCTGGGCGTCCCGGCGCGGACTGGCCCGGGCCGAGGGCCACCAGCGCGGCACCGACAACATCCGCCAGATCACGCAGGCCGCCGCCGCGCTCGGCGTCCGCCACCTCACGCTCTGGGCCTTCTCCACCGAGAACTGGCGGCGACCCGCCGACGAGATCGCCGCCATCATGCGCATCCTGAGCGAGACGATCGCCCGCGAGGTCGACGAACTCGACCGCCAAGGGGCGCAGCTCCGCCACATCGGAAGCCTCGAGGGCCTGAAGCCGTCGCTGCGGGACGCCGTGCTGGCGGCGATCGAGCGCACGCGCGACAACGACCGGCTCGTCCTCACACTCGCCTTCAACTACGGCGGGCGCAGCGAACTGGTCGCCGCCGTCCGGCGGATCGTCGCCTCCGGGATCCCGGCCGACCTGATCGACGAGACGACGATCGCCGACCATCTCTTCACCGCCGACCTGCCCGACCCGGACCTCGTCATCCGCACCTCAGGCGAGCATCGGATGAGCAACTTCCTGCTCTGGCAGTCGGCGTTCGCCGAGCTCTACTTCACCCCGGTGCTCTGGCCGGACTTCGGACCCGACGACCTGCGCGAGGCCATCGTCGAGTTCGGCCGGCGGGAACGACGCTTCGGCGGCATCGCCGCCGAGCTCGCCCATTCCGTCGGCGCCTGAGCCGGCGTGCGCACCCGGGTCGTCAGCTCCGTCGGCGTCGTGCTGGTTGGCCTGGTGGCCATGCTCCTCGGCGGTCCCGTCTTCGCCGCGCTCATGGCGGTGATCGGCGTGGTCGGTCTGCGGGAGTATCTCGCCATGGTCGACCGTCTCGCACCGGGTCGGTCGAGCTCGCTCCCTGCCTTCGCGGCAATCGTCCTGATGGCCGTCGGGGGCTGGATCGGCTGGCCCCTGCCGGCGATCGCCCTGGTCCTCTTCACCGGGGGGATGCTGCCGCTGGTCGGCGCGTTCCGCGACCCCGAGGCTGCCGGTGTCGTCACTCGATGGGCGTCGGTCGCCGCCGGCTCGCTCTACCTCGGGGTTCCCGTGCTGGCGGGCGCTGCCCTCCGCCAGGCTTCCGGGGACGTCTCGGCCGGGTGGCTCGCCGCCATCAGCCCCGCGGCGTCGCTCTGGGCACCCCAGCCGCGCGGTCTTGCCTGGCTGCTCATTGTCGTGCTCGCGATCTGGGTCGGCGATTCGGCCGCCTACCTTGGCGGCAGGGCGTTCGGCAAGCGCAAGCTCGCCCCGCGCCTCAGTCCGAACAAGACGGTCGAGGGCGCGGTCTGCGGGTTGGTCGGATCAACCGTCGTCGCCTGCATCACTGCCGGCCTGACCGGGCTGGGCCTGCCGTTGCCGCTTGCGGCCGCGATCGGATTGGCGCTCGGCGTGGTCGGGCAGGTCGGGGACCTGTCCGAGTCTCTCCTGAAGCGGCAGGCCGGCATCAAGGACAGCGGGACACTGATTCCCGGCCACGGCGGGATGCTCGATCGGGTCGACGCCCTGCTCTTCGCGCTGCCGGTCGGCTGGGCGGTCGCCACGCTGGTCGACGGGATGGTGAAATGAGTCGGTTGGCAGGGCCGGTGCCGAGCGGGCCGGTCGGGGTCGCCGTCCTCGGCTCGACCGGGTCGGTGGGCACCCAGACGATCGACGTGATCCGCCGCCACCCCGACCGCTTCCGTGTCGTCGCCCTCGCCGCCCGCGATGGCTCCCCGCTCCTGCGCGAGCAGGTCGCGCAAGTCCGACCCGACTGCATCGCGCTGTCGCAGCCGTCGTTGGCGGCACGAGACCTCCCCTCCCTCGACAGGATCGTCACCGGACCCGACGCGCTCGTGGTCGCAGCCACCTTGCCGGAGGTCGACATCGTCGTCACCGCCACCTCCGGGCACGCCGCAATCCTGCCGACGCACGCGGCCGTGCTCGCCGGCAAGACGATCGCGTTGGCCAACAAGGAAACGTTGGTCTGCGCCGGCGACCTGATCATGCCCCTCGCCAAGGCGCGCGGCGTCGAGATTCGGCCGGTCGACAGCGAGCACAGCGCCATCTGGCAAGCCATCGGCCCGACACCGGTCGAACAGGTGGCGCGTCTCGTCCTGACCGCTTCCGGCGGGCCGTTTCGCGCCGCCGATCCCGCGATGCTGCGCGATGTCACCGCCGAGCAGGCGCTGGTCCACCCGACGTGGCGCATGGGGGGCAAGATCACGGTCGACTCGGCAACGATGATGAACAAGGGGCTCGAGGTGATCGAAGCCCACGCCCTCTTCGGCCTCCCCTACAACCAGATCGACGTCGTGGTCCACCCCGAGAGCATCGTCCACTCGCTGGTCGAGTTCGTCGATCGCGGCCTCCTCGCGCAGCTCGGCTGGCCCGACATGCGGGTTCCGATCCAGTACGCCCTCACCCACCCGGACCGTTTGGCCTCCCCCGCGAAGCGTCTCTCCCTCGCGGACGTCGGCACGCTCCGGTTCGAGGCGCCGAATCCCGACCGGTTCCCGGCCCTCGAGCTGGCCAAGCAGGCCGGGATGGCCGGCGGCACCTATCCGACCGTGCTCAGCGCCGCGGACGAGGTGGCCGTCGGCGCGTTTCTCGCCGGCCGCCTCCGCTTCACCGGGATCACGGACGCGATCCGGGCCGCCCTCGACGCGCACTCCCCCGACGCGGTCGTCACCTTCGACTCCATCGCAGACGCCGACCGGCGAGCAAGGGCTTTCACCGAAACGTGGATCGCCCGCGCCGGATAGGCCGCCGGTCAAGATCCACGACTGCCGTCCCAACGGACCGATGGTCAGGCGGCGACTCGACGCCTTGCGTCGTGCGCTTGAGGCGGGTCGCGGGGCCGTCGACTCATCGGGCCAGCGTCACCGCCCACACTTCGGTCGCGCCCACGGCCAGCAAGGCGTCGGCACAGGCCCCCAGCGTCGCGCCGGTCGTCACCACGTCGTCCACCAGCACCGCGTGTCGACGACTGACGTCGGCCCGCGCCGCGAAGGCATCGCGCACGTTCGCCAATCGTCCGGTTTGCGCGAGCCCAACTTGGTGCGGCGTGTCGCGCGTCCGTGTCAGCGCGTCCGCGACCGCGTGGCCGGTCAGCCTCGACACGGACGACGCGAGCATGGCCGCTTGGTTGTAGCCGCGCTCACGCAGTCGCGCCCGGTGAATCGGCACCGGCACCAGCAGCGCGTCCGGCGGCACCTCGGTCGCCACCAACCGAGCCAGCGACGCCCCGAGGTGCTGCTTCCTCGCCCACTCCCCGTCGTACTTGAACCGACGGATCGCGTCGCCCAGCCAACCGTCGTACGGCCCCACCGACCGCAGCCGCGCCACCGACCCCGGCAGGGCCGTGCACGAGCACGGGAAACACGGGGCCGGAGCGCCGCAGCGCGGGCACCACGGCGGCGCGAACGGCGGCGCGCTGGCCAGGCAGTCATCGCAGACCCAGGATCCCCGCAACCGGCAGGTCGCGCACCGCTTCGGGTAGACCACGTCGACCGCGAACTCGGCAACTGCCGTCGCCCACCCGAGCCGAGTCATCGCGGTCGCCTCACGTCGCGCACCGTCGCACTACACTCAGCGGCATGAGCACCATGTTGCCCCCGACCTCGGACATCGACACCACCACTCTCCTCTTCGGCAGCGATCCCTTGCCGGGCATCGTCTCGGTGGAGATGGCGGGGCCTGACTGCGTGCGGCTCACCATCGCTGACGGCGCGACCCGACGCACCGAGGACGACCGCTTCACGCCGTGGCTGCTCGCCGCCCGACCCGAGCCGTGGGCCGGGCTCCGCAGCCGGCCCACGATCGAGACCTTGTCCGGCGACCACCAGTTCCGCCACTTGGTCACCTTCGCCGACTGGCCCTCGTTCCTCGACGCCGCCCGTGCCGCCGACGACGCGGGCGAGAAGATGTACCGGCTGCGCTCGCCGATCGAGCAGTATCTCGTGCTCTCGGGCCGCACGCTCTTCAAGGACATGCTGTTCGACGACCTTCGCCGGCTGCAAGTCGACATCGAGACCCTCGGCCTCGACCCGGAGGATCCGGCCGCCGAGCTGATCGTCGTCGCCCTGCGCGCCTCCGACGGCGGCGAGGAACTGCTCTGGGCCGAGCACGGGGAGGCCGACCTGATCGAGCGGACCACCGAACGCGTCGGCGCAATCGACCCCGACGTGCTCGAGGGGCACAACCTGTTCAACTTCGACCTGCCCTACTTCGCCAAGCGGGCGGCGCGCCACGGCGTGCGCCTGCCGTGGGGTCGGGACGGGTCCGAAGTCCGAACCGTCGTCGGCCAGTCGCGCTTCAAGGCCGGCCAGCTGACCATGCCGTTCAATCCGGCCTTCGTCCACGGTCGGCACGTCGTCGACACCTACCAGCAGATCCAGCGCTACGACATCGGCGGCCGCCTGACCTCCTACGGCCTGAAGAACGCGGTCGAGGAACTAGGCCTGACCCGACCAGACCGCGAGTTCGTGCCCGGCGAGGAGATTCGCGATCTCTGGCGCACCGACCGCGACCGCCTCCTGCGGTACGCGCTCGACGACGTACGCGACGTCGACCTGCTGTCGCGGCTCGCCACGCCGACCGAGTTCTACCAGTCGCAGATCGTCCCCCGCTCGTACCAGGCCGTCGCCACGGGCGGCCCCGGTGAGAAG
The DNA here is from genome assembly GCA_039809985.1 of Thermomicrobiales bacterium. Classification (GTDB taxonomy): domain Bacteria; phylum Chloroflexota; class Chloroflexia; order Thermomicrobiales; family UBA6265; genus JAICJJ01. The sequence continues at coordinate 1,879 of JBDHWC010000095.1, read as the reverse complement.
CTGAACGACCTGATGCTCCGGGCCTACGTGCAGCACCGCCACAGCGTCCCGGTCGCGCGACGATCCCGCCCCTATGCCGGTGGCCATGCCGAACTGCTGGAAACCGGCCTCCTGCAACCTGTCGTCAAGTGCGACGTCGAGAGCCTCTACCCGTCGATCATGCTCTCCGAGCGCATCACCTCCGCCAGCGACACGCTCGGCGCACTCCTGCCCATGCTCGGCGACCTGACCAAGCGCCGACTCGAGGCCAAGGCCCGCAGCCGCGACGCCGCCCTGCCGAACGCCGAGCGCGCGATGTGGGAAGGGATGCAAGGGTCGTTCAAGGTCCTGATCAACTCGTTCTACGGCTATCTCGGGTACGGCGGCGGCCTGTTCAACGACTACGACGCCGCCGAGCGGGTCACGCTCGCCGGACAGCGGATCGTCAAACAGGTGGTCACCCGGCTCCGCGACCTTGGCGCGACCCCGATCGAGGTCGACACCGACGGCGTCTACTTCGTGCCTCCCGACCACGTGCGATCCCGGGCTGACGAGGAGCACCTCATCAACGACGTCGCCGAGGGACTGCCGGACGGCATCCGGCTCGCCCACGACGGCCGCTACGCCGCGATGCTCTCGCTCAAGGTCAAGACCTATGCCCTGCGCACCGACGACGGGGAGGTCCAGCTTCGGGGCAGCTCGCTCCGCAGCCGCCGCCTGGAGCCGGTGTTCCGCGACTTCCTGCGCGAAGCCGCTCGCGGCTTCCTCGAGGACCGGCGCAGCGAGGTCCGGGCCCGCTACTTCGAACTGGTCGAGCGCATCCGCTCCCGCGAGCTGCAGCCGGCCGAGATCAGCCAATGGGGGATGGTGACCGAGGAGTCGCTGAAGGCCTCGCCGAAACTGAGGCGGCTCGTGGAGAGGATCGGCGACGTTCGCGTCGGCGAACGACTCGCGTGGTACGAGCGGGAGGACGGCGAGCTGGCCCCGCTCGCGGAATGGAACCGGGACGAAGGCACGGCCGAACTGCTCCGGCGGCTCAAGGCGGTCGCGGGTCGCCTCGCCGGCGCGTTCGAGTCAGAGGCGGAACTGGATGCCTTCTTCCCGGCGATCACGCCGCGCACCGACCTCGACGCCGCAAGGGCCCAAGAGGCGACACGCCAACTATCCCTCTTCGGCTGACCGATCACCCGCGAACAGCGCGAACAACGCCTCGTCCGGCGTGAAGACGGACTGCGCCCGGCGAACCGCCGAGTCGACCGACGAGCCTCGGCGCAGCAACTCGTGGTACAGCAGGTGGACGAACAGTGGCACCGCGGCTCCTTCCGGATAGCCGCCGGGTGCGACGTAACTCGCCGCGCCACCAGAGAGGAAGGCATCGGCAAACGCCGGTGAACCGGTCTCGCACGCGGTGCTGACCACGATGGTGCCCGGCAGGTCGACCCTGCCGTGGAGCGCGGCAGGCGGCAGGCTGCCGTCCACCAGGTCCGACGTGTCGATTCCGGGCCCGAACTCCCCCAGCACGAGCCCGTTCTCGTCCCCGTGCCCGGAGACGATCAGATGCGCTGGCGCGACCGAGCCTTGTGCAAAGCAGGCGATCACATCGGCCGGAACGCCCGGCAAGTGCAGCGCAACGGCTGCTCCGAGATTCTCGAGGATCGCGCGCAGCAGCAATGCCTCGCCCGAGTCGCCAAGGGCAACGATTGCCACCAGCGGCCGCGGAACGAAGAACGAAGCGTCGATCGTGGCCAACGTTGGCACTCCGTCTGACAGCACTAGAAATGGCACGACCCCCGGGAGCGATGCTCCCGGGGGTCGTCCGAACATGGTAGCGGGGGGGGGATTCGAACCCCCGACCTTTGGGTTATGAGCCCAACGAGCTGCCGCTGCTCCACCCCGCGCC
>JBDHWC010000094.1:0-10239 GCA_039809985.1 Thermomicrobiales bacterium | reverse complement strand
TCGGCGAAGGCCGGGGAGCGACCGGCCGGGCCGCGCCGGCGCGCTCCGCCGTTGGCGGCCGCCGGAGGCGTGGCGGCGGGGAAGCGGTCGGCGAGGTTGCCGGCGACGACCTCCTCGGCCCCCGGCCACGGCATGCGGTGGATCGGCGAGGCGAAGTCGCGCTCCAGCTTGCGCCACTTCGGGTAGTCCTCGGGCTCCAGCAGGGTGATCGCCTGGCCGGAGCGGCCCATCCGGCCGGTGCGGCCGACCCGGTGGGTCAGCAGCGCCGACGACTCCGGCAGCTCGACGTTGATCACCTGCTCGACGTTCGAGACGTCGATGCCGCGGGCCGCGACGTTGGTGGCGACCAGCACCGGCGCGTCGCCGGAGCGGAAGTCGGCCATCACCCGGTCGCGGGCGTTCTGCGACAGGTTCCCCTGCAGCGCGGCGACCGGGTAGCCGTCGGCGACGAGCCGCTTGGCGAGCCGGGCGACGCCCCGCTTGGTGCGGCCGAAGACGATGATCGCCCCCTCGCCGCGGGCGTCGAGCAGGTCCTTCAGGGCGTCGAGCTTGCCCCCCTCCGGCAGGTCGAAGGCGAGGTTCTCGATCGCGGGCGCCTCGTCCGGGTCGACCGGGATCTCGATCGCGACCGGGTGGACCATGTGCTTGGCGGCGGTCTTGCCGACCCACTCCGGCACGGTGGCCGAGAAGAGGGCGGTCTGCCGGTCGGGCGTGGTCCGGCTGATGATCCGCTCGACGTCCGGCGCGAAGCCGAAGTCGAGCATCTCGTCCGCCTCGTCGAGGACGAGGAGGCGCACCTTGTCGAGCCGCAGCGCGCCCTGGTCGAGCAGGTCGAGCACGCGGCCGGGGGTGCCGACGACGATCTGCACCCCCCGCTTCAGGGCGGTGCGCTGCGGGCCGACGCCGATGCCGCCGTAGATGGTGGCGACGTCCAGCCCCTTCTCGCTCCCCAGCTCGCGCAGCACGCCGGCGACCTGGACCGCCAGCTCCCGCGTCGGCACGAGGACCAGCACCTGGACCAGCCGCAGCCGCGGGTCGGCGAACTCGACCGCCGGCAGGCCGAAGGCGAGGGTCTTGCCCGACCCGGTCCGGGCCTGGGCGACGACGTCCCGTCCCTCCATCATCGCCGGCAGGGCCGCCGCCTGAATGGGGGTCGGGATCGAAATGCCCATCCGCTCGAGGGCGCGCAGGCTGCCCGCGCTCAGCGGCATGGTGGTGAAGGTGGCGGTTTCCCCCGCCACCGGATCGGCGAACACGCTCATGGTGATTCGTTGTCCTTCGTCGCGCAGCGCACGTTCGGTTGGGCAGGGAGAAACGGCCTGGCCGGTCAGTACGGCTCAGGCGTCCCCTGCGCGCTGCGCGTGACAACGGGGGAAGCGGCGTACTGCGCGCGCGGCTGACCCGCGCGTCCCTAGCGGCAGGAGTGTAGCACGTTCCGCGACGATCGCAAACCCGTCGGGGAGGTGCGGTCTAGACCACGGGTCCCTCATACGCCTTCGTCTTGTACAACGCCGGTCACCGGTCCTCCACCACCCACCGCAGCGGCTCCCCGTCCAGCAGCCGGCCCACGTTCAGCCAGAGTTCCTGCGAGTCGCGGACCCACGTCCACGGGCTGCCCCAGGCGTTGTGCGGGGTGAGGGTGACGCGCTCGTCGCCGAGACGGTCGTGCAGGGCGAGGAGCGGGTCGTCGTACGGCAGCGGCTCCTCGGCGAAGACGTCGAGGGCGACGGCGATCCGGCCGGCGGCGACCGCCTCGGTCAGCGCCGCCTGGTCGACGAGGCCGCCGCGGGCCGTGTTGACGAAGAGCGCGCCGGGCCGCATCAGGCCGATCTCCCGCGCCCCGACGATCCCCGCGGTCGCCGGGTTGAGCGCGAGCTGGACGGAGACGACGTCGCACCCCGCGAAGAGCTCGTCCCACTCGGCGTAGCGGACCCCGAGGGCACCCTCCAGTTCCGGGAAGCGCTCGACGTCCCAGTAGCGGACCGGCATCCCGAACGCCCGGGCGGCGCGGGCGATCGGCCGGGCGATCTCCCCCAACCCGAGCAGCCCGAGCGTCAGGTCGGGCAGGAAGCGGGTGCCGGGGAAGAGCGTCCACTGGCCCGCCTCGGCGTAGGCGCGGCCGGTCATGTGGACGCGCAGGGCGGGCAGCCGCTTCGCCCAGCTCAGGACACAGGCCCAGACGTGCTCGGCCACCGTCTGGTAGTTGACCAGCGGCGTCGCCGCGACCGGGATGCCGCGGTCCCGGGCGGCGGCCAGCGGCACGCCGCGGGCGTCGAGCCCGAGGTGCTGGATCAGGCGAAGGCGGTCGGCCCCGTCCAGCGCCGCGGCCGGCAGGCGCTCCTTGTGCAGGATCAGGACGTCGGCGGCGCGGACGGCGGCGGCGATCTCGGCCGGGTCGCGGGTGAAGCGGAGGGCGTCGGCGTAGTCGGCGTAGAGCTGGCCGAACGCCTCGTAGGGATGGTCGGCGCTGTTCAGCCACGTCAGCCGCAGGTCGTGCCCGGCCAGCAGCTCGCGCAGCGGCGGCGCGGCGCGCTCGCCGTCCGGGTTCTCGGCGAGCAGGGCGTCGCGGTACGGCGGGTCCCAGCTCGCCCACGGCCGCACCCCGAGCAGCGTGTTGCCGATGCTGTCCCAGACCACGACCCGAACCGGCTCGCCCATGCGCCGCCCCCCCGACTCCTCGACTCCTCGACTCCTCGGCCGGCCATTCTACCGGGGCAGCGGGGCGGGGGCGGCCCCGCCCCTCACTCCCGGTGAATCCACGGCCAGTGGATGCCGCTCCGGTGGTGGAAGTAGCCGATCAGGCGCAGAATCAGGCCGAGTAGCAGGAAGAGGATCACGTACGAGAGGGCGAGGTCGACGGCGGAGACGCCCGGCAGCGGCTGGTTGACCAGCACCGAGCGAATCCCCCAGACGCCGAGGATCAGGCCACCGATCCCCAGCAGCAGGTCGTTGATGTCGCGGGTCAGCAGAGCGATGATGCCGGAGGCGCTGATCAGCAGCACCAGCAGGACCGCCAGCACCTTCAGGTAGTCGGGGCGGGTGAACTCGAGCGCCACGACGAGCGGCAACTGCCCCGGGTCGCTCGCGGCGGCGACCCGGGACGGGTCGATCGCGACCGGGTCCGCCATCGAGAACTGGCTCGTCTGGTTCTGGAGGGTGATCACCGTCCGCTGGCGCAGCTCGTCGAGGGAGACGCCGAGCTTCTGGCCGTCCGCCTGCGTCGCGTCGATCTGCAGGCCGAGCCAGAGTTCGTAAGTGTCGAAGGGGTAGAGGCTCGGCTGGCCGCGGACCGGCAGTTGCAGCGACTCGCTGAAGACCCGCTCGTCGGCGGCGAGGGTCAGTGTCGCGAACGGCGGCAGACCGCGCCGCTCCGCCGCGTTGTCGTCGAGCGCGAGGAAGGTGACCACCACCTTCGGGCAGGCGGCGGTGCAGGTCCGGTTGCCGGAGAGGGCGAGGGTGACGAGGCCGGTGGTCGGGTCGATGTTGGTGACGCCGAGGTTGAAGTAGCTGCGGTCGGTGGTGTCCTCGCCGACCGTCGACGACACCGCCTGCAGCGTGTAGAGGTCGAAGAACGGGTTGCGCTGCTGGGCGAGCAGGGTGCTCCCCATGCTGCTGAAGGCGAACGGCAGGCTGAGGATCACCACCGCCGCCAGCAGGGCGGCGATGCCGAGCGCGATCCGGTAGCCGGTCTCCGGCTTCGGCTTGGTCGAATGGCGGGCGCGTCGGCGCGTCGGCTTGGCGGCGGTCGCGACCGGCCTCGTCCCGTGCTCGGGGCTGGCGTCCTGCTTGTGGTCCGGGGGCGTCTTCTCGGGCATGGCGGTCGTCCGTGGCCGCTCCCGCGACCGGCACGGTGCCGGCCCGGGCGGTTCTCTCCGGGCCGGATGGTACACCGGCCGGGGTGGGTCACGGGGCGGGGGGCGTTCGCCCGGCCAAGGCGCAGACGTCCCGCGGGTAGGCGAACCGCTGCCCGACGCGGTCCGGCTGCCGGCAGGGGCCGGGGTAGCGATAGGTCAGCGAGGGCGCGCCAGCGGCGTCCCCGGCCGAACCGCCGGCCGCGTCGCGAGCGGCGAAGGTCATCAGGCAGGCCTCCCCGTCCGGCTCCTCCGCCACGACGTCCAGCACGATCCGCGCCCACTCGCCGCTCGCCGCGTAGGCGCGCTCGAGGCGACGGCAGAAGTCGGCGGTGAAGAAGGCGGCAACCATCCGGCAGGCCCTCGCGGCCGGCCGTGCGCCGGCGGGGAAGCGGGCGGAACCCCGCCCCGGCGAACCGGGACGGGGCTCCGAACGACGCCCGGCCGTGGCGCGGGCGCTCCGCGTGCTAGTCGCGGGCCATCGCGGCCGCGGCCCGCATCTCGAGATCGAGGTACTCGTCCTTGCCGACCGAGACGGCGACGCCCTGGATGGTGCCGCCGGTGAACGGGAAGCCGCTCGGGTACTCCTTGCTCACCGGGTCGCCGCTGTCGCGGCCGACGCAGAGGCCGTCGCCGGAGAGCATGAAGGTCCCCGGCTGGGTGCGGATCTTCGCGCTGCCGACCGGCTGGTCGTCCACGTAGAGCGTGGCGGTGCCGAGCGACTCGCCGTGCTCGCCGCCTGCCTCCCGCGCGAACTCGACGCCGAGCGTCTGCTTGCCCGGCTTCAGCGTCACGCTGGAGACGACCTGCTGCTCCGGCGGGATGCCGAGGAAGTTGTAGACGTACCAGAGCTTGCCGCCCTTGACGAAGAGGCTGTGGCCGCCGAAGCGGGAGCCGTGGGCGAAGATCACCCCCTCGGCCTTGGCGTCTGCGAGGTCGACGTTGGCCAGGATCTTGTACGAGCGACCGCGGACGCTGACCGCCTCCGCCTCCGGCACCTCGGCCGTGTGCGGGAAGTAGAGGTAGGTGTCGCGCGGCGGCTCGGAGGTCGGCCGCGGGTCGTTCAGGATCTGGGCCGCGGTGCGGTCGTCGAGCGGCAGCACCTCGTACTTGCCCGCCTCGTTGAACCACATCTCGATCATGTTCTTCAGCTTCTCGGGGTTCTCGCTGGCGAGGTCGTGCGACTCCGAGCGGTCGGAGTCGACGTGGTAGAGCTCCCAGACGTCCTGGTCGAAGTGGCCGACGCCGCTGGTCGGGCCGTGCTGGGTGACCACCTTCCAGCCGTCCTGCCAGAGGCCGCGGGTCCCCAGCATCGCGTAGTACTGGATCCGCTTCGCGGTCGGCGCGGCGGCGGCGTCCTCGCCGAAGGTGTAGCGCATCGAGACGCCCGGCAGCGGGGTCTGGTCGACGCCGTTGACCTGCGCCGGGAATGCCAGCCCGCAGCAGTCGAGGATCGTCGGCACGATGTCGGTGCTGTGGTGGTACTGGGTGCGGACGCCGCCGCGGACCGACTCGGCCATCCCCTTCGGCCAGGAGATGACGAGCGGGTCGCAGGTGCCGCCGCTGTACGAGTAGCGCTTGAACATCTTGAACGGGGTGGAGAAGGCGGTCGCCCAGCCGGTCGGGTAGTGCTCGTAGGTGTTCGGGCTGCCGAGCTCGTCGTAGAGCTTCATGTTCTCGGCGAGCTCGTCCGGCCAGCCGTTGAAGAACTTGTTCTCGTTCACCGAGCCGCTCGGGCTCCCCTCGCCGGAGGCCCCGTTGTCGGCGGCGTAGATGACCAGCGTGTTCTCGAGCTGGCCGGTGTTCTCGAGGAACTCGATCACCCGGCCGACTTGGTGGTCGGTGAACTCGGAGAAGCCGGCGTAGACCTCGGCCAGGCGGGCGAAGAGCTTCTTCTCGTCCGCGTTCAGGCTGGCCCAAGGCCGGACGTCGTCGAGCGGGTTCTGGCTGGCGTCCCCGAGCGGGTTGATCGGGGTCAGGGTGGTTCCCTCCGGCAGCAGGCCCTTGCCGATCATCCGCGGCAGCACCCACTCCCGGTACGCCTCGTAGCCGTCGTCGAACTGCCCCTTGTACTTGTCGGACCACTCCTTCGCCACTTGGTGCGGGGCATGGTTGGCCCCCGGGCAGAACCACATGAAGAAGGGGCGGGAGGGGTTCGTCTGCCGCGCGTCGCGCAGCATCTGGATCGCCTGGTCGGCGAGGTCCTGCGAGAGGTGGTAGCCCTCCTCCGGCAGGCTCGGCTGCTCGACCTGGTGGTTGTCGCTCATCAGGGTCGGGTAGTACTGGTTGGTCTCGCCGCCGAAGAAGCCGTAGAAGCGGTCCCAGCCGTTGTTCAGCGGCCACGAGTCCTTCGGCCCGCCGAGGGCGAGCTGGTCGACCGGCACGTTGTGGTTCTTGCCGAGCCAGTAGGTGTTGTAGCCGTTGAGCTGCATCACCTTCGCCAGCGGGGCGCAGGAGGGCGGCACGTGGGCATTGCCGCCGGGGAAGCCGATCGCCCCCTCGGTGATGCAGCTGCAGCCGTTCTGGTGGTGGTTGCGGCCGGTCAGGAAGGTCGAGCGGGTCGGCGAGCAGAGGGCGGTGGTGTGCCACTGCCCGTACATCAGCCCGTTGTCGGCCAGCTTCTGCAGTGTCGGCATGTTGATCTTGCCGCCGAACGGCGACCACGCCGCCAGACCGGTGTCGTCGTAGAGGACGATCAGGACGTTCGGCGCGCCCTCCGGCGCCCTCGGCGACTCATACGGCGTCCAGTCCGGCACGGAGTCGCGGACGTCGACGTTGATCACGCCCTTGAACGGAACCGACATGGTGGTCCTCTCTCTCGTGTGTTCGGTCGTCCGTGGGCGGCGCGCGCGCGCCGTCCGTTGCGCGATGAGTCGCGGGGGACGTCTGCCCGGCCCCGCCCCGGCCTGCCGGTGGCCGGCCTCAGCCGCCGACGAGGACCCAGCCGAAGGTGACGACCCCGATCAGCGCCACCACCACGCCGATCAGGTAGGCCCACCGCCACTGCGGCAGCCCCTCCCGCCAGCCGAACTCGGCGTACTCCTCCGCACCCAGGTACTTCACCTCGGCCACCCGCTGCCAGATCCCCAGCAGCATCGCCAGCACTCCGGCCCCGATGAAGGCGAGCCCGAAGTTGCGGGCCGCGTCCGGCCGGTCCGCCGCCGGCGAGAGCTTCGGCAGGAACTGGTAGATCGTGAAGCCGAAGCCGATCAGGGAGGTGGCCGTCCGCACCCACGACATGAACGTCCGCTCGACGCTGAGCCGGGTCCGCAGCCAGGAGAAGTGGGTCTGGGTCAGGCTCGTCGACGACGGCGCGGTCGGCTCGCTCATCGGGTCCTCCTCGCGGCGGGCCGTGCCGCCGGGCGACGCGTCGGGTGGGTCCGGTCGACCGTGCCCGATGGCCGCATTGTCCCGCGCCGTCTACGGGACGAACAACAAGGCGGTGCAGGAAACGAGGCCGATGGCGGTCGCGATCCCGCCGAGAACCATCGGCCGCCGCTCGTCCGGCAGCGGCGGCACCGGGCCCGCCCCGAACTCGTCCTCGTCGAGCCAGCGAGTCATCCGCACGTCGTGGGCCATCGCCGAGGCGATCGCCAGCACGCCGGCGAGGGTCACGGCAAGAGCGAAGCCGCGCGGCAGTTCCGCCGCCTCGGCCTCGCCGAGGTGGAACCCCTCGAAGAGGGCGAAACTGCCGAACCCGGCCGCGATCAGCACCAGGCCGTGCCGGATCCACTCGTGCAGTTCTTGGTCGAGCAGAATCCGGGTCCGCGCCCAGTCGACGTGCTCGCCCCGGGCCCGGCCGCCGCGGGTCGCGGGTTCGGCCACGAGAACCTCCTTTCCGCCGGCGCGCCTCGCCGGCTGGTGACCGTCCGGAGTGGGTCGATGCCCCGCCTCGGGGCCACCGCAGTTCTACCGGGCCACCGGCCGGGCCGGCATCCCCCGGTTCGGGCGACTTCCGGGGGACGGCGCGATGGGGCACAATTGCACCAACCGGGGGACCGGCGATCCGCTCACGCGGCCGGCGGAACTTCGGGCGGCATGCGGCCGACCCACGCGGGGGCTTCTGCGACGATGCGGGCCGACACCGACCGTGCAGCGTCCACCACGGGCTCGCGCCGGCTGGCGCGGCCGCGGGTCGACGCCCTGCTCGACCGCGGCCGGGACCTGCCGCTGACCCTCGTGGTCGCCTGCGCCGGGTCGGGGAAGCGGACCGCGGTCCGGTCCTGGCTCGCCGCGCAGGGGGCAACCCCGATCTGGTGCCCGGCCGCTGCCGGCGACGCCGACCCGGCCACGTTCGCCGAGCGGGTCGCGAGCGAGCTGGAGCGCTGGCGACCGTACCCCGGCCGCCAGCTGCGGGCCGCGCTGGACGACGTCGCCACGCTCGGCCCGGGGACGCTCGCGGCGGCGATGCGTCCGGCGTTCGCCAAGCTCGGGCAGCCGCTCTGGCTGGTCGCCGACGTCCGGGCCGGCCCGCTCGACCCGGGCATTGGCGCGATGCTCGCCGCCCTGCTGGCCGACCCGCCGAGCCGGATGCGCCTGCTGCTGCTCGCGCGGGAGCAGCCGACCCTCTCCCTCTCCCGGCTCCGGGTCAACCATCAGCTGAACGAGGTGCGCGGCCGCGACCTCCGCTTCACCTTCGAGGAAACCGCCCTGCTGCTGGCGGAGGCCGGAACCGACCGCCCCTTGGAGACGGCGACCGCCGCCGTGCTGGACGCCACCGACGGCTGGGCCGCCGGGGTGGCGGCGTTCGCCGTCGCGCTGAAGCAGGCCGACGCGTCCGCCGGCGACACGTCCTGGCTGCGTCGCGGCGCGGAGACCGCCGCCGCGTTCGCGCGGGAGGAGGTCCTCGCCAGCCTGCCGCCGGAGCATCTCGACCTCCTGCGGAGAACGTCGCCGCTCGCGAAGGTCGATGCGGCGTCCGCCGAGGTCGCCCTCGCCGGCCGACCGGGCAGCGGCTCGGCGGCGGCGCTGCTCAACATGCTGGTCGACGCCGACCTCTGCACCGCCGACGCGGCGACCGGGCTGTACCGGGTCCACGGCTTCCTCCGCCCGGTCCTGCGCGACGACCTCGCCCGGGCGACGCCCCCGCCCGAGGCGAACGACCTCGCCGCCCGGCTGGCGACCCACCTCGAACGGCAGGGCAGGACCGGCGAGGCGATCGCCCTCCTGGTCGAGGCAGGCGACGCCGCGGCGGCGGTCGGCGTCCTCGAGCGCGCGATCGACGGCGCGCTGGCGCACGACGACTGGCCGGAGATCGAACGGTGGCTGGCCTTCCTGCCGGAGCAGGTGGTTGCCGAGTCGGCCAGCGCGACGATCGCCCGGGCTTGGGTGGCGCACCTCAGCGGGCGCTGGGCCGTGCTGCCCGGCCTCGCGGACCGGGTCGACGAACTCGACGCCGTCCTCCCCGCCGACGACCCGGACCGCCTCCACCGCCACGCGCTCGCCGAGCTGTTCCGCTGCTCGTGGCTGACGCCCGGCGAAGCCGAGCCGGCCTCGTGGGTGGCCCGGTTCGCCGCGGCACGCCAAATGCTGCCGCGGCGCGACCGTTGCGGCCGCGGCCTGACCGAGCACGGCTACGGCATCGCGCTGCAGTGCGCCGGGCGGCATCAGGAAGCGGTCGAGGTGCTCGGGGCCTGGATCGCGCGCGAGGCGGACGTGGCCGACGCGGCCTACGCCCGCGGCGCGCAGGGCCTCTGCTTCGTCCACTGGCAGGCGGGCAACCTGGGGGCCTGCCGCCTCGCCGCCGCCGACCTGCTCGCCGTCGCCACCACGCACCGGCTGCCGGTCTCGGTCGGCTGGGCGCACCGCTTCCTCGGCCGCGTCGCCTACGAGCAGGGCGCGTTCGCGGCGGCCATCGCCCACTACCGGGCGGTGCTCGACAACCGCCACGCGAACCGGGGCGCCTTGGTCGAAAGCGCGATCGGCCTCGCCGCCTCCGAGCTGGCGGTCGGCGAGGCGAAGACGGGCCTGAAGGTGATCGCCGGCGCCGTGCACGACTCGGTCGTCGCGCGCGCCCCGCGCCTCACCGCGGTCCTCCGGGTCGCCGAGGCGTTGCTCGCCCACCGGGCGGCCCAGATCGACATCGGGGCCGCGCTGCAAACGTCGGGGAGCGCGACGATCGACGACATCTCGCTCCACGCCCTCGTCCACCCGCTGGCGGCGCGCATCGAGCTGCTGCTGCGGGAGGGGTCGGCCGCCTCGCTCGACGACGCGGAGCAACTGCTCGTCGTCTACGCGGCGCGGGCCGCCACCGCGCACCACCTGCCGGCCGCCGTGCAGGCGGAGTGCCTGGCCGCGATCCTCGCCGAACGCCGCGGCGACCGGGTCGCCGCGCTCGCCGCGCTGGGGCGGGCCGCCGTCATCGGCGTGCCGCACGGCCTGCGCCGGA
>JBDHWC010000093.1:0-10253 GCA_039809985.1 Thermomicrobiales bacterium | reverse complement strand
CCGGCGGCGGCGCGCCCCGTCGCGACCGCGCGGCCGGCCGCGGCCGTGCCGCGGCCGGTGAGGGCGGCGACTCGGGCCTGCATGCCGGGGTTCTTCCACATCCAGAGCATCAGGCCGAGGGTGCCGACCTGAATGGCGAGGATCACCGCCGCCAGCCACGGCACCCCGCCGCCGTACATCTGCGACCAGTCGCCCTCCATGCCGGAGGTGACGTCGAGCAGCGGGTAGATGATCAGCGCGTTCAGCAGCGAGATGAACGAGAACTGGAGCAGCAGCTCGTTCACCGCCGCCCGCATCGGCGGCTTGCGGAAGAAGACGGCCCCAGTCGCCAGCGCGGCGAGCAGGATGTTGACGGCGGTGCCGGCGAAGGCGATCAGCACGCGCTGCACGGCGTCGAACTGGCTCGGGTCGAAGGCGACGTAGCCGGCGAAGGCGAAGTAGCCGAAGCCGAGGATGTCGCCGCCCATCGCCTTGATCGCGACGGCGTGCCCCAGCTCGTGCAGCGCGACCGAGATCGGGACGAGGACGAAGAAGGCGGCCTGCGCGACGAGGCTGCGGTCCTGCGGCGTGAAGTTGTCGTCGAACGTCTCGCGCCAGTGGTGCGCCAGCTGCCAGACGCAGCGGATCGCCAGCACGCCGTAGAAGAGGCTGATCAGGCCGATGGTGCCGAAGTCCATCTACGGTGCCCCCTCGCGCGGGACCGCGCGGGATGCCACCAGCGCGTCGCCGCGGGCGGCGATCGCCAGCGCGGCGAGGATCACGAGCACGCCGCCCGCGCCGACCGCGAAGGCGGCCCCCGCGACGGCGCTGAGTGTACCCGCGATCGCCGATCCGACCGGGGCGGTGCCGGCGAAGACGGTGGTGTAGATGCTCATCACCCGGCCGCGCAGGTCGTCGGGCGAGTTGGTCTGGACGACGGTGTTGGCGGTCGTCATCGTGCTGGTCATGAAGAAGCCGATCGCACTCATGATCGGCAGGGAAACCGCCACCGGCAGGCTGCTGCTGGCCACCAGGGCCAGCAGCACCTCGGCCGCGCCGAAGCAGGCCGCGGCGATGACCATCGTCCGCTTGTTGGCGCGGCGGAAGAAGGCGAGCGAGAGCGCCCCGGTCAGCGAGCCGACCCCGAGCGCCGACATCATCCAGCCGAAGCCGGCCGCCCCCGCCCGGAACTCCCGCTCGGCGAGGAGCGGCACCCAGACGCTGAAGTTCATGCCGAAGGTGGCGACGAAGCCGGCGAGGACGATCGGCAGCAGGATCGTCGGCGTCGCGAGGGTGAAGCGCAGCCCCTCCCGCAGCTGGGCCCGGGGCGAGGCCCGCCGCGCCCCCGGCGCGGGGTGGCCGCGCGACTCCATCAGCGCGAGGCCGATGACGACCGGGATGAAGGAGATCGCGTTCAGGGCGAAGCAGAGCGCGGTGCCCCCCGCCGCCAGCAGCACCCCGGCGAGGGCCGGGCCGATGATCCGGGTCGTGTTGAAGAGCGCGGAGTTGAGCGCGACGGCGTTCTGCAGGTTGTCGCGGCCGACCATGTCGGCGATGAACGCCTGCCGGGCCGGCAGGTCGAACGAGTCGACCAGCCCGAACAGCAGGGCGATCAGGTAGACGTGCCAGAGCTCGACCCGGCCGCTCGCGACGAGGAAGGCGAGGATGGCGGCGAGGATGCCGCTCGTCGTCTGGGTGGCGAGGATCAGGTTCCGCTTCACCACCCGGTCGGCGACGACGCCGCCCGGCAGGCCGAGGACCAGCGCCGGGGCGAACTGGACGACGTTGACCAGCCCGAGCAGGAACGGCGAGTTGGTCATCTGGAGGACGAGCCACGACTGGGCCAGCGCCTGGATCCAGAGGCCGGAGAGGGAGATCAGCTGGACGACGAAGTAGATTCGATAGTCCCGGACCGAGAAGGAGGAGAGCCCTTCCGGCAGGCGACGCTTGCGCTTGGGCTTGGGCGGCCTGACGACCGGTGGCTGAAGGCCGGGACCGCTCGCCGCCGGTTCCGTTGCCCGCGCCACGCCGTGCCTCCCTCGCGCCGCGATCGCGGCCGGGGGCGGTCGTGTCGCGCGGAGGCGGATTGTCGCACGATGCGGGCCGTCGATCCGCGGGGATTGGGGATTGGGGATTGGGGATTGGGGATTGGGAGAGCGTGCGGGTGGCGGCGGGCGGGGGCGAGTCCGCGCTGCCGTGCGCCGTCCTGATCCCCGACCCCCGGCCCCTTGCCAGCACGGGGAGGCGGGGGAGTTGCCGCAGCGGCCCGGGCGCCTGCGAAACCCCGGGGGACTACCCGCCGCTGCCGTCCTCGGCGGCGGGCGCGGGGGCGTCGCCGCCGTTCGGTCCGAGTCCGTGACGGTCGCGCAGCTCGCCGGCCCGGAGTCCGAGGCGGGTGCCGCCGTAGCCGCCCGAGCCGTCGGCGGCGGGGTCGCCGGACGAGTCGGACTCGGGGGTTGCGTCGGTGCCCGGTTCGCCGGCGTCCGCGGCGGCTCCCGTCGGGTCGTCCGCCTTGCGGTCGCGCCGCTTGGCGCGGTCCTGCCCGTGCCCTGCGTCAGCCGCCGACTCGTCGGTGCTCGCGGCGTCGGCGGCCGGCGTGGCGGCGGGGTCGGTGGCGATGTCGGCGGAGGCGGAATCGGCCGGCTCGGTCGTCTCCGGGACCGCGCCGTCGGCCGGGGCCTCGCTGGTGGCATCGTCCGGCGGCGGGTCGTCAGTCGTCGTGTCGGGTGTCGCGTCGGCGCTCTGGGCGGCATCGACCTCTCCTGCTGCCGAGGTCGCAGTACCCGGGTCGCGCTGGCCGGGGGAGGCGGTCGCGCCGTCCGGCGAGGCGGAGAGCGTGGCCGGGGAGGCCGGCTCCGGGGTCGGGGTGGCAGCAGGCGCGGCTGATGGGTCGGGACTCGGCTCGTTCGTCGCGGGAGAGGCCGCGGCGACGGTCGGCTGGGCGGGGGTCACCACCGCCATCGGCGGATCGGCGGCGGGCGCGGCGGCGCAGGCGGACTTGGCCGTGGCCGGGTCCTCGCCGGCGAGCCAGAGGAGGGTGACGACGGTCTGGGCCGGGCTGCCGGGCGCGAGGCCGAGATCGGCCCACGACCCCGGCCCGAGGCCGACCGCCGCCCCGTTGCCGACCTCGTAGCCTTGGTCCGAGATGCCGACCCCGTCCGGCCCGAGGCCGAAGCCGAGGTCGTAGCCGTCACGGGCAGCCTGCGCCGCCGGGTAGCCCTCCGCCAGTTGGTAGACCGCGCCGGGGGCGCGGTTGACCCGGCGACGGTCGGTCGGGCTCCACCAGTCGTCGCCGATGAACCACGGCCCGGTGTCGAGGACCGGGGCGATCGTGCACTGCCCGGTCGCCGGGTTCTCGACCCGGACCAGGCAGGCGTCGCCGCATTCGACCCGCGTTCCCCAAACCGGGTGGTTGGTGCCGGGGGCCAGCCACGGGCAGGAGGTCGTGGTGCAGACCGGGAGGCTCGCGTAGCGGTCCCCCGGCTGCACGAGGTGGCCGCTGCTCGTCGCCCCGCCGATCTCGCCGACCGGCGCGGAGAGCACCGAGAACGCCCCGGCCCCGACCGCGCCGCTGCTGCCGACCAGTTGCGGCGCGGTCTCGACCGGCGCGGCGTCGCCGTCGCGGCGACGAACGGCGGGGTCGACCCGCAAGGTCGCCTCCGCCCGGAGGCCGGAGGTCTCGCCGACCACGACGACGCCGGCGAGGCCGGGGTCGTGCCGCGGGATGGTGAGCTTGAGGCGGCCGGTGCCGCTGTCGCTGGTCTGGGCGGTGGCGAGCGGCGCGGCGTCCTCCCCGGCGTCGGCGAGCCGCAGCGCGACCGTCTCGTCCGGGCCGAAGCCGCTGGCCGCGACGACCACCTCGGTGCCGGGTGGGCCGCCGGCCGGGTCGCGGGCGAGGGCCGGCAGGACGGCGAGCGGCGCGGTCGCCTCGTCGCCGGACTGCTCCCCGACCGCGCGCAGCGTCTGGGGGCCGCCGGGCACGTCGGGGACGAGAATGGAGACGGTCCACGCGCCGTCCTCGTCGGCCGTCGGCACTTCCATGCCCGGCCGGTCGGAGGGCCGCCAGCGCAGGTCGACCGGCTCGCCGGGGGCGAACCCGGTGCCGTAGACGGTGACCACCGTGCCGACGATCGCGGCGTCGCTGGCGAGCGTCAGCAACGGCACCGGCCGCGGCCCGGTCGCGACCGTCGCCGGGGAGTCCGAGACCGGCGCATCCGAGACTGGGGTGACTGAGACCGGGGCGTCCGAGACTGGGGCGGGGGCGGCTGGTTCCGCGTCCGACACGGCATTCGGGTCGAGGCCGTCAACCTTGCCTGCCCGGCTGGAGGCGTCCTCGTTCCCGGCCGGCGCGCGCTGCTCGAGGGCGGCCGTGCCGGCCCCGGCGGCGGGCCCCGCTTCGCCGACGGTGAAACGGGCCTCCGGGCTGGCGACCAGCCGGTCGCCGAGATCGGCGACGACGTGCCAGCGGTAGCCGCCCGTCGGCAGCGTCCCCGACTGCCACGCGGGCTCGGCGACCCACGGTCCGGCCCGGTCGCCGTCGCCGAAGACGACGCGGTAGGCGACCGCGCCGGGGATCGGTTCCCAGCTGAAGCGCAGGATGTCGGTCGCGGCGACGGCGCTGCCGTCGGCCGGGGCGACCGGGACGAGGCTCGCGGCCGCGCCGCCCCGGCCGGGCAGCAGGGAGACGACCAGCGCCGCCGCCAGCCAGAACGCGAGGGCGACCCGGACCCGCCGACCCGCCTGCCAGTGTCCCGACTGCACCGCCGCCTCCCCCTCCCCGGGCGGCGGCGCCGGTCGCGGCGTCGTCCCCCGTGGGCAGACGGCGGGGGCGCCTGCGCGGTCCCGCCCGCGCCGAGACGGCACGGGCGGGACAACTCGTCAGCCCACCCTAGCGGCGGCCCCGGTCCGGCGCAACGGCCAGGAAGTCAACGGCGGGACGATGGGGGCACTGGGGACGGCGGTCCACGAACGGGAGCACGTCGCGAGTACCGGGCGGGGAGATGCATGCCCGTGCCCGCGACGCGCTCCCGCCGATGCGGTTCTCCGCCCGGCCCGGGTGCCAACTCCGCGAGGTGCATGGGCACCCGCGAGAGCCAACGAGCCGAACGACGCACGGTTCGGGCCGATAGTGCCGATCCGAACTCCCAGAACAATAGCAGACAAACCCGTGAGCGTCAGCCCCCGAATGCCCGCGGTCCGGGAATCCTCCTCACGAGACCTTCGGCACGCGGGCGGAGACGAGGGCCGCGGCGCGGGGTGCCCGAGCCCGATCCGGGAGCTCCGGGAGCGGGAGCGCCGACCGAGGCCGAGAGCAGTCCACGTCGGCTAGGGCAGCGTTCGGTCCGGCGCGACGACCGGGACGTCAACGGCGGGACGACGGGGGCACTGAGGGTGGTGGTGCGCGGGCGGGAGCGCGTCGTGGGCACGGGCGGGGAGGTCCATGCCCATGCCCGCGACGCGCTCCCGCCGGAGAGGCTCCCCGTCCGGCCCGGACGCCGACTCCGCGAGGCGAGCGGGGGACCTGCGGATCCACCGAGCCGAACTCCCGGAACGGTGGCGGTCGAACCCGTGGGTGCCATCCCCCGGAGCAGGCGGGACGCGGGGGACCTCGTTGGGGGATCGCCGCACGTGGGCTGGGCGGCCGGGACCGAGGGCAATCCGCGCCGGTCGGGGCAGCGTCCGGCCCGGCGCGACGGCCGGGAAGGCAGCAGCAGGGCGCACGAAGGGAGGTGCTGGCGCGGCGGGGGTGGTTCGATGGGGGCGGGGGCGCTCGCTGACGGAGGCGCGTCGCGGGTTCCGAGCGGGGAGATGCATGCCCGTGCCCGTGACGCGCCCCCGCAGGAGCGGATCATCGTCGGCCGTCTGGCGGACCCGCACGGTGAGTGGGCACCCGCGGGCCGCGGCGACCGGACGCCGTGCCGTCCGGGCCGGGCGAGCCGCCCCGGACACGACCGAGGTTAGCGGTGGCACGGGCTGTCCCGAATCGCCCGAATCGGGCCGGAATCGGGGGAGGGCCACGGGGGACGAACGCGCCGCGGCGCGACCGTCGAAGGTCGGTGCCCGACGCGTGCCCGGAACCGGCGACGGCGGTTGACGCCGCGGGGGGTCGTGCCCGGTTCCCGTCCGCGCGCGCCGCGAGGGCGGGCTGGGGCGCCGGGTGCCGTCCGCACCACGGCCCGGCGGCGGCGTGTGGTACGGTGGCCGGGCCCCCGGACCGCCGGGGGGAACGAGGCGGCGTGCGACGTTGGACCTCCTGCGCGAGAGCTGGCAGTACATCCTGGACAACCCCGACCGGTTCCGTGACGCGCTGGCGGTCCACCTCCGGCTGAGCGGTCTCGCCCTGCTGCTCGGCGTGGCGATCTTCTTCCCGGTCGGGGTGCTGGTGGCGCGCCACCGGCGGGTCGCGCCCGCCCTGCTCGGCGTCGTCTCGGCGGCGCGGGTGGTGCCGAGTTTGGCGGTCCTGTTCTTGCTCTTGCCTGTCTTCGGGCTGGGCGAGCGCTCGGCGCTGGTGGCGCTGACCCTGCTGGCGGGGCCGCCGATCGTGATCAACACCGAGGCGGGCCTGCGCGGGGTTGACCCCTCGGCGCTGGAGGCGGCCCGCGGGATCGGGATGACCGGCCCGCAGGCGTTCTGGCGGGTGCAGGTGCCGTTGGCGCTGCCGGTGATCGTCGCCGGCGTCCGCTCGGCGACGGTCGAGGTGATCAGCAGCGCGACCCTGGCGGCGTTCATCGGCGCGGGCGGGCTGGGACAGTTCATCACCAGCGGCCTGACCCTGCTCGACAACCGCCTCCTGCTGGTGGGGGCGGTGCCGGTCGCCCTGCTGGCGGTGCTGGCCGAGGGAGCGCTCTCCCTCGTCGAGCGGCGGGTCACCCCGCCGGGGCTCGCCCTCGCCCGCGGGTTCGGCCCGGCGCCCGGCTGACCGCCGGCTCGGGAGAGGACGGAGAAACGGATGAGCACGCGACGACAGGTGATCGCCGGGACGGCCGGCGCGGTGCTGGCCGGGACGCTGACCCGGGGCGGGGTGCCGGCCGTCCGGGCCGCCGACCCGGTCAAGGTCGGCTCGAAGAACTTCACCGAGGCGCTGATCCTCGGCGAGATGTACGCCCAGCTGCTCGAGGCGGCCGGCATCCCGGTCGAGCGGCGGCTGAACCTCGGCGGCACCGCCGTCGCCCAGGCCGCCCTCGTCAAGGGGGACATCGACCTCTACCCGGAGTACACCGGCACCGGCCTCACCGTCGTGCTCCAGATGCCGATCGAGAGCGTCCAGCAGGCAACCCCGGAAGCGGGGGCGACCCCGATGGCCGGCACCATCGACGAGCGCGTCTACGAGATCGTCAAGGACGCCTACAAGAAGCAGTTCGACCTCGTCTGGCTCGACCAGTCGCCGTTCAACAACACGCAGGCGCTGGCGGTGAAGCAGGACTTCGCCAAGGAGAAGGGGATCGCCACCATCAGCGACCTGGCGAAGATCGCCGGCGACCTGACGATCGTCGCCCCGTCCGACTTCGTGGAGCGCGCCGACGGCCTGAAGGGGCTCGAGGAGTTCTACGGCATGAAGTTCGGCAACGTCCTTGCGGTCGAGCCGGGGATTCGCTACCAAGCGCTCGAGGACGGGCAGGCGCAGGTCGTCCTCGCCTTCGGCACCGACGGCCAAGTCGCCGGCATGAACCTCCTCCTGCTGAAGGACGACAAGAGCCTCTGGCCGCCGTACCACGTCGCCCCGGTCGTCCGGCAGGCGACGCTCGACGCCTACCCGACGCTGGCGGGGACGCTGAACAAGGTCGCCCCGCTCCTCACCGACCAGGTGATGTCGGGGCTGAACTGGAAGGTCGACGGCCCCGACAAGCAGGAGCCGGCCGACGTCGCCAAGGCGTTCCTGCAGGAGCAGAAACTCGTCCCGTAGCGGTGGCCGGGGGCGGGCGGCGCGCGCCGCCCGGCCCCGGCGCGGGGCGTCGGCAGGAGGGAGCGGCCATCGCCAGCGGGGCACCGGCCGGCGGCGCGGCCGCCGTCGCCTACGAACACGTCAGCAAGCGGTTCGACGGCGCGTCCCGGCCCGCCGTCGACGACGTGTCGCTCGAGGTGGCGGCGGGCTCCTTCGTCGTCCTCCTCGGCCCCTCCGGCTGCGGCAAGACGACGCTGCTGAAACTGACCAACCGCCTCCACGACCCGACCTCCGGCCGCGTCCTCGTCGACGGCCGGCCGGCGGCCGAGCAGCCGGCGGCCGAGCTGCGCCGCGGCATCGGCTACGTCATCCAGCAGTCGGGGCTCTTCCCCCACTACCGCGTCGGCGACAACGTCGCCACCGTGCCCCGCCTCCTCGGCTGGGACAAGGCGCGGGTCGCCGCCCGGGTCGACGACCTGCTCAACCTCGTCGGCCTGCCGCCCGCCGAGTACCGCCGCCGCTGGCCGGCGCAGCTCTCCGGCGGTGAGCAGCAGCGCGTCGGGCTGGCCCGGGCCCTCGCCGCCGACCCGCGCATCGTCCTCATGGACGAGCCGTTCGGCGCGCTCGACGCGATCACCCGCGGCCGATTGCAGGAGGAGGTCCGCCGGATCCACGCCCGGCTCGGCCAGACCGTCCTCTTCGTCACCCACGACATCGACGAGGCGGTCCGGCTCGCCGACCGGATCGTGGTGATGCGCGACGGCCGCGTCGTCCAGCACGGCACGCCGCTGGCGATCGTCACCGAGCCGGCCGACGCCTTCGTCGCCGACCTCGTCGGCGCGCACGACGTCCTCCGCCGGCTCAGCCTGCTGACCGTCGGCGCGGCGATGCGCCCGCTCGCCGCCGGCACGCCGGACGCGCCCGCGGTGCCGCGGGGGAGCGACCTCCGCCACGCGCTCGGCCTGCTGCTGCGGGACGGGCACCCGGCGCTCGTTGTCGTGGACGACGACGGCAACCCGGTCGGCCAACTCGACCTGCGCGCCATCCAAGGGGTCTGCGCCCCGGCGCTCGCGACCGCCGCCGCCCCGGCCGGCGCGCCGGCGTGAACCTCGACTACCTCTTCCGGCACCCGGAGCGCGTCGCGTCGCTGACGCTGGAGCACCTCGTGCTGAGCGGCACCGCGATGCTGCTGGCCATCGTCGTCGCGATCCCGCTCGGCGTCGCCGCCGCCCGCTGGCAACGGCTGACGCTGCCGATCCTCGGCACCCTCGGCGTCGTCTACACGATCCCGAGCCTCGCCTTCCTCGCCTTCCTGATCCCGAGCCTCGGCATCGGCCGCACCCCGGCCCTGGTGGTGCTCGTCGCCTACGCCCAGCTCTTCCTCGTCCGCAACCTCGTCGCCGGCCTGCGCGGGGTCGACCGGGCGACGCTGGAGGCCGCGGCCGGGCAGGGGATGACCGCGTGGCAGCAGTTCCGGCTGGTCCGCTGGCCGCTGGCCCTGCCGACCGTCATCGCCGGGGTGCGGACGGCGGCGGTCGCGACCATCGCCCTCGCCACCGTCGCCGCCTGGATCAGCGCCGGCGGCCTCGGCACGCTCCTGTTCGAGGGGATCACCCGCGACGACCCGTCGCGGATCCTGACCGGCACGGTCGCGATCAGCGCCATCGCGCTGGCCGCCGACGGCCTGCTCCGCCTCGCCGAGCGCTCGACCGCGATCGCCCGGGCCCGGCGCGGCGCGTAGCGACCACCCGCGGGCCCGCAAAACCGGCGCGCCGGGATCGCCCCTGCCTCCCAGCCCCCTCTCCCGCGGTGGCGGCTGACACGGGGGGGCTCTGGCCGAGAGTGGCATCCACACGACGCGGCGGGGTGCGCCGGGCCGGCCCTCGCCCCCCAGCCCCCTGCCAAAGTGCGATGGGAAACTGGGAGCAACAGGCCCGGAGGAGGGCTTGGCCCTCCCCCGGACCCCCGGATTGCCGCTCCGCGACGGCTCTCCAACAAACGCCTCCCCCTCTCCCGCGGCGGCCTAACAGGGGGAGGTATCCAAGGGATAGCGATATCCGGGTCTCGCGTCCGGGCCCGCCGGGACCGCCCTCACCCCCAAACCCCCTCTCCCGCGGCGGCGGGAGAGGGGGAGAAAATGAATCGGGGGAGGGCCAAGCCCTCCCCCGAACCCCCCAATTGCCGCTGCGCGGCCGCTTTCCAACGGAGACCCGCCCCTGTCAGCCGCCGCCGCGGGAGAGGGGGCTGGGGGGCTCACCGCATGACAGTTTGCCGCCTCCAGGGTGGACGCCCGCGTCGTCGGCCTGAGCGGGCCGCTCCGGCCCCGGCGACGGCGGCCGGCGACCCCTCCCGGCCGCCCCCCGCCCGGCTCGGCGGGGCCGCGGGATGCCTG
>JBDHWC010000092.1:0-10308 GCA_039809985.1 Thermomicrobiales bacterium | reverse complement strand
GGCTCGTGGTGGTCGTCGGCGGCACGCTGCCGCTGCCCGGCCGGGCCGGGCCGGCGGCCGAGGGGCCGGAGGCGGCCACCGCCCGCCGCTTCTACGCCGCGCTCGACGCCGCCCTGGCCGGGGAGGACGACGCACCGCTCGCGGCGCTCGTCGCCCCAAGCCTCGTCGTCCACGGGGCCGACGGCGCGGCCCTGCCGGACGGGCTCGCTACCCAACTGGCGACCCTCCGGCAGCCGGGCGGCGGCGTGCGGCTGACCGTGCGCGATCTGGTGTCCGACGGCGACCGGGTGGTCGCCCGGGTCGAGATGACCGCCTCGCGCGCCGTCTGGCCGAGCCTCGGCGCGACGACTGACGGCACGCTCTGGACCGGGACCGAGGAGTTGCGGGTGGCGGACGGCCGCGTCGCCGAGTACTGGCCGGCCCCGGCCGGGTTGCTGCTGCCAGTGCGCACGTCGACCCTGACGATCCCGCGCCACAGCGGCCGGGTCGAGTTGTCGGTGGTTCGCTTCCGGCTCGCGCCGAGTGCGGCCCTGCCCGACTTCTCCGGCCCGCTCGACCACCTGCTCGTGCCGGAGGTGGGCGAGGTCACGGTCCGGGTCGACGGCGCGGCCCGGCTCTGGAGCGGCGACGCCCCCGACGCGGGCTGGACGACGACGGCGCGGACCGGTCAGACCGTCGCGCTCGGGCCCGGCGACGCGCTGCTGGTCCCGGCCGGGGTCGAGCACACGGTCCGCAACGGCGGCGACACGCCGGCGACGCTGCTCGGGGCGGCGCTGCTGCCGATCGAGCGCCTCCAAGGCTCCAACCGCTTGGGGATGGACCAAGCCGGCACGCTCCTCGGGACCCACACCCTCACCCCGCTGGGTCCGGTGTCGAAGGTCGCGCTGCCGCCCGGGGTCATGGCGACCCACCTCGCGGTCGCCTTCGACGGGTGCGTGTCGGCGCTGACTGTCAACGTTCGCCTCGGCTGGCTGCCGCTGGGTCCGGGGACGACGATCCCGCCGCACCCGGTCGCCGGGCAGGAAGTGCTGGTGCCGCAGCAGGGCCGCCTCGACCTCGCCGACCCGGAGCAGCGGGTGGCGTCCGGCGCGGTGGCGGTGCCCGGTCTCGCCTTCGCCACCGCCGAGGACTTCGCGCCGCGGCTGGCCCTGCCAGAACCGGTGGCCTCGCGGGTGCTGGCCCTCGACGTCGAGGCGATCCCGCCCGTGCGCCGCTACGGGCCGCCGCCCGCCGGGGGGGCGTGCGCGGGAGGGCAGTAGGGCGGGCGGGCAAGGCCGTCCGCGGGACGAGGCCCCCGGTGGGCGCGCGGGGCGGGCAGCGGCTGGCAACGGGGGTCTACTGGGAGTCGGCAGATGCTTCTTGCGATCGGGCGCGTCGGGGTCGTCCCCATCCTCCGGCCTCCTCCCCCGCGGCGGCGACTGACAGGGGGAGGCATCTGATCGATAGCGGTCCTCGCACCTCGCGGCGGGGCCCTTCGGGGACGCCCTCACCCCCCAGCCCTCTCTCCCGCGACGGCGGGAGAGGGGGAGAAACAAGCTCAGGGGGGCCAAGCCCTCCCCCGAACCCCCGGGTTGCCGCTGCGCGACCGCTTCCCAACAGACACCTATCCTTGTCAGGCGGCGGCGGGAGAGGGAGAGCAATTGAATCGGGGGAGGGCCAAGTCCTCCCCCCGCCCCCCCGGGTTGCCGCGGCTCGGCGACGCTCCGACGGAGACGTCTCCCCGCCCCGTCGGCTCCGCGCCGTCACAACGCGGCGAGCGGCTCGCCGTTGAGGGTGTGGCTGCCGGTCACCGGCACCGGGCGCCGCAGGATCTCCAGCACCGGGCAGTGGGCGTTGACGGTCTCGACCAGGCGGACGACCTCCGCCGCCGGGGCCGGGCTCTCGACCGCGTCGCGGTCGGCGACGCCGGCGAAGCCGACCGGCACGTCGGCGACGCCGGAGAAGCCGCGCAGGTCGAGACTCCCCTCGGCCCGGACGGCGACGACGTCGAGCGGGACGCCGAGCCCCCGGGCGTAGGTGGCGCAAACGATCTCCCGGCAGGTGCCGAGGCCCGCCAGCACCAGCTCGACCGGGGTCGGGCCGGCGTCGGTGCCGCCGATCCGCGCCGGCTCGTCGGCGACGAAGGCGAAGTCGCGGATGGCGACCTCGACCCGGTAGCCGTCGCGCGGCTGCGTCCCGGCGACAAAGGTCGCGATCGGCGGCTCGGGCGCGGCGCGGAGGCCGTCGCGGACCGCCGCGATCGCCTGCGTCAGCGGGTCGTCGAGCACGGGGGTGGGCACGGGCGAACTCCTCGGGTGACGGCGGGGCCGGGTCGGTCCCGGCCAGCGCGCCATATGCTCCAGTTATTCATGCAGAAGTCAACTTCTATGCGGCGCGGCGTCGAGCGCGGGCGCGGCCCTGTCCGAACGGCGGCGGGGCGGGGTTGTGCCTCGCAGGCGATGCATCCGATCCGGGCCAGCGCACGTTCACCGGGTAACACCCCCGGCGCGGAGGGGCGCCGGGGCGTTCCGGGCATGGCGGCTTCCGCAGCCGACGCCGCGCCCGGTCCCGCCGGGGCGCCCGCCCCCGGATCGCTGGAGGGGAACGCGATGCCGAAGGGGACCCCCGGCTGCCCGTTGGCAGCGGCTGCCGCCGCGCTTGATCCCGCCGCCGTCGACCGCGAGGCGCTGCGCGCCCTCGTCGAGACGATGCGGACGTGGGACGCCGACCAAGTGGCGATGTACCGGGAGGCGACCGTCGCCGCGCTGGCGGCGCTCGGCAAGCGCCCGCTCGGCGGCTTCCTCGCCGCCGAGGTGCTGGCGCTGGCCACGACGGCCCACGCCGCGGCGTAAGTCGGGGAGTCGAGGAGTCGGGAAGCCGGGGAGGAGCCCGCCGCGGCCGACGACCGCATCGGGTTGGCAACGGCGAGCCTCCGCCGTCCGCCCCGACCCCCCGGCTCCCCGACTCCCCGACTATCGAAACTACCCGACTTCGTACTCCGGGAAGGTGTCCGGCGCGAGTTCCTCGATGCCGCGGCCGGCCCAGTCGCCCTTCGGCACGTTGGCCCACATCCGCTCGCCGGCGGCCTGCAGGTCGGCGGCGAGCCGGGCGACGTTGACGCCGGGGATCTCGCGTCCCTGCATCCGGACCTCGCCGTCGATGATCACCGTGTCGAGGTCCTCGGCGGCGGCGGAGTAGACGAGGTTCCGGATCGGGTCCCGCAGCGGGCTCATGAACAGGCTGTCGCCGCGCCAGAGCAGGAGGTCGGCCTTGGCCCCTGGCGCGATCCGGCCGAGGTCGTCGCGGCCGAGCGCCTTCGCCCCGGCGAGGGTGGCGGCGTTGAAGACGTCGCCGGCGGTCGCCACCTCGGTCTGGCGGTCGACGATCTTGCTGGCGACCGCCGTCCAGCGCAGGCCGTCGATCATGCTCTGGGGGCAGGTGTCGGTGCCGAGGGTCATGTTCACGCCGCGCGCGAGGTAGCGGGCGAACGACTCCATGACGATGCCGCGGCGGGCGAAGACCCAGACGCAGTGGGCGACGTTGGTGCCGGTGTCGGCGAGGATCCCGACGTCGTCGCCCGGCCAGTTGGTCCAGCTGCCGGGGGCGAGGATGATGGCGTGGCCGAGGATCACGTCCGGCCCGAGGAAGCCGATGTCGCGCAGCCACTCGATGGGGGTCTTGCCGTGGCGGCGAGTGATCTCGAGGAACTCGTTGACCGACTGCGAGGTGTGGAGCGCCATCGGCACCCCGAGGCTGTCGGCCGCCTGCCGCGAGCGGCGCAGCAGGTCCTCGGTGCAGGTGTCGACCTGCGAGGGGGAGAGGAAGCCGCGGATCCGGTCGTTCTGGCTGCCGGCGTGGCGCTCGATGACGTCGACCGCCCGCTGCAGGCCGCGCAGCCCCGCCTCCTCGTCCCAGGCGTACTTCACCTCCTTGCCGTCGTCGGTGTACCAGCGGCCGGAGCGGTAGCCGAGCCCCATGTAGAGGCGGAGGCCGACCTTGCCGGCCTCGCGGATGGCGTCCTCGGCGTAGGAGCCGATCTCCATCACGGTGGTGGTGCCCGTCCGCAGCAGCTCGGCCATCGAGTAGGCGAGGCAGGCGCGGGCGTCCTCGTCGCCCATCGCCATCGAGCGGACCGGCAGGTACTCGAAGAGGCCGGAGAGGTAGAACTGCCGGCGCCCCTTGTCCTCGACGAAGCTCTTGTCGAGCGGCGACTCGTAGAGGTGGGCGTGGGTGTTGATGAAGCCGGGGGTGACGACCATCCCCCGGGCGTCGATCGTCTCGTCCACCTCGCCGGCGAAGTCGCGGCCGACGTGGACGATCTCGTTCCCCTCGGTCACCACCACGCCGTCGCGCAGGTGGCGGTGGCCGCCGTTCTGGTAGGCGATGACGTGCGACGCGTCGATCCGGCGACGAACCATGGCTGCCCTCCCCCGCTGCCCGGGACCGCGCGGTCGCGGCCCCGGCCCGAGCCGACGGCCCGGGCGAACGGGGCAGTCTAGCGGACCGGCCGCGGCACGCACCCCCCGCGCCGCGCGGCACCAGCCGAGTGGGAGCCCCGGCGATCCGGGCCCTGCCGCGGTACGATCCCGAAGAGGGGCGATGCCGCCCCGCGAACGGAAGGAGGGAGCCGGATGGCACGGGAAACAGCGAGCCGCGACGAGCGGGGCGGTCTGGCCGGGCTCGGCACGCTGCCGGTCGCCTGCACCGTGGTGACCGCGATCAACGCCCTCTACATCCTGCTGGTCGCGATCGGGAACATCACCGACTTCGACACCAACTTCGAGTTCGTCAAGCACGTCCTCGCAATGGACACGACCAACTTCGGCGCGCCGGCCGGCGAGGGGCTCGATCCCCAGGTGATGTGGCGGGCGATCGCCAACCCCGGCGTCCACCTGATCGCCTACCTGCTGCTGATCGTCTGGGAGAGCCTGACCGCGATCGTGCTGCTGGCGGCGACGGCCCGCTGGCTCGGGGCGCGGACCAGCCGGTCGTTCGACACGCCGCGCCGGCTGTCGACGGTCGGCTTCCTGATGATCGTGATCCTCTTCTTCGGCGGGTTCATCACCATCGGCGGCGAGTGGTTCCAGATGTGGCGCTCGGACGCGTGGAACGGGCTCGACCCGGCGTTCCGGAACGCCACCCTGGCCCTCTTCGGCCTCGTGCTGGTCCACCTGCCGTCGCCCGAGTGGCGCGAGATGGCCCACCCCGACGCGGCCGGGATGCTCGCCCGCTAGGGTGCCCGTCGCGCTCCCGGGCCCCAGCCCATCCCCGACCACCGCGGCCGGGGCCAGCCGGGGTCTGCCCCAACACACTCCCCCCGCCTGACAAGGGGAGCTGTCTGATCGAATGCGGCTTTCGCGCCTCGCGGCCGGGGCCGCCGGGGCCGCCCTCACCCCCCAACCCCCTCTCCCGCGGCGGCGGGAGAGGGGGAGCAACAGGCTCGGGGGAGGGCTTGGCCCTCCCCCGCACCCAATCGCCGCGGCGGCGTCCCGGCGGACGCCCCCTGCCAGCCCGCCCCGCCCGACCCACCGCAGCCCTCCAAGCCGCCCAATCCCCAATCCCCAATCCCCAGCTATCAGAACATCCGTCCGGAAAACCCCTTGACAGCCCGGCACGCGAGTCGTACATTTGTTCCAACGACGCGAACACCCCGCCGGAACGGGTGCCTCCCCTGCACTCCCGACCGGAACCGCGCCGCCACCCGCAGCCAACGCCCCGCACGGTTTCCCCAACCGCGGATCCGCCGCCCGTCCCGAAAGCGGGCGGCGGGCCCCCGGGGCGGGTGTCCGTACAACCAACGCCGCCCGTCGGACGTAAACATTGACAGGGCGGCACACCGTGGCACCGCGGTTGCGTGTCCAAGCAGCGTTCTGAAGCCCGGGTCCCCGTCCCGGCCCCGCGCAGGCATCGGTTCACGAGGAGTCCTGCCATGCGCACCCACCGATCGACTCGCCTTCTCCGCCTGGTCTGGGCGGTCGCCGTCTCCCTCGCCTTCGTCCTGCTCGCCCCGTCGCTCGGGGCGCGCCTCGCCGAGGCCGCCGGCGACCAGGTCGCGGCCCGCTTCCCGATGCCGCTCGCCACCGAGGCGGTCCCCGTCTCCGGCGTCGTCGTCGCCCTCGCCGAGGGCCAGATCGCGGTCCTCGAGACGGGCAGCGCCGCCCCGGTCGCCTTCCACGTCGCCCCGGGCACGACATTCTCCCGCGCCGGCTACAACGCCGTGCTGGAAGAACTGCGGCCGGGCGACGCGATCGCGATGACGGTCGACGGCAACACCGGCACCGTCCTCTCGGCCCGGGTCCGCCCGGCCGAAGGCTTCGGCGCGCCGAGCGGCAGCGCGGCCCTGATGGCGGCGATCGGCCTCCTCGGCGCGGCCGGCCTTCTCGCCTACCGGACCCGCCGCGAGGCGACCCTCGCCGCGATCGGCCAGGCCCGCGTCTTCCTGCTCGGCTCGCGCCGGCCGGCCGTCGCCGTCGGCTCCCGCGCCCGGCACTAGCCCGCAGGGGCCCGCACCCCGTCACCCCGCGCCACCGACCACTCCATACTCCGGGGCCATCCACCCGGAGCAGCCAAGCCACGGAACGGCCGACGGGGTTTCCTTCCCTCCCCCTCGTCGGCCGTTGCCGTGTGGCCGCCGCGAGCCACCGCGGCAGCCGGGGAACGGCGGGCAGCTCGACCATGAACGCCCGCACCCGCGACCCCGTGCCCGGCCGATTTGACATCGCGGGTCGGTCCCCGTACCGTCACCGGGACAACCCAGCCACACCGTCACGGGAGCTCGGGGAGCCGGGCTGAGAGGGTGGCCGCACCGCCGCCGACCGTCCGCACCTGACCGGGGTAATGCCCGCGCAGGGAAACCGGGAGCCTCTCACCTCGCGCACCGCCGGACCCCGGCGGTGCCTTGGCGTCCGCGGACCGAGCGGTCCCGGCCGCGCCGCCGAAGCCGGCGCAACGCGAGAGGAGCCCCGAATGCCGACCAATGTCCGACCCGCACAGGCCCCCGGCCCGGCCCGCCGCGCCAATCGGCGGTCGCTGCTGGCCGCTCTCGCCGCCGCGCCGCTGGCCGGTGCCCTCGGCCGGCCGCTGTCGGCCCGCGCCGCCGAGAAGGTGACGGTCGCGCTCGACTGGTACCCGAACGCCAACCACGCCGGGCTCTTCCTCGCCGCGGCGAACGGCTGGTTCGCCGCCGAGGGATTGGAGGTCGACCTCTACACCCCGGCCGACCCCGCCACCGTGCTGCAGACGGTCGGCGCGGGTCGCGACACCTTCGGCATCTCCTACCAGACCGACGTGCTGCTGGCCCGGGCCGAGGGGATCCCGGTCGTCTCCGTCGCCGCGCTCGTGCAACGGCCGCTGCTCGGGATCATGGTCCTCAAGGCGAGCGGCATCACGCGGCCGCGGGACCTCGTCGGCAAGACGGTCGGCTACCCCGGCATCCCCAGTCAGGAGGCGTACCTGAGGACGATGATGGCCGCCGACGGCGCGTCGGCCGACGACGTCGAGCTGGTCAACGTCGGCTTCGACCTGACCCCGGCCCTCGTCTCCGGCCGGGTGGCCGGCTCGCTCGGGGCCTACTGGACGCACGAGACGATCCTCGCCGAGCGGGAGGGCTACCCGGTCGGCATCCTGAAGGTCGACGACTGGGGGGTGCCCCCCTACTACGAACTGGTCCTCGTCGCCAGCGAGACGACCGTCCGCGACCAGCCGGACCTCGTCCGCCGCTTCCTCGCCGCCGTCAGCCGCGGCTACGAGGCGGCGATCGCCGACCCCGCCGCCGCGCTCGACGCCCTCGCCGCCGCCTCGCCCGACCTCGACCGGGCGGTCGAGACGGAGGGGCTGCGCCTGCTGGTCCCGGTCTGGACCGAGGGGGGCGTCGCCTTCGGCACCCAGACGGCGGCTCGCTGGGACGCCTACGCCAAGTGGATGGCCGAGCACCAGCTGATCCCGGCCGACCTCGACCCGGCGGCGGCCTGGACCGCGGCGTTCCTGCCCGCGACGCCCGCCACGCCGGTCGCCGCCACCCCCGCCGCCTGAGCGACGCGGGCCGCGCGAACCGCGCCGCGGGCGGGCTTCGGGCTCGCGCAGGCGTGACCCGTCCCCTCGGGCACGTGGCGACCCGCGGGGACCGGCCCGGGGCCGAGAGCGGTCCGGCCGCCGCTCGACCAGCCGTCCCGGCACGTCATGCCGTCGGCAACGGCTGCCGGACAGCGGCCGGGGACGGGGGCGCACCCTTTCGCGACAGCCCGTGCGTCCCAGGGGCGGGCGGCTTCGCCTCGCTGTCCGTTCCGCCCGTCCCGGTGGCAGACCGCGACGCCTTGCCCGACAACCCACGCAACGGCGTCGGGCAAGGGACCGATGCACCACGGAGCGGGCTGTCGGGCGGTCGGCTCACGGGGCCGCAACCGGCGACCGCGGAACCGAATGCCGAGCGGGGTCGTTCCTCGTAACGACAGAGGATTCGCCGGATCGGGCGGCGTCGAGAACGCTCGCCGCGTCGAGGAGGAAGACCGTGCGCACGCCATTGCTGGTCGCGTTGCTTCCCGCCCTGCTGACGGTCGCGCCAGCTGCCGCCAGTTCCGACGCCGCATGGCTCGACGACCCCGCGCCCGCCAACTGGAACATGCCGGGGATGGCCGTGCCGCGACCGTCGCAACCGGCGGACGCGAACCAGGTCGCGGACATGTGCCGCCCGTTCCTGCGCAGCCCGGAGACCGCCGAGGACGGGCAGGTGGCCGACGCCGGGTGGCTGCTCTGGGGTTCCTACCAGGCGGGCTGGGGCACGAGCATCGTCAACGGCACCCTGTCGATGGACGGCCAGTGCCGCCCGTTCGGCCAGCAGGCGTTCGTCTTCGTCGACGGCGCGTTCGCCGGCACGCTGATGCCCGGCCCGTGGGCCCCGCGCTCCGACGGCGCGCTCTGGGACGCCTACCTCAACTCGGCCGCGGGGATCAACGCCCGCTACATGCGCTACGCGCAGCCGTTCCCGCTCTGCTGCCCGACCGGCGAGGCGTTCGTCGCGTTCGACATCGTGCGCGGCCCGGACGGGCCGGTGATCCGCCCGGGGCCGCCGCACAACCAGCCGATCGAGGGGTCGTAGCCACGGCGGGCCGGCGGCCCGGCCCTCGGCGGCATGTCACCGGGGGCCGGGCCGCCGCCGTCACTTCTTCTTGCACTCCCGGTGCTTGCAGACGAGCCCCTTGCAGCACTGCTTGTCGCCGTCGCAGAGCTCGCCCTTCTCGATGCAGTCGTCGCACTCGCTGAGGATGCAGACGAGCTTGTTGCAGCAGTCGCGCTTCTTCGTGCAGAAGTCGCCCTTGTGGGAGCACATGTCGTTGGCCGCCACCGGCGCGCCGCCGGGGCGGACGACCAGCAGCGCCGCCGCCCCGGCGGCAGCCCGCCCAGCCGTCCGGCGCGACCACCGCGTCGCCCGGGACCGGGTCCACGCATCGAACCGTTGTCCGTCCATCGCCGGCTCCTCGCAGTTCCCCGTGGGTTCGGACGCCCGGGGCAGCCCCCGGGCGGTCTCGTCAGCGGAAGGCGCGTCGCCCGGACCGAACCGTCCCACCCTGCTCACGGGGGTCGGGTCGCAGGACCGTCTCGGCGGCGCGTCGGAGGAAAAGAGGCACTGTGGGGCGAGACCGGTCGGTGCCGGGCCACGGCGATCCGGGCAGACGCCCGCTCGCGCGGCAGGCAACGACCGCGGGCACGGGACGACTGGGGGGAGGGCGAATCACGGTGCGCATCGGCAACGTCCCCCGCGCCCCGGCACCCGCCCCCACCTGCTCGGCCCGGGCATGCAGTGCCGTGATCCTAGCACGGCGCGGCACCCCGTGCACGAGTGCATCATCTCGCGGGTACGGCGCGGTGCGCCGAGCCGCCCTCACCCCCCAAGCCCCCGCTCCCATCGCGAAGGGAGCACTGACAGGGGGAGGTCTCCGTTGGGAAGCGACGGGGGAGCCGCCGCGCCGCGGCAATCCGGGGGGATCGGGGAGGGCCAAGCCCTCCTCGATCCATTTGCCCTCCTCTCCCGCCGCCACGGTTGACAGGGGGAGGTCGAGTCGGGGAGGGCCACACGTCTCGGGTTGCCGCGGCGCGGCAGCGTCCTGATGCCCCCGAGCCGGTGCCCAGCCCGGGACGCGCCGCCTACGGCTGCGGCGTCGCCAGCGGCGCGGCGGGGACGCTCGGGGTGGCCTTGACGGCGGCCAGCGCCCGCTCGGCGAGCTTCGTGTCCGGGGCCTGGACGTAGAGGACGTCGCGGCCGGCGAGGACGATCCGGGCCGCGACGTCGGCGGTCGCCAGCGTCAGGTCGGCGGGGCTGGCGGCGGCGAAGGC
>JBDHWC010000091.1:0-10334 GCA_039809985.1 Thermomicrobiales bacterium | reverse complement strand
GCCCCCGCCGCCGGCGGCTGGCTCGTCGCCGCCCCCGCCCCGCGCGTCCCCGCCCCGCGGGCCTCGGTCGGCCTCGGCGACAGTTTCACCGGGGCGCTCCTCGCCGCCCTCTGAGCCACCGGGGCGTCCGACGCCGCGCCCGATCCGCCCCGGCGAGCCGAACGCCGGCGCGCATTCTCCCGTCCAAACGAAGTTCTCCCGATGGCGGCAGTCATGCTGCCCCACCCTCCGGCATTGAGCAGTCCGCCATGACGTCGTGCGCCGAGTGAACGGCCCCGAGCTGCGCACGCCCGCAACCGCGTCCTGCCGCGCCTGCTCGAGCCGTTCGCCCCGAGCAACCGAGCCTCCTCGGAAAGCCCGCACCGGCACCCGTTGCGGCGCGCTCCGGCGGCAAAGTGGGGCCCGCGCGCCACCCCGTCCGGCGCTCCCCCGGCGGTCGAGCCCCCTACGCCACCGATCTCAGCGGCTTTGCTCGCTCCACCCGCGCCCGCTCCTCCGGGGTGTGCATCACCGTCCAGTGGTCGTTCCGCCGCTGCACGTTCAGCCAGAATTCCGCGCTGGTGCCGAAGACCCGCGCCAGCATCAGCGCCGTCGCCATGGTCACGGCCCGGCGGTCGTTGCACAGTTCGTTCACGTGCTTGCGCGGCACGCCCATCGCCTCGGCCAAGGCGCCCTGTGTCAGGCTGAGCGGCTCCGGGAACTCCTCGGTCAGGATCTCGCCGGCCGAGGCCGGCTTGCGCTCCGTCGTCAGCATGGCCGCCTCCTTCACCGGCACGAGTGATTGTCGAGAGAGAGTTCGGACGCCTCGCCGCGGCTGCCGTCCCACCGAAAGACCAAACGCCACTGCTGGTTCACGCGAACGGAATGAAGCCGGGCGAGATGACCGCGCAACTTCTCGAGGTGATTGCCGGGCGGCACCCGCAAGTCTCGGTCGGTCATCGGATCGTCGACCATCTGCAACCGGCGAAACAAGCGGCCCTCACGGTCGGCCGGAATGGTCCGTGACGGGATGTCGTTCACGAAGAACGCCCGTGGCCAATGGTCGCGAAACCCGACAATCATCGCCGCCCCCGACGCGGAGCCCCCTGTACCATTCAACGGGACATCAGGGCAAGCGCCGCATCGCCTACCCTTCCCCCAGCACGATCGCGGCCGTCGACGCCGGCGGCCTCGGTCGCGAATCGGCACGCGCCGTCGGCAACTCGGCCGGACGGCGCACGACAGGGGGAGCGAACAGCGCGTCATGGAAGTCCAGAACCCGACGTGGAGCGGCATCGACCGCCGGATGGGCCGCCTCTTCGCCAAGGACGGCAAGACCCTCGTGCTCGCCTTCGACCACGGCAACTGGGGCGCCAACCACGCCGGCCTGCGCGACCCCGGCAAGACCCTCGCCGAGGCGGTCGAGGCGGGCGCCGACGCCACCCTCACCACCTTCGGCCTTGCCCTCCGGTTCGGCAAGGTCATCCAGCGGATCGGCCTCGCGATCAACCTCGACGGCCTGATCGGCGACCCGACCTACGCCGTCCGGCAGGCGGTCGACCTCGGGGCCGACTTCGGCAAGGTGATCGCCCACCCCGGCTCCCCGACCGACCCGGAGAGCCCCTTCAAGGCGGGCCGGCTCAGTGCCGTCTGCCGTGCCCACGCCCTGCCGCTGATGATCGAGCCGATCCCGGTCGGCTTCGACGCGACCGAGCAGCACACGGCGGAGAACATCGGTACCGGGGCGCGGCAGGCCGCCGAGCAGGGGGCCGACCTCCTCAAGATCCAGTACACGGGAGACGAGGCGTCGTTCCGCGAGGTCCTCGCCCCCCTCTTCCTGCCGACCATCGTCCTCGGCGGCCCGCAGCGCGGCAGCATCCGCGAGGTCCTCGCCGACGTCCACGGCGCGATGCGCTGCGGCGCGGTCGGCATCGCCATCGGCCGCAACATCTGGGCCCACCCGACCCCGGCCAAGGTCGTCGCCGCGATGGGCGCCATCATCCACGGCGGCGCGAGCGTCGACGAGGCGATGAAGGAACTCGGCTAGCAAGGCCAGCCCGCATTGCCGAGAGGGGCGGCCGGGCCCGTGCCATGGTCCCGCGCGCCGGGGCCGACCCCTCTCGCCCCCCCGCGGCCGACAAGGGTGAGGGCCGATTGAGAAAGCGGCGTGGGGCTCGCGGCCGGAAGCGCGGCGACCGCCCTCACCCCCCAGCCCCCTCTCCCGCGACGGCGGGAAAGGGGGAGCAGATGAATCGGGGGAGGGCCAAGCCCTCCCCCGAACCCCCGGATTGCCGCTGCGCGGCGGCTTTCCGGCGGAGATTCCTCTTTCGGGCCGTACCGGGCGAAGGGGAGCCACTGGCCGGGGGAGGGCTTGGCCCTCCCCCGGCCCCCCGATTTGTCGCGGCTCGGCCGCTTTCCGACGGATACCTCCCCCGGTCAGGCCGCCGCGGGAGAGAGGGCCGGGGGGCCAGGGCGTCTCCGGCGGCACCGACCCCGAAGCGCGAACCCCGCTATCGTTCGGGCACCTGTCCCTGTCAGGCGAGCCGGGAGGGGAAACGGCGCTGGGACGAAGCCCGTCCCGCGCTCCAACACCCGGCCGCCGCCGCTTCCGAAAGGAGCCGCCCCCGATGCCCGAGCCGCACCCGCCTGCCGACTGGCAGCCCGAATTGCGGCTGGCCCTCGCCACCGTCCGCGCCGCCGCCGCGCTCGTCCGCGAGCACTACCAGCGGCCCGGGCTCGGCGTCTACGAGAAGGCCGACCACACCCCGCTCACCGACGCCGACCTTGCCGCCGACCGCCTGATCCGCGAGCGCGTCGCCGCCGCCTTCCCCGCCGACGCCCTGCTGACCGAGGAGACCGCCGACGACCCCGGCCGCCTCGCCAACCGCCGCGTCTGGGTCGCCGACCCGATCGACGGCACCCGGCAGTTCGTCGAGCGCACCGGAGAGTTCGACGTCTACCTCGCCCTCGTCCGCGACGGGCACCCCGTCGTCGGCGTCGCCGCCCACCCGCCTTCCGGCCAGCTTCTCTGGGCGACCGAGGGGGGCGGCGCGTGGATCGAGCAGGACGGCGCGACCCGCCCCCTCCGCTTGCCGCCCGCGGAGCCGGGCCGCCCGCCCCGAGTCGTCACCAGCCACTACCACGGCGCGCCCGACACCCTGCCGCTGCTGGGCCGGGCGGCCGAACGCGCCGGCTTCGCCCCGCCCGTCTCGCTGCCGATCGGCTTCCAGCCCCACGCCTTCGTCGACCCCGCCACCGGCCGGCCCCGCTACGAACTGTTCGCCGGCCCCGGCCGCGACGTCGACGGCGTCAACGTCAGCGGCAGCGAGTGGGACTTCGCCGCCGCCGACCTGATCCTGCACGAGGCCGGCGGCGCGTTCACCGACGTCCGCGGCCGCCGCTTCGCCTACAACAAGCCCGACCCCCGCAACCGCGGCGGCATCCTCGCCGCCACCGACCGGGAAACCCACCGCCGCTTCCTCGCCGCCCTCGCCGCCGAGCTGCCGCCGCCCGCCGACCCGTCCTGACCGGCGCGGCGCGCATCTTGCGCGGCGGCCCCGGACGCCGTCACGAGGGAGGACGCATGGGCACCGAACCGCAGTCCGTCACCACGGGGGCCGCGCTCGCCGCGGTCGAGCGCGAGCGCGAGTGGTGGGAGTCGCTCCTCGCCGAGGTCGGCGAGGCCCGGATGACCGAGCCCGGCACCGTCGGCGACTGGTCGTTCAAGGACCTCGTCGCCCACCTCTTCGCGTGGGAGGCGCGCGAGATGGACCGCTTCGAGGCGGCCCTCGCCGGCCGGCCCGACCCCGCGCCGCCGTGGCCGGCCGACCTCGCCGGCGACGACCCGATCAACGAGTGGATCCGCGTCGACAACGCCGATCGGTCGCTGGCCGAGGTGGTCGGCACCTCGCGGCAGGTCTTTGCCCGCCTCGCCGCGGTGGCTCGCTCGCTGCCGGAGGCCGACCTGAACGACCCCGGCCGCTTCCCGTGGGCCAACGGCACCGCGCTCGGCCCCTCGCTCGTCGACGGCCGCTACTTCGAGCACTTCCACGGCGAGCACGAGGCCGACGTCCGCCGCTGGCTGGCAGCGAGCGCCTGAGGGCGAGGGGCGTCACCCCGGAACCGCCGACCGCCGCGGGCCCGCCGTGGGCGCGCCGACCGACCCGCGGCCGTCGCGGCCGGGCCGGTGGCGGGCCGCAACGGGTGCTATCCTAGGGACCAAGAGTCGTCAGGACTCGCCCGAGCCGCGCGGCGACGACGCCGTCCGGCAGCCATCCCGCGGGGCACGGCCGCCCCGACCCACCGGGACCGACGGCAACTCGACGGAGAGGAGCCCAGCCCTATGAACACCCCCGAATCCGCCCGCACCAGCGAGCAGCTCTTGCACGAGGCGACCACGCTGCGGCTGTCGCGGCGGGGCATCATCAAGCGCGGCGCGGTGCTCGGCGTCTCCTCGGCGGCGATCGCCGGCGTCCTCGGCGCCACCGGCCGAGCCGCGAAGGCGGCCCCCTTCACCGTCCTCCAGCAGAAGAAGCTCAACATCCTGCAGGCGACCTACTTCGTCGCCCCCGGCCAGGCCTTCTTCACGAAGCTGGCCGAGGACTGGGGCGGCCAGAACAACGTCGCCGTCACCACCGACTTCGTCGCGTGGCCGGACCTGCAGCCCCGGATCGCCTCCGCGGTCGAGGGCGGCAGCGGCCCCGACGTGATCGAGATGTGGGACACCTGGCCGTTCCTGTACAACGAGAACATGGTCCCCGTGCAGGAGCTCTCCGAGGAGGTCGGGCAGCGCTACGGCGGCTACTACGAGTGGGTGACCAAGACCGCCTCGGTCGACGGCAAGTGGTTCAGCATCCCGCACGGCGCGTCCAGCGCCGCCTACTGCTTCCGGATCAGCGAGCTGGAGAAGGCCGGCGTCGCCGACCCGAAGACCAACTTCCCGAAGACCTTCGCCGAGTTGTTCGAGGTCGGCAAGAAACTGAAGGCGAACGGCAAGCCGATCGGCCAGGCGCTCGGCCAGAGCCTCGGCGACCCGCCGAACTTCTGCTACTCCTACATGTGGGCCTACGGCGGCATGGAGCGGAAGGAGGACGGCACCACCATCGCCATCAACACCCCGCAGTTCACCGAGGGCCTGCAGGCCTTCGTCGAGGCGTGGCCCGCCGCCTTCGACGAGACGGGGCTGTCGTGGGACGACGGCGCGAACAACCGCGCCTTCCTCTCCGACCAGATTTCCGCCACCATCAACGGCTCCAGCATCTACCTCGCCGCCGTCGACGCCGCGGCGGGCGCCAGCAAGCTCGACTACGAGGTGCTGGTCGACCCCTCCGACATCTGGCACGCGCCGTACCCCTCCGGCCCGGCCGGCCAGTTCAACCTCCTCGGCAGCCGCTCCCACGCCGCGATGAGCTACTCCGAGAACAAGGACGTCGCGGTCGAGTTCCTCAAGCACTTCTACCAGGAGGACGTCTTCATCCCCTGGCTGGAGTCGCAGAAGGGCTACCTGATCCCGATGGCCCCCGGCTACGCCGAGAACGAGATGTACACCGGCAACCCGGCCCTCGCCCCCTTCCCCGGCGTCTCCGCCTACAGTCGGAACAAGGGCTTCGCCGGCCCCGCCGACCAGAAGGCCTCCGAGGCGGCCGCTCGCTACATCATCGTCAACGCCTTCGCCCAGGCCGTCCAGAACGGCGACGTCGCCGGCGCGATCGGCCAGGCCGAGCAGCAGCTGAAGCGCGTCTACGGCTAGCCGACCTTCCGTCCCGGACTCCGGGGGGCGCGCCGCGGCCACGGCCCGGCGCGTCCCCCGCCGCCCGGTGAGGGGGTGCCCATGAGCGCGAGCCGGGCCGAGCCCACCGTCACCCCCGCCGTGGCCGCCCCGGAGGCGCGGCAGGGCCGTCCTGCCCCCTGGGACCGGGAGGAGGTGCTGGCCTGGCTCTTCATGGTCCCCGGCCTGCTCGTCCTCCTCCTGTTCATGGCCTACCCGTTCGTCCTCGGGATCACCATCTCGCTGACGGACAAGATGATCGGCTTCAAGGACTACGCGTGGGTCGGCCTCGACAACTACCGGATGCTCCTCTCCGACCCGACCTTCCGGATGACGGTCGCCAACACCTTCATCTACAGCTTCGTCACGGTCCCCTTCAAGCTCCTGCTCGGGCTCGGCCTCGCCCTCGTCCTCAACCAGACCTTCATCGGCAGCCGCTTCGTCCGGGCCGGGCTGCTGCTGCCGTGGATCGTGCCGACCGCGATCAGCAGCCTCGCCTGGCTGATGCTCTTCGACAGCGTCCTCAGCCCGATCTCGTGGGTGCTGAAGGACTGGGGCCTGATCAGCCAGAACATCAACTTCCTCGGCGACCGGGTCAACGCCCTCGCCTCCCTCTGCGTCGCCAACATCTGGCGCGGCATCCCCTTCTTCGCCGTCTCGATCCTCGCCGGGCTGCAGGCGGTGCCGCAGGAGCTGCACGAAGCCTCCGCCCTCGACGGCGCCAGCAGCCTCGGCCGCTTCCGCGCCGTCACCCTGCCGACGATCCGGCCGATCGTCGTCATCACCACCCTCTTCTCGATCATCTGGACCTTCTCCGACTTCCAGCTGATCTACGTCCTGACCAAGGGCGGCCCGGCCGGCGGCACCCACGTCTTCGGCACCTACGCCTACCAGACGATGGGCTACTCCGCGCTCGGCCAGGCGGCGGCGATCGCCCTCTCGATGTTCCCCTTCCTCGCCGTCTTCGCCGCCGTCCTGCTGCGCTACGTCCGCGCCGACGACTGAGGAGGGAGGCCCGGCATGGTCGGCAGCAACACCGTCAGCAACCGCCTGCTCAAGCTCTGGCTGCCGCTGGCCGGCTACTCCGTCTTCCTCCTCTTCCCCTTCGCCTGGATGCTGATCGTCTCCCTCAAGCCGGACGCGGCGCTCCTCGACACGCGCGTCAACCCCTTCGCCCTGCCCCACCCGACCCTCAAGAACTACGCCTACCTGCTCTCCCAGACCGACTTCCCGCGCTGGGTGCTGAACACGATGATCGTCACCGTCGGCGCGACGGTCCTCTCCCTCTTCTGCTCGATCCTGATCGGCTACGCCCTCGGCCGCTTCCGGTTCCGCGGCGGCGACACGATGGGGATCGTCATCTTCCTCCTCTACCTCGTGCCCCCCACCCTCCTCTTCATCCCCCTCTCCCAGGTCGTCTCCCGCTTCGGCCTCTACAATTCCTACTGGTCGCTGATCCTCATCTACCCGACCTTCCTGATCCCCTTCGCCTCCTGGCTGCTGATGGGCTACTTCCGCACCATCTCGAAGGAACTGGAGGACGCCGCCCTCGTCGACGGCGCCACCCGCCTGCAGGCGATGCTGAAGATCGTCATCCCCCTCGCCGGCCCCGGCGTCCTCTCCGCCGCCATCTTCTGCTTCACGCTGGCGTGGAACGAGTTCCTCTACGCCCTCGTCTTCATGGGCTCCGGCAAGATGAAGACCGTCCCCGTCGGCGTCGTCTCCGACCTGATCAAGGCCGACGTCTACTTCTGGGGCTCGCTGATGGCCGCCGGCATCCTCGGCTCCGTCCCCGTCGCCATCGCCTACGCCTTCCTCGTCGACAACTACGTCAGCGGCCTCACCGCCGGCGCGACCAAGGGGTAGGGGGCCGCGCCCGCGGAGCCGGGCAGCGAGCAACCGCCGCCCGGCCCCGGGTCGCCCCTACGCCTTGCGCCGCAGGCGGTAGAAGTCGTAGGTGCCGATGTAGATCGGGTTGAAGACGAAGCCCTCGACGCTCCGGCGCAGCACCGTCGTCCACTGCGGCTGCTGGTAGTAGATGCCGGACGGGTCGTCGTGCGAGAGGATCCGCTGGGCGCTGGCCAGCGCCGTCATGTAGGTCGCGTCGTCGGCCGCGTCCCGCGCCGTCGCCAAGTCCGCGTCAACCTGCTTGTTGCAGTAGAACCCGGCGTTCGCCCCCTTCGAGCCCCACGAGTCGCAGGCGACTTGCGCGTAGAGGTGGTTGTAGGCGTCGTTGTAGTCCGGCCACCAGAACCCCATCTGCACGCCCGGGCGCTCCTCGGCCGGCACGTCGCTGAAGAACATCCCGCTCGTGGTGCCGTAGTCGACGGTCTGGATGTCGAGGTTGACGCCGACCTTGGCGAGGTTCGCTTGGAAGAGCTGCGACACCGCCTTGCTCTTCTCGTCGCCGCTCTCCTGCATCAGCGTGATGGTCGTCCCCTCGGCCACCCCCGCCTTGGCGAACAGCGCCTTCGCCTGGTCGAGGTCGGTCGCGAAGACCGGCGTCTCCGGCGCGAAGCCGCGCGTCACCTCGGCAACCGGGCCGATCGCGCGCTTGCCGTAGCCCATGTAGACGCCGCTGACGACGTCGTCGTAGGGAAACGCGGCGCACATCGCCTGACGCGCCTCCGGCGTCGCCAGCGCCCCGCCGACCGTCAGGACCATGTACATCACCTCGGTGCTGTAGCTCCGGTCGACGGTCACGTCCGGGTTCTGTCCCAGCGTCTCCAGCGCTTCCGGCGTCAGGTTGTCGACGATGTCGGCCCCGCCCTGCTCGATCAGCTGGCGCCGCGTCGCGTCCTCCGGGACCACTCGCAGCACGATCCCATCGAACTCGTCCCCGGTCCAGCCGCCCCAGTAGTTCTCGTAGCGCTGCATTGTCAGCGACGCGCCCGGCTCGAAGTCGGCGATCCGATACGGCCCTGTGCCGAGCCCCTCGCTGTTGAGCGTCGCCCAGCCCGTGCCCCAGTCGCCGTCCTCCTCGTGCGCCTTCGCCACGGCGGTGTTGACGATCAGCGGCCCGTTCCCGGAGGCGATCGCCGCCTCGAAGACCGGCTGCGGCGAGCCGAGGTCGAAGACGAGGGTCCGCGCGTCGGGCGCGGTGATCTGCTTCGGGTCGGCAACGAAACGGCCGATGACGTTGACCGGGCCCAGCCCCATGGTCAGGAAACGCTCGAACGACAGCCGGCAGGCCTCGGCGTCGCACGGCGTGCCGTCCTGAAAGGTCACCCCGTCGCGAATCTTGAACGTCCAGACACTCTTGTCGGCGTTGGGAGACCATGATTCGGCGATCACGCCGACGTACTTGTCGGTCTCGTTGCCAACCAAGGCGATCAGGCCCTCGAAGGGACCGCGAATCGCGATGGCGGAGCGATAGTCGTACGCTGAGTGCGGGTCAAGGTTGACCGGCGCGCCGTAGAGCGCCAGTGTCAGCGTCTTCGGGTCGGCCTGCCGGCCCGGCGCGGCAGCGGCCGGAGCGGTCGACGCGCCCGGCAGCGCGGCGGCGAGGC
Source organism: Thermomicrobiales bacterium (assembly GCA_039809985.1). Taxonomy (GTDB): domain Bacteria; phylum Chloroflexota; class Chloroflexia; order Thermomicrobiales; family UBA6265; genus JAICJJ01. Next base: position 1,079 of record JBDHWC010000091.1, on the reverse strand, counting down.
CGAGCGCCGCTGCCCCCTTGAGAACGCCGCGCCGAGTCGCGGCCGTGGTCGTGACTGCTTTGGACATCGTGGCTCCCCCCTTGCTTCGCCAAGCACACCCCTGTTCGACCGCCCATTGCACGGTGTGCGCGGCCGGGTTGCGCCGACACTTTATCGCATCACCACAACAAACTGGGCCGTGCCCTGCATACCGAGCGTCCACCGCTAACGGTGGGCGATGAGTGTCGCCTCCAACCACGCGGCGACCGCAGTCCGCGCCAGATCGGCAGCGTTGGTCGGTGCGCTCCTTTCGCCGCCAGACGGTGTATGGCGACCTGTCTGGACGAGCACGCTCCCCGGACTCCGACGATCCCTCGCAGCACCTCGCGCCGATGTTGCGCCGCGCCGGACGCGGCAAATCGAGTTGACTTCAACGGAGCGATCGTCAGCCGCAGAGATTGCCCGCGATCCTCGTCTCCGTCGAGGTCCCGGACATCGCCGCGACCCCGACGATCGGACGGTCGCCGCGCCCCGACGCTTTCCATCCCGTGGCGGCCGATGCTTGACGGCCCGACCGATCGGCCTATGGTGTGGGGGAGGACGCCGAAGCCCGTTCCGGAGCGCGCCGATGCCCCTCCCCAGCCTGACCGCCAGCCGCCGCGCCCTGCTCGTCGCGCTCGGCCTGACCGCCCTCCTCCCCGACGGGGCCGGGGCTCGCGACAAGCGCGGCACCCGGCGACGCCGACACTGCCCCGACCCGGCCGGCGGCCGCCGCCGCGTCGACCTGACGCGCGACCCGGCCAACTGCGGCGGCTGCGGCCACGCCTGCGCGGACGGCGAGACCTGCCGCGACGGGACCTGCGCCGCGGCGGTCTGCAACCAGCTGTGCGTCGTCTGCCACGCCTGCGTCGGCGGGACCTGCCAACCCCTGCCCGACGGCTCGCCGTGCGGCGACGGCACCTGCCGGTCGGGCACCTGCGACTCGGCCGACCCGGCGTGCGGCACCGACGGCCCGAGCGGCGTCGCCGGGCTCGTCCTCGTCGGGCCGACCTGTCCGGTCCAGCGCGACGACGACCCCTGCCCCGACCGCCCGCTCGCCG
>JBDHWC010000090.1:0-10404 GCA_039809985.1 Thermomicrobiales bacterium | reverse complement strand
CGACTCCTCGACTCCTCGACTCCCAAGAATTGGCACTCCCGGCCGTGGCAGCGGCACCGCCCGGCTGCCACAATCGACGCCACGGGAGCGACGGCCCCGGCGGCCGCCGTCGCGCAGGGGACAGCGCGGTGCTCGAGAACCCGACGACGACGATCGCGATCGGGGTCGTCTCGATCCTCGTCGGCGTCGTCGTGCTGGTCACCACCATCGTCAACCGGATCCGCGACGGCCTCGACCGCCGCGCCGCCTCCCGCCGGTCCGCGAGCACCCCCTACGCGCCCGCCGGCCACGCCGCGCCGGTGATCCCCGTCCCCGACTGGGTGAGCGACGCGCCCCCCGGCCCCGGCTCCCTCGTCTGGTGCCCGTGGTGCGGCGACCCGAACCCTCCCGGCAGCCTCACCTGCGACCGCTGCGGCGCGTTCGTCGGCCCCCGCTGCCCGCACTGCGGCACCGCCCGCGAGCCCGCCGCCCGCTTCTGCCGCCGCTGCGGCTCGTCGTTCGCCGGGCAGGGCCGCTAGCGCCATCCGCCGCGACACTCGACGGTCACGACCACCCCGCCATTGGTTGAGAATTCACCGCTCGCGGCACGACACTTGCGACCCCGCTCGTCGCCGCCGAGCGAGAGACCAGCACGGGGCCAGATGGCGTCCCCGGGCGCAGGGAACTGCGCGCCGACGCCCCGTGGCGGGCACGGCCGGACGGGCTGCCCGGCCCGGCGGGGTCGCGGCCCGGTGCGCCACCAACACCAACCACGGTCCGGACCCGGACGGCAAACCCGCCCGCGGCCGCCACGCAGGAGACCACGCACCTTGGCCTTGCACCTCAGCGCACCGTCGCGCCCCGGGGCGTTGTCGCGACCGCGCCCGCTCGCCTCCGGCTGGGACCTGACGCGGCGCTTCGCGGCCTACTACGCCCCCCAGAAGCGGCTCTTCGGGCTCGACTTCACCTGCGCCGTCCTCTCCGGGCTGCTGGAGCTCGGGTTCCCGGTCGCCGTCGCCTTCTTCATCGACCGCCTGCTGCCGAGCCACGACTGGGCCCTGATCGCCGCTGCCGCGACCGCCCTGCTCGTCGTCTACGTCGTCAACGCCGGGCTCAAGATCGTGGTCACCTACTGGGGCCACATGCTCGGCATCAACATCGAGACCGAGATGCGCCGCAAGAGCTTCGACCACGTGCAGAAGCTCTCGTTCCGCTTCTTCGACGACCACAAGACCGGGCACCTCGTCGGCCGCCTGACGAAAGACCTCGAGGAGATCGGCGAACTGGCCCACCACGGCCCGGAGGAGCTGTTCGTCGCCGTCATGACCTTGGTCGGCGCGTTCGTCCTCATGTTCCGGCTCGAGCCGAGACTGGCCCTGATCACCGCCGTCATCGCGCCGACGGTGATGCTCGCCACCATCGTCCTCGGCGCGCGGATGAGCGCGGCGTGGGACGCCATCTTCTCGCGCGTCGGCAGCTTCAACGCCCGGATCGAGAGCACGGTCGGCGGCATCCGCGTCGTCCAGGCCTTCGCCAACGAGGAGCACGAGCGGCGGCTGTTCGCTCGCGACAACGCCGCCTACCGCACCGCCAAGCTCGAGGCCTACAGGACGATGACGATCAGCACGACCGTCAGCTACCTGAGCATGCGCCTGACCCAGCTCGTCGTGATGGTCACCGGCTCGTGGTTCGTCCTGCAGGGCGACCTGACCCCCGGCGGCTTCGTCAGCTTCCTGCTCCTCGTCGCCATCTTCTTCCAGCCGCTGGAGTCGATCGGCTTCGCCCTCGAGCTCTACCCGAAGGGGATCGCCGGCTTCCGCCGCTACCAAGACCTCCTCGCCATCGCCCCGGAGATCGTCGACCAGCCCGGCGCCCGCGACCTCGCCGTGGCCCGCGGCGAGATCCGCTACGAGCACGTCGACTTCGCCTACGGCGACGGCCGCCCCGTCCTGCGCGACTTCAGCCTCGTGGTCCGCCCCGGCGAGACCGTCGCCTTCGTCGGCCCCTCCGGCGCGGGCAAGACGACCATCTGCTCCCTGCTGCCCCGCTTCTACGACGTCACCGGCGGCCGCATCACCGTCGACGGCGTCGACGTCCGGGAGATGACCCTCGCCTCGCTGCGCGGCGCGATCGGCATCGTCCAGCAGGACGTCTTCCTCTTCGACGACACGGTCCGGGCCAACATCGCCTACGGCAGGATCGGCGCGACCGAGGCGGAGATCCGCGAGGCCGCCCGCCGGGCCGAGCTGGACGAGGTGATCGCCGGCCTGCCCGACGGGCTCGACACCGTCATCGGCGAGCGCGGGGTGAAACTCTCCGGCGGCCAGAAGCAGCGCCTCGCGATCGCGCGGATGTTCCTCAAGAACCCGCCGATCCTGATCCTCGACGAGGCCACCTCCGCCCTCGACACGGAGACGGAACGGGCGATCCAGGGCGCGCTGCAGGAACTGGCGGTCGGCCGCACCACACTGGTCATCGCCCACCGCCTCGCCACCGTCCGCGACGCCGACGCCATCGTCGTCATCGACCAGCACGGCCTCGCCGAGCACGGCAGGCACCTCGACCTGCTGCGCAGGGAGGGCCCCTACCGTCGCCTCCACGACGCGCAGTTCATCGGGGCGTAGCCCAAGCCGCGGCCCAGGCCTCTCGCATCCCGCCGACCCACACGGGCGCGGCCGAACCTGTGCCGCCACGCAACGTCCGGCGGAGGATCTCGCCGTTGTGCCTCAGTTCGGGGCGGAACCCCACCGGACCGCGGCCGCTTGGCACGCGCTCCGACGCTGCGACTTGCGCCGGGTCGCGTTGCGGAACGGCGACTTCGAGCGACGAGTCGGTGCCGTGGCCCGCCTCGGACACGGCGCGGTCAGCGCCGTTTATCGCAACGGCGGAGGCCTGCGCCACGTCGCGGCGTCGTGTTGCGTTGCAGGAGCAGGGTCGCCCTCGGCTGCCGCGCTCACTGGACGAGCTTGAACTCGCTCGGCCGCCAGGTCTTGTCGAAGAAGGGTTGCAGCGGGCTGTAGAGGCGCAGCAGCACGAACCAGCCCTTGCCCGGCACGGTCTGGATCCAGTTGCCCCGCTCGACGCCGTCCGGCTGTTCCGGCGCGAACCAGACCGTGGTCGATCCGTCAGCAGCGGCCTTCGCGGCCGGTGAGGGGAACTCCAGACTCCCCGCGCGCGGGTAGAGCTGCGGGGTCTCGAGCATGGAGCGGGTCTGGTTGTCGTAAACGGTCAGCGACCAGAAGTTGTTCTCCGGGATGTCCGGGGGCAGTGTCACCGTGTACGTCTTGCCCCCGTCGAAATGGTTCTTGTCCGCGTCGTAGACGCCGAACAGGTACTGCGAGCCGATGTCGGTCAGACGCATGATCATCGAGGGCGTGACGCCGGTGGCGGTGTAGAAGAAGAATGTCCGCGCATTCAACGTGCGTGCCCCGGTGGGGGGCAGCGGCTCGATCCCTTCCGGCGTGACCAGCGGCGGCGGGGTCTCGAAACTGTAGCCGCCGAGCCACAAGGGGTTCATCCACCCGGAATCTGGGTAGAACTCGAAGCCCTCCGCCGCGCGCGGGCGGAAGGCCAGCGTCCGCGACGAGGCAGCCCCGATCGCCGCCGCGTCGTTCAGGATGCGGCGCATCCGCTCGTCGGGCGCGAAATCCTTCCCCTTGACGATGCCGATGGCCGCCATCTGCCCCATCAGCTCGGCATCGAGCGCGGTTGCCGGCTCGGCTTGCACGAGGGCGTTGATCTGATCGAAGTAGGTGGCGTCGCTCGCCGGGATGGTGTTGATGACCGCCCCGGTGGCCTCGAAAAACTGCGGCGCCGGCGGGGCGGCGACCGGCGCGAGCGGGGCCTTCCCCTCAAGCACCGTGGCGATGCTGGTGCCGAACCCGCCGGGCGTGTAGGGATAGATCCTCGTCGTCTCCTTGATCCGCGCCACCGCCGGCGCCGGGTCGCCGTTGTCGAGGGACTGACGCCCGAGCATGAGCACGCGGGTGGTGCCCGACTGCCCGACGAAGTAGCCGCTGTCCGGCAGGTTGCCCGCATAGCCCGGCGGCAGGAGGAGGAACTTGCCCCCCCGGCCCCGGTCGGGGCCCGAGTTGCCGAAGTCGATGATCCAGCGGAACCACATGTCGTCGAAGATCCCGAGGCTCTGCGGCGGGGTCTCCACGACCATCGGACCTTGGCTCAGGTCGACGATCGAGAAGAAGTAGACGGTGTCGGCATTGGCGGTCAGGAAGAGGGACTTGGCGTCCATCAGCTCCTGGTAGATCACCACCGCATTGGCGGGAATGCCGCTCTCGGCCAGTCCTTGCTGGATGGCCTGGGTCGAAGCACCCTGGTAGGCGTTGAGAAAGACTTCCACCCCATGCATCAGGTCGAGGTAGTCGTAGATCTTGCTTGCCGTGTCTGCGCTGGGAATCCCATCGACGAACGCCAAGGTCCCCAGGCTCGACTCCAGCGTCGGTGGGGTCGAGATCGCGGCCATCACCTCCGGCGAGATGGTCGTGGGGGTGGCAACCGGCGTCGACTCGGTTTGCAGCAGAGACACGGGGGCAGCCAAGGCGGAAGTGCCCGCCCGTGCCGTGGCGGACGCAGGCATCGAGGCGACGGCCGCCTTGGCCGCGACCCCCGCCGCAACCACCTTGCCGAGGTTCCGACGGGACAGCGATCCGCTGGCGCTCGTGGCCGTCTGGTTCGGCTGCTGGCGGCCTTCCGGGTCCGGGCGAGTGGTCACTGCGAACCTCCTCCTTCTTGTGCCGGCGCTTCGCACTGTGTCGATCGTTCGGCACCAATGACGTATCTGGTCTTCTCAGATCATACCTTGTTCGAGTTGCCCATCACGAACCGCGCGACTCAGGCGCTCCGAAAGAGGCCGCGGCAACCAGACTGGTCCCCTGCTCGATTGGAGGATCACCCATGACCTTCGGGCGACCCTCCATCCCCCATTTCGCCGCGAACCCGCGGTCGCCACGCCGCGTCGGTCGAGGCATGCTGTCCCGCGCGGCGAACCGGGATCCGCGGGGGGAACCCCCGCACAGCCCGACGCCGCCGACTCAAGCAACGCCCGGCCCGCCTCAACCGGGATCCCTCGGGCAACGCTTCAGCCCGCCGCCGTGCCCCGCAGCCGGTCGGTCGCGGCCGCGTCGACCGCGAACTCCGACGGCATCCGCACCAGCCGCCCCGGCTCACCGAGGTCGGTGACGGCAACGCCGTAGTCGCGGGCTGCTGCCTCCGGCGAGACGTAGCCCGCCACCACGTCGGCCAGCACCTCGGCCGCCGGCCGCGCCCGCGGGTCGCCGTAGCCCGCGCCGCCCGGCAGGTTGAGTTCGACGCGGGAGCGCGGGTCGAGCCAGATCGCCTGCTTCGGCGGCAAGCGCCGCGACCCCTCGGCCGTCGTCTCCCGGTACTCGCCGAGCGCGCCCGGCAGGCCGCCGTCGACCCCCTGCGCCGCGAACTTCGTCCGGTCGATCATCGCCGAGACGCTCCAGCGGTCGTCGCCCCGCGTGCCGAACGCGGTCCACTGGCCGAGGCCGCCGCGGAACCGCCCCGCCCCGCCGGAGTCGGTCCGCAGCTCCCGCCGGTGCTGGACCAGCGACGAGAGCGACTCGACCACCTCGGAGGAGAGCCCGGCCACTCCGCTCGGGAAGCCGGTCGTGCTCAGGCCGTCCTTCGTCGCCCGCGCCCCCATCCCCCCGACCTGGAAGACCGCGCTGACGAACGGGTCGCCCCCCTCCGGCTTGGTGCCGCGCCAGACGCTGAGCCAGATCGGGTCCGCCCCGCCTGCCAGCAGCCGTCCCCGAATCGCCCCGGCCAGCGCCCCGAAGATCGCCCCCGGCACGAAGTGGCCGACCAAGTGCCGGGCCGCCACCGCCGCCGGCGGCGTGCAGTTCAGGATGCACCCCTCCGGCGCGACGACCGTGATCGGCCGGAAGGCCCCCTCGTTGTGCGGCACCTCCGGGCTGACCGCCGCCTTCATCGCGAACGAGGCGTAGCCGTGGGTGTAGTTCAGCACCACGTTGATGCCGTGCCGGCTCTGCGGCGAGGTGCCGGCGAAGTCGACCAGGATCGCGTCCCCCGCGATCTCGACCGCGACCTTGACCCGGATCGGCTCCTCGAAGCCGTCGCTCCAGACCTCGTGCTGCCAGCGGCCGTCCGGCAGCGCCCGGATCGCGTCGCGCATCGCCCGCTCCGAGCGGCCGATGATCTCGTCCGCCAGCGGCTCGATCCGCTCCAGCCCGAACTCGTCCATCATCTGCCGCAGACCGCGCCCGCCGACGTCGTTGCAGGCCGCCTGCGCGTAGAGGTCGCCGACCGTCTCCTCCGGCAGCCGGACGTTGGCCCGGATCAGCCGCAGCAACTCCTCGTTCGGCTCCCCGGCCATGAACAGCTTGGTGACCGGGACCCGCAGCCCTTCCTCGTAGATCTCGTTCGCCTCACCGGAGAAGGGGCGGCCGCCGACGTCCGCGGCGTGGCAGAGGTTGGCGAAGAAGCCGACCACCTCGCCGCCGCGGAAGACCGGCGTCAGCACCGTGAAGTCGTTCAGCTGGCCCGAGGTCAGCCACGGGTCGTTGGTGACCAGCACGTCGCCGTCCCGCAGCGTCTCCAGCGGGTGCGCCTCAAGCAGGTGGCGCACCCCGGTCGCCATCGGGTTGATGTGGCCGGGGGTGCCGGTCAGCGACTGGGCGATCATCTGGCCGCGCCGGTCGAAGACGCCGCAGGCGAGGTCTTGCGACTCGCGGACGATGGTGCTGAACGCCGTTCGCATCAGCGCGAACTGCTGTTCGTTGGCGACCGACAACAGCCGGTTCCAGAGCACCTCCAGCGTGATCGGGTCCATGCCGCGCGCGTCAGCCATCGTCAGTCCCCACTTGCTGTCCGGTTCGGGTCGGGGACGGGCCGGACTCCCTCACCCCCCAGCCCCCTCTCCCATGGCGATGGGAGAGGGGGAGAACTCAACTCCCGCCTCGACCCCTCGACTTCTCGACTACCCGACTACCCGACTCGCACCTCGAGATTCCCGTGCCCGTCGACCCGGCAGACGCTGCCGGGGCCGACCACCACGGTCGACTCCCGCTCCTCGACCACCGCCGGGCCGACCAGTTCCGCCCCTTCGCCCAGCCGGTAGCGGTCCCAGACCGCGACGTCGGCCCAGCCGCCCAGTTCCGGCACCCACGCCCGGCGGGACCCTTTCCGCGCGTCGCCGCCGTCGTGCCCCCGGCCCCGCCGCGCCAGCGACGGCCGCGGCCCGGAGGAGACGACCCGCCAGCTGACCGCCTCCAGCGGCACCGGCGGCCCGCCCCGGCCGAAGAGCCGTCGGTACTCGGCCTCGAACGCCTCCCGCAGCGCGGGCAGGTGCGTAAGGTCCAGCGGTCCCGGCGGCAGCGTCACCCGCACCTCGTGCCCCTGCCCGAGGTAGCGGAGGTCGCCGGTCCGCCGGTGCGCGACCTGCGCCGCAGGCACCCCCGCCTCGCCGAGCAGTGCCTCCCCCTCCGCCTCCATCTCCGCCAGCAGGCCGCTGACCCGGCCCCAGTCGAGCCGGTCGAGCCGCCCCGGCGCGGAGCGGACGAAGTCGAAGGCGAGCGGCGCGCCGAGGAACCCGATCGCGCTCATCACCCCGGCCCCCGCCGGCACGACGAGCCGCGGCGAGCCGAGCGCGCGCGCCACGCGTTCGCCGTGGACCGGCCCTGCCCCGCCGAAGGCGAAGAGCGGCAGCGTCCGCGGGTCGCGGCCCCGCTCGAGCGTGTGGACCCGGGCGGCGCTCGCCATCCCCTCGTTCACGATCTGGTGGATGCCCCACGCCGCCTCCTCGACCGAGAGGCCGAGCGGCTCGGCGACGTGGGCCCGGATCGCCTCCCGCGCCGCGTCGAGGTCGAGCCTCATCGCGCCGCCGAGGAAGAAGGCCGGGTCGAGGTAGCCGAGCACGAGGTCGGCGTCGGTCACCGTCGGCAACGTGCCGCCCCGGCCGTAGCAGACCGGCCCGGGCATCGCCCCGGCCGAGTCGGGGCCGACCTTCAGCAGGCCGAGCGCGTCGACCCGGGCGATCGAGCCGCCCCCGGCCCCGATCTCGATCATCTCGATCACCGGCAGGTTGACCGGCAGGCCCGAGCCCTTCTTGAAACGGTAGCGGCGGTCGACCTCGAAGTCGTGCGCCACCAGCGGCTCGCCGCCGACGATCACCGCGAACTTCGCGGTCGTCCCCCCCATGTCGAACGAGACGAGGTCGGCGAAGCCCGCCTCCGCCCCGAACGCGGCGGCGGCCAGCGCGCCCCCCGCCGGCCCGCTCTCCAGCAGCCGGACCGGGAAGCGCGACGCCGTCTCCACCGTCGCGACCCCGCCCGAGGAGAGCATCAGCAGCAGCGTGCCGGCGAACCCCGCCTGCCGCAGCCGCTCGACGAGGTCCCCGAGGTAACGCTCCACCCGCCCCTGCACGTAGGCGTTGGCGACCGTGGTCGAGGTCCGCTCGTACTCGCGGATCTCCGGCACCACGTCGGAGGAGAGGGAGACCCGCAGGCCCGGCGCGACCGCCCGCACGATCTGCCGCGCCCGCCGTTCGGCCGCCGGATTGACGTAGCTGTTGAGGAAGGCGATCGCCACCGCCTCCACCCCCGCCGCCGCTAGCTCCCGCGCCGCCCGCGCCACCAGCGCCTCGTCCAGCGGCACCAGCTCGCTGCCGTCGGCGAGGGTTCGCTGCGGCACGTCGAGCCGCAGGTGGCGCGGCGCCAGCGGCTGCGGCCGTTCGAGCATCAGGTCGTAGAGGTCGTACCGCTGCTCCTTGCCGATCTCGATCGCGTCGCGGTGCCCCTGCGTCGTCAGCAGCGCGGTCAGCGCCCCCTTCCGCTCGATCAGGGCGTTGGTCACCAGCGTCGTGCCGTGGACGAACTGGCCGACCGCCCCCAGCCCGGCCCCAGCCCGGCCGACCGTCTCCGCCGCGCCCTCCGCGATCGCCCGCGACGGGTCGTCCGGCGTCGTCAGCGTCTTGCCGACCGTCATCTCCCCGGTCGCGTCGTCGAGCACCGCGATGTCGGTGAACGTGCCGCCGGTGTCGACGCCGACACGGAGTCGAGGAGTCGGGGAGTCGGGGAGTCGGGAAGAAGCACGCGGGTTACCCACGCTCGCACCCTGTCGTGCTGTGACCCGCTCGCCCCGCCATCGTCTCCCTCGACTCCCCGACTCCCCGACTTCCCGACTTCCCGACTTCCCGACTCCGTCTACGGCGACATCCGGATGCCGGCGCACTTGATGACGGCGCGGAAGGTGAGGATGAACTGCAGGCCGTCCGGGGCGGTCCACGCCACCTCGCGCTCGCCGATCCGCTCGACGCCGGGCACGTAGCAGGCTTGGTCGGCCCGCGCCTGGTGGTCGAACGCCAGCTCGATCCGGGAGTTCGCCGGCAGCACCCACGGCTTGGCCGACTTCGCCGCCTTCACCGCCTGCTCGGCCCCCTTGCGGATCTTCGCCTGCGCCTCGGCCGGGTGGTCGTTCAGCGCGGCGAAGGTCGAGAGGCCCGTCTTCACCGGCACCCCGACCACCTGCTGCCCGAGATGCGCCCGCACCTGCTCGACCGCCCGCAGGTCGCCCGCGACCATCGTCACCGGCACCCCGAAGTGGCCGGCGACGGCGGCGTTGATCCCGAACTCGCCGGTCGAGACGCCGTTGATCCGGACGTCGTTCAGCCAGCCGGTCCACGTGTGGGCCAGCGGCGCGTTCGGCGTCCCCGCCTTGGCGTGGTAGCCGGTGTAGAGGACGCAGCCGATGCCCTCGAGGTCGACCCCCTGCATCATCCCGAGCGGCTTGTCGTTGCCGTTGACGTAGCGGCTGCCGGGCAGCATCTCGTCCGGCAGCAGGTTGCGCATCCCGTCGTGGCTGTCGTTGACGATGACTTCCTCGGCCCCGGCGTCGAGCGCGCCCTGGATGGCGGCGTTGACCTCCTTGGTCATCCGCGCCCGCGCCCGCTCGTACTCGACGGTCGACGACGGCTCGCTGCCGCCGACCACCTCCGGCGGCATCACCTGCACCCACGAGACGACGCCGCAGGTTCCCTCCATGTCGGCGGAAATGAGCACCTTCACGCTGCTGGTTCCTCCATCGCCTGCCAATCGACGACCCGGGGCGCAGTTTCGCACGGAGAACCCGGACCCGACACAGCCGGCCCGCGTCCCCCGCCCCAAGTCGCGGCGGCCGTGCGCGAGCGCGAACCCGGCTCGTCCCACCCTACCGGTCGTGCCGCACTGCCCGACCGCCAAGCCGGCCACCGCTTGACACCATCGACCATGCGACAGATGATGCAACCCAGATGAGGCAACTCCCGGTGCGACTCGCCGCGCGCGAGTCCCCGAGGTCAGGAGTGCCCGCGATGCTGGTCCCCGCTCCTCGTCCCACCCTCGGCCCCGGCCGTGCCGCCGTCAGCCGCCGCGCCCTCCTCGCCGCCGC
>JBDHWC010000089.1:0-10451 GCA_039809985.1 Thermomicrobiales bacterium | reverse complement strand
TCGGCCTCGGTCAGCCGCCCCTTCCGGTTGAGCCGGCCGAAGGTCTCGTTCAGGCGGTCGGAGAGGGATTCGAACATGTGCGGCTCCCGAGGCTGGCGGCTGATGGCTGGCGGCTGGCGGCAGGTTCGCGAGGGCGTCCTAGCCTCGCGCCTCGGCCATGGATTTCCGCAGGGCGAGAAGTTGCCGCCCGGTCGATGCGGCGAGGCTCATCAGCTCCTGATGCTGGTCTGGGAGCAGATAGCCAAACCGGGCAGCTAGCTCGAGCAATGTCTCGGTCTCGGCGAGTGATCCTCGCGCGATCGAAAGATACCGCAGGTAGTCTGGGGTGTGGTCCCGCGATCGCCCTTCGGCGATGTTGGCGGGAACCGACACCGCCGCGCGTCGCAACTGGCTCGTCATCCCGTAGGTCTCGCTGGCGGGAAACGCGCGGGACGCCGAGTAGACAGCCTCCGCGAGCTTCATGGCCGACTGCCAGACGCGCAACTCTCGATATCCTTCGCTCGTCACCTGTCCGCTCCCCCGGGGCCGCCAGCCATCAGCCACCAGCCGCCAGCCAACAACTACAGTCCCTCCTCGCTCCCGAAGAAGAGCGCGTCGACGTAGGTCTCGGGGCGGAAGTCGGCGAGGTCGGCGGGCTTCTCGCCGGTGCCGACGTAGGAGACGGGGGTGCCGAGCTCCTTGGCGACGGCGAAGGCGATCCCCCCCTTGGCGGTGCCGTCGAGCTTGGCGATCAGGATGTCGGTGACGGCCACCGCGTCGGAGAACTGCTTGGCCTGGACGAGGCCGTTCTGGCCGGTGGTCGCGTCGATGACGAGGATCGTCTCCTGTGGGGCGTCCTCGACCGTCTTGCGCATGACGGAGCGGAGCTTGGTCAGCTCGGCCATCAGGTTGTGCTTGGTGTGGAGGCGGCCGGCGGTGTCGACGATCAGGACGTCGACGCCGCGGGCGTGGGCGGCCTGCATGGCGTCGAAGACGACCGCGCCGGGGTCCGCCCCCGGCTCGTGGGCGATCACCGGCACGCCGACCCGCTCGCCCCAGATCGCGAGCTGGTCGATGGCGGCGGCGCGGAAGGTGTCGCCGGCGGCGAGCATCACGCTGCGGCCGAACGATTGGTGGTAGGCGGCGAGCTTGGCGATCGAGGTCGTCTTGCCGACCCCGTTGACGCCGACCACCATGATCACGAACGGGACCCCGCGCTGCAGGATCTTCACCGTCCGGTTCCGGGTCGCGCCCTCCAGCAGCGAGATCATCTCCTCCCGCAGGATCTCGCGGGCCACCGCCGGGTCGTCGATCCGGTCGCGGTCGACCCGCTGCCGCAGCTCGGCGACCAGTTGCTGGCTGACGTCCCAGCCGACGTCGGCCTGGATCAGGAGCATCTCCAGTTCCTCGTAGAGGTCGTCGTCGAGGACGGAGCGGTCGAAGAGGCGCGAGATCTCGGAGAAGACGCCGCCACGGCGCGTCTTCTCCAGTCCTTGCTCGATCTGGGCGTCCGGCTCGGCCTTGCGCCGGAACAGCTTCTTGAAGATCACGGGTCGGCTCCTCTCGGGGCGGGAAGCGCGCCGGGTCGCAGGGGGAGGGGAGCCCGGCCGCTCGGGGGCCGGGCAAGCGAACGCGCCGCGCGAGGCGGCGCGGCCCGAGTATAGCGTGCGGTCGGCGGACGGCTGCCGCCGACTGGGTCCCGACGGGATGCTCCGTCGACCGGCACGGGCGGGCTTGGCGACGGGTCGAGAACCCGGCCGGACAGGACGGCGAAACCCCATGGCCGCCCCGTCCGACATCGACGCCGACCGACCCGACGGTTTCCCTGCGGCGGCAGGTGGGCGATGATGCTCCTCCCCGGCGCGCCGGGCGCGGAGGCGGAGGGCAAGGGGGGCGCGTGGCAGCAGGCGTGGGCGAACGGGCGGACGAGGCCACGCTGGCGACGCTGCTGCTCGCCGTCTACGTGCCGACGGCGTTGCTCGCGTTCGGGCAGGGCCTGCTGATCGCGACATTGCCGCTCTACGCCGAGGCGATGGGCGTCTCGGTCACGCTGGTCAGCCTCGCGGTCAGCGCGGCGGCCATCGGCACGCTGGCCGCCGACGTGCCGGCCGGGCTGTTCCTCAGCCGGGTCGGGCTGCGGCCGGCGATGATCGGCGGCTCGGCCCTCGTCGCGGCCAGCACGGCGGCGCTGGCGCTGACGACCGGCTTCTGGCCGATGGTGGTGGCCCGGCTGCTGGCCGGCGTCGGGACGGCGGTCTGGGGCCTCTCGCGCCATGCCTACATCGCCGAGGCGATCCCGGCGGAGCGGCGGGGCAAGGCGGTCTCCGTCTTCGGCGGGGTGAACCGGCTCGGCGTCTTCCTCGGGCCGCTGGTCGGCGGGCTGCTGGCGACGCGGCACGGGCTGAGCGCGTCGTTCCTCGCCTCGGCCCTGCTGGCGGCGGCGGCGCTGGTCGTCTCGGTCGTGATGCTGAAGCCGGTGCCGCGAGGGGCGGCGGGGCTGCCGCGGGGCGTCCGCTGGGGGCGGGTCCGCGACCTGCTGCGGGCGGACCGGGCCGGGCTGGGCGCGGCGGCGGTGGCGCTGACGATGGGTCAGATGGTCCGGGCCGGGCGGTTCCTGATCCTGCCGCTCTGGGGGGTGCAGCAGATCGGGCTGAACGCGGCCGAGGTCGGCTTCGTGATCACAGCGGGGTCGCTGCTCGACGTCTCGATGTTCATGCCGGCGGGCTACGTGATGGACCGCTTCGGGCGGAAGGTCGCGGCGGTGCCGAGCTTCGCAGTGCTGGCGCTCGGCGTCGCGCTGGTCCCCTTCGCCCACAGCCTCGGCACGCTGATGCTCGCCTCGCTGGTGATCGGGCTCGGCAACGGGATGGGCTCCGGCACGATGATGACGCTCGGTGCGGACCTCGCCCCGCCCGGGGCCACCGGCGAGTTCCTCGGCCTCTGGCGGCTGGTCGGCGACACCGGCGGCGCGCTCGGCCCGATCGTGGTCGGGGCGGTCGCCGCCGCGCTCGGCCTCGCCGGCGGCGCGTGGGCGCTGGCCGCGATCGGCCTTGTCGCGGCGGCCGTGCTGGGGACGTTGGTGCGGGAGACGAAGGACGGCTGACGGCTGGCGGCTTGTGGCTGGCGGCTGGCGGCTGGCGGCTGGCGGCTGGCGGCTGGCGGCTGGCGGCTGGCGGCTGGCGATCGAGGATGATGACCTCATCCGCTCCCGCGCCCTGCCGCCAGCCATCAGCCGCCAGCCGCCAGCCAATCGCGATGCGCCGCCAGCACCGCGTCGATCGCGGCGCTGGCCGGACCGGGCGAGGTGGCCTCGTGGATGCCGCCGAGCCAAGCCTCGTACGGGTCCTCGAAGCCGGTGCGGACGCCGCTGAGCCCCTCGACCGCCGCCCACGTGCAGACCGGGGCGTAGGACGGGCTGTAGCCGCCTTCGTGGCAGGCGACCAGCCGGCCGTCGCAGACCTCGTCGGCGAGCGCGGCGATCCGCTCGCTGAGGAGCCGGAAGCCGCCGGCGGACACGGCCATCCGGCCGAGCGGGTCGACGCCGGAGGGGTCCTGGCCGGCCGAGACGATGATCAGGTCGGGCCGGTGGCGGCGGACGGCGGGGGCGACGACCCGGTCGAAGGCGGCGAGGTAGCCGGCGTTGCCGGTGCCGGCCGGGAGCGGCACGTTGACCGTGTACCCCTCGCCCGCACCGGCACCGACATCGGTCGCCCTGCCGGAGTCGATCGGGTACCAGTTGTCTTGGTGGAGCGAGACGAAGAGGACGCTGGGATCGGTCCAGAAGGCGGCCTGCGTCCCGTTGCCGTGGTGGACGTCCCAGTCGACGATGGCGACGCGCTGGGCACCGTGCGCCTCCTGCGCGTGGCGGGCGGCGACGGCGACGTTGTTGAAGTAGCAGAAGCCCATCGCCCGGTCGGGCGTGGCGTGGTGCCCCGGCGGCCGGAGCAGGGCGTAGACGTTCCTCAGCGAGCCGGTCATCACCGCGTCGACGGCGGCCAGCGCGCCGCCGGCGGCGAGCCGGGCGACCTCGTAGGTGGCCGGGCTGGCCGGGGCGAACTCCCCGGCCTCGCCGCCGCCGGCCAGCGAGACGTCGCGGACGTGGCGGACGTGCTCCGGGGTGTGGACCCGTTCGATCTCGGCGACCGTCGCCTGCCGCGGGGCGATCTCGGTCAGGTGGGCGAGGACGCCGGTGCGGCCGAGGAGGCGGTGGGCGCGGGCCACGAGCTGCGGGCTGGCGGCGTGCGGCTGCGGCTCCCAGACGCTGTCGGCGGGCACGGTGACGGAACTCATCGCCAGTCCCGTGTCGTGGTCGAGGAATCTGCTGTCCCAGACGATCCCGGTTCCCTTGGCGGCCATCCGGCGTTCCTTCCCCCCAGCGCCTGCCCGCGCCCCCGGCGGGCCCCGGCATCGTACCGAATCGCGGAGGCGCCGGCTTGTGCGGGGGAGATTGACAGCGGGGGCGGTGGCGGATAGCGTGCCGCGCATCTCCAGTGGCACGTGTCAGAGAGGCCGGTTCGGACGACGGGACCGCGGTCCACGACAGGCAGGAGGAGCGGATGCACGGCAACGGGCGGGGACAGGTCGATCGGCGGACGCTGCTGAAGGGCACGGCGGCGGGCGCGGGGGCGGCGGCGCTCGGGTTCCAGCCCTTCTTCGTCAACCGGATCGCGGCGGCGGACCCGATCAAGATCGTCTCCCCGCTGCCGATCACCGGCCCGCTCGCCTCGGACGGGCAGGAGATGCAGCGCGGCCTGCAACTGGCGGTCGAGGAGGCGCAGGCCGCCGGGATGGCGGGCGGCGCGAAGATCGACCTGGTGGTCATCGACTCCGAGACGATGACGCCGGAGATCGTGACGACGACGTTCTCGCGCGCCATCGACGAGGAGAACGCCGACGCGATCATCATCGGCTACGCCACCGGCACCGGCCCGGAGTACGACCTGCTGGCCGACGCCG
Organism: Thermomicrobiales bacterium; assembly: GCA_039809985.1. Classification (GTDB taxonomy): domain Bacteria; phylum Chloroflexota; class Chloroflexia; order Thermomicrobiales; family UBA6265; genus JAICJJ01. Next base: position 5,516 of record JBDHWC010000089.1, on the reverse strand, counting down.
ACAACCCGCCGCCCTACATCCACTTCAACACCTTCGAGGCGACGGCGAAGATCGTCCGCGCCGACCCGGCCAAGTACTACATGGTCTTCCAGGGCGACCCGACCGAGGTGTGGTACGGCTCGGGCATCCTGACGCTGATGGAGAACCTGCAGAAGGCGGGGTCGTGGGCGCCGGCGAACAAGAAGGCCGCCGTCGTCACCTCCGACAACCTCTACTCGCAGAGCATCGCCGGGGCCTTCAAGGAGGGCGTCCAGAAGATGGGCTGGGAGGTCGCGGTCGACGAGAAGCTGCCGACCCCGGTCTCCGACTGGAGCGCGACGCTGGCCAAGATTCGCGACGCCCAGCCCGCGATCGTCGTCAACACGAACTTCAACCCCGGCGACTTGGCGACCTTCACCAAGGGGTTCGTCGAGGCCCCGTCGCCCGCGCTCCTCTACGAGCAATACGGGCCGTCGGTGCCGGAGTTCCTGCAGCTGGCCGGCGACGCGGCGAACGGCGTGATCTGGTCGACGGTGATCGGCCTGCTGCCGGGCGAGGAAGGCGACGCCTTCAAGAAGCGCTACACCGACAAGTTCGGCGAGCCACCGGGCCTCTCCAACGCCGGCTCGTGCTACGACGGCGTGATGCTCTACCTGAAGTCGGTCGAGGCCGCCGGCGGCGTCTCCGACCGGAAGGCGGTCTGCAAGGCGATCCTCGAGTCGAAGCACAACGGCGTCTGCGGCGCCTACCGCTTCGACCCGGCGGACCAGACCGCGATCCCCTACCCGGACGTCGCCAAGACGCCGGACGACGGGCTGCCGCACCTCTTCTTCCAGATTCAGGACGGCAAGCAGGTGCTGATGTCGCCCGATCCGTTCACGACCGGCAAGTTCCAACTGCCGGGCTGGATCAAGTAGCGGCGCGAGGGGATTCGGCGCGGGGAGCGGGGGCCGGGGCACCGGCTCCCCGGCCCGGCATTCCGGCCGGGGGTCGCGGTGGCGGACGACCTGTTGGTCTGCGACGACCTGACACGGATGTTCGGGGCGCTGGCGGCGGTCCACCGCCTGTCGTTCCGCGTCGAGCGGCAGCAGATCTTCGGCATCTCCGGCCCGAACGGGGCGGGCAAGACGACGCTGTTCAACCTCCTCTCCGGCCACGTGCCGCCGACGAGCGGCACGGTTCGGTTCGCCGGCCGCGAGACGCAGGGACTGCCGGCTCACCGCATCTGCCACCTCGGGATCGCCCGCACCTTCCAGATCCCGCTGGTCTTCGGCTCCGGCACGGTCGAGGAGAACGTGCTGGTCGGGGCCTACTTCGGCAAGCGGACCGCGCCGGTCGGGCTGCGGGTCGAGCCGGAGGTGCGGGAGCGGGTTGAGCAGGCGCTGGAGCTGACCGGACTCGCCCCGGTTCGGGGCCGGGAGGCGGCGTCGGTCTCGGTCTACGACAAGAAGCGGCTGATGGTCGCCTCGGCGCTGGCGACGCAGCCGCGTCTGCTGCTGCTCGACGAGCCGGTCGGCGGCCTGAACCACGCCGAGGTGGACGCCTTCGTCGGCCTCATTCGCCGGCTGCGCGAGACGGGCCTCACCGTCGTCCTGATCGAGCACGTGATGCGGGCGCTGATGAGCCTCTCCGACCGGGTGATGATCATGCACCACGGCGAGAAGCTGGCCGAGGGAACGCCGGCGGAGGTCCGGGCCGATCCGCGGGTGGTCGAGGTCTACCTCGGCCGCGAGGCGGCGACGGCGTGAGCGCCGAGGCCGGGCCGGTCCTCGCGGTCGACGGCCTGCGGGCCGGCTACGGCGAGACGGAGGTGCTGCACGGGGTCTCGCTCCGGGTCGGGCCGGGCGAGACGCTGGTCCTGCTCGGGCCGAACGGGCACGGCAAGACGACGCTGCTGCGGACCGTCTCCGGGCTGGTCCGGGCCCGCGCGGGGGAGGTGGCGCTGGCGGGGCGGCCGCTGCGCGGCTTGCCGCCCGACCGCATCGCCGCGCTGGGGCTGATCCAGATCCCACAGGGGGACCTGCTCTACGGTGAGATGACGGTGCAGGAGAACCTCCTGATGGGGGCCTACCTGCCGACCGCGTGGGCCGACCGGGAGGCCCGTCTGGAGCGGGTTCACGCGATCTTCCCGCGGCTGCGGGAGCGGGCCCGGCAGCAGGCCCGGACCCTCTCCGGCGGGGAGCGGCGGATGCTGGCGATCGGGCGGGGGCTGATGGCCGACGCCACGCTGCTGATGGTCGACGAGCCGTCGCTCGGGCTCGCGCCGGTGGTGATCGACGAGTTGTACGACCGGATCGCGGAGATCAAGGCGAGCGGCCTGCCGATCCTGCTGGTCGAGGAGAGCGCCCGGCGGGTCGGCGCGATCGCCGACCGGATCGCACTGCTGGAGAACGGCGAGATCGTGCGCGAGGGGCCGCCGTCCGAGTTGCTGAACGACCCGGCCCTGACGGCGACCTACTTGGGGATCGCATGAGCCAGATTCCCCTCGTCCTCTACCAAGGCGCGGTGCTCGGCGCGATCTACGCGCTGATGGCGCTCGGCTTCACGCTCATCTACGGGTCGCTGCGCTTCCTCAACCTCTCGCTCGGCTCGCTCTTCACCCTCGGGGCCTATGTGGCGTGGGTGGTCTCGGCGGGGATCGGGCTGCCGCCGCTGGTCGGGCTGGTCGTGGCGTTCGTGCTGGTCGGGATCGTCGGCGCAGGCATCCACGAGGTGGCGGTGCGTCCGCTGGTCGGCAGGCCCGGCTGGGAGATCGCGACGATCATCAGCACGCTGGCGGTCGGGATCGTCATCCAGCAGCTGATCCAGATCGTCTGGGGGCCGCGCAACCAAGGGATGCCCGACCTGATGAGCGGCAGCGCCCGGGTCGGCCCGGTGCTGGTGGTGCAGTACCAGCGGGTGGCGGTCGTCGTCGTCGCGGTGGCGGTGATGGCGGCCCTCTGGTGGCTGCTGACCCGGACCCGGCACGGGCTGGCGATCCGGGCCGTGGCGCAGAACCGCGACGCGGCGCTGCTCGGCGGGGTCTCGGCGAACCGGATCTTCCTGCTGGTGATGGCGCTCGGCTCCGGGCTGGCGGCGGTCTCCGGCGTGCTGCTGAGCACGGTGATGGTCAGCCTGAACCCGACCGTCGGCCTCGCCTACGCGCTGCGGGGGCTGGTGGTGACGCTCTTCGGGGGGCTCGGCAGCATCACCGGCACGCTCTGGGCGGCGTTCATCATCGGCCTCTTCGAGTCGTTCGTGGCGGTCTACTTCGGGGAGGGGTGGAAACTGCCGGCCCTCTTCGTCTTCCTGATCGTCGTCCTCGTGGTCCGGCCCAGCGGCCTCGCCGGCGTCTCGGCGGAGGAACGGACGTGAGCGCCCCGACCGCATCCGCCGACGCCGCGCCCCGGCCCCGCTCGACGATCCTCGACCTGCCGTTGCTGGTCCTTGGCCTGCTGGTCGCCATTGCCGCGCCGCTGCTCCTGCACACCTCGTACTGGGTGCGGATCCTGATCCTGATCTGCATCTTCGCGATCGTCAACCAAGCGTGGAACCTGATCATGGGCTACGCCGGGATTTGGTCGTTCGCGCAGCTGGCCCTCTTCGTCCTCGGCGGCTACACAACCGCCCTGCTGGCGCTGCACCGCGACTGGCCGCTCTGGGCGGGGACGCTGGCCGGGGCGGTGGTGGCGACGCTGGCGAGCCTCGTCATCGGCATCCCGTCGCTGCGGCTGAAGGGAGCCTACGTCTTCCTGCTGACCCTGGCGTTCCACGAGATCTTCCGCAACATCTTCATCCTCGACACCGACCAGCGGATCGGCGGCCAGTACGGCGTGCAGCGCTTCGGCAAGTTCGACTTCGGCGGCGACAGCGCGGTCGAGCGGCTGACCCGGGTCTACTACGTGGCGCTGTTGCTGCTGGTGGTGGTCAGCGCGGTGATCTGGAAGATCATCCACTCGCCGATGGGGCTGGCCTTCCGCTCGCTGCGCGACTCCGAGGCGTACGCGCTGTCGCGGGGGGTGCCGGAGTACCGGGTGAAGCTGCTGGTCTACGCGATCTCGGCCTTCTTCACCGGGCTGGCCGGGGCGTTCTACGCGAACTACCTCGGCTCGATCTCGCCGCTGAACCTCGACATCGGCATCCTGATGAACCAGCTGGCGATGATCGTGATCGGGGGCTGGGGCACCTTCTTCGGCCCGATCATCGGCACCGTCGTCGTCCGCCTCGCCGACGAGCAGCTGCGCGACTTCGACGCCCTGCGGCCGCTGGTCTTCGGCCTCGCCCTGCTGCTGTCGGTGCTCTTCCTGCCGCAGGGGATCGCCAAGCCGCTGTCGGACCTGAAGGATCGGGCGGCATGGTGGGTGGAGGACCGGGTGGGGAAGCCGCATTAGCCATGAACAAGCGCAACCGACAAGACCCGTCTGAGCTGCACCTTGCTGTTTGGCACGTCAACGGGCGACGCGCAGTTGTCGCATCGGAATGAAGAGCCGCAACGGCACGTCCGCGAACTCCCGAAACCCAAAATGGCGGTAGAATGACTTGGCAACGTCATCTTTTGCATCGACCACGAGGGCGTACGAGGCCATCACCTCGGCGGCGTCGGCAGATCGTTTCATGGCATGGGTGAGCAACGTCGCCCCAAGTCGCTGACCTTGATACTCCGTGTCGACGGCCAGTCGGCCGAGCAAGGTTGCCGGAACGAACGTCGGCAGTCCCTTCCTCGCGTCGGCCGGAAGGCTGTCCGTCACAATCTTGTAACTGCTCAACGTGTAGTAGCCCACGATTCGCTTGCTCACGGGCTCCTCGCAGACCATCAACGCGATGAGACCACGCCGCACCTGCTGGGCAGCGTTAGCACGCAAGTAATGGTCAAGTTCTTCGACACTGCAGCGGAATTCCTCACGACCGGGCTGCTGACCGTACGGAACGATTCTCCAGCCGAAGGTCATGCTCTATTCGCCGAGAAGTTCACGCCGGTAGGCGATGGCTCGGAGCAATGCTTCATTCGGCTCACCGGGATTCTCCAGGGTCGCCAGGAACAACTCGCTGTCCCGTCGGGTCAGCCGAAGCATACGTTCTTCACGAATCGCCACCTCAGCGGCCGCGGCGGCACTGCTGACCACGAAATCAGACAGACTCCGTCCAGTCAGAGCCGCGCCGTCTTGGATGAGAGCTTTCACCTCGGCCGGAAGTCGAGCCTCGATACGTGCGTCCGCCACGGAGTGCTCACCATACTCGCTCGCGCTTCGCTGCGATTCAGCCATCGTTCGCCTCCGAAGGTCGAGTAGCCAGATCAGCCAAAGTGTACGGATTTCCTCCGTACAATTCTACTCTGCATCGGTGCTTGTGCGTCGAGCAGTTGTTCCTCGCGCCAATGTGGCAATAGTCGATGGCAACCGGGGCGACGCAAGTCTCGCGAAACCCCGGATGGTGGCCAAGCCTCAGAACCCGATCGCCAGCCCCTCGCTGCGCGGGTCGGAGCCGGCGCAGAGGACGCCGCTCTCCGGGTCGCGGGCGATGACCTGGACGGAGCCGCCGGCGCCCCACGGGCCGACCCG
>JBDHWC010000088.1:0-10481 GCA_039809985.1 Thermomicrobiales bacterium | reverse complement strand
CCCCGCCCGCAGGTGGAGCGTGCCGCCGCGCGGCGTGTAGACCGTCGTCCAGTCGCCCGCCTCGGTCCGGGCTGCGGCGACGTGGACTCGGGCGTCGGCCGCGCCCGGCTGCTCCGCCAGCAGCCACGCCGCGGGGCGCAGCCGCCACCAGTCGCCCGACTCGAGGTAGCGCCGCAACACCGTCATGCTCCGCGCGCCGGGGGTGTCCAGCAGCGTCCACCACGGCTCGACCGTGAAGTCGGCCTGCCGCCGGATCGCCTGCCCGACCGGCTCCCGCTCGGTCGCCCACGCCCAGAGGCTGAAGTGGCCGTAGGTGACGCCGGCGGTCGGCACCACCAGCACGCTCCACCAGCTCGCCCGCCGCACCTCGGCGTCGGTGAACCGGAGGTCGGTCGGGTAGGACGGGTGGTCCTCGTAGTTCGGCTCGACGTTGACGATCGGCTTGGTCGGCCGCGTTCCCCAGTCGCTGGCGTGCGGCCCGTCCGGCAGCCAGCGGACCTTCTCCTCGTCGGCCGAGTGGCCGCTCTGGATGACGTGGAACGTCAGCCACGGCTCGTCCCGGAACTCGTTGCCGACCCAGCTGAAGCCGTAGGGGTGCATCGTCACCAGCCCGTCCGTCAGGTCGCCGTAGGCGGCGCGGCCGATCGGCTTCCAGCGCTCGGCCCGTTCCCCTTGGAAGCCGCCGTCGCCGCCGAGGGTCCACGCCACGTGGTAGGCGCCCCAGCGCGCCCGCAGCCAGCGGGCGAAGCGGGCCAGTTGCTCCGGCGGCCACACCCAGCCCGGCTCCTCGTCGTAGAGCGCCAGCACGACGATGGCGCTCGCCAGCATCCCGTGCCGGGCGATGGCGGCGACCTTCGGGTCGAGCCGCTGGTAGAAGGCCGGGTTGGGCCCGAAGCGCCCTTCCTCTGTGTACGCCGGCTCGCCGGCGGGATCGGTCGCCAAGGCCCGCCAGTGGGTGCTGAAGAACTGGACGACCGAGAAGCCCTGCGCCCGCCTCGTGCAGAGGTACGCCTCCCAGTCGGCGTCGCTCGAGCGGACCAGCCCGTTCCAGACCGTGTCGCCGAGCCAGAGGAAGGGGGTGCCGTCGGCGTGCTCGAAGCTGTGGCCGTCGGCGGCGACGCGAGCCGGCCCGTGCTTCCAGACCGGGTTGGCCCCGAGGTACGGTTCGACCGTAAACGCCCCCGACAACCCGTGCAGTCCGGCGTCGCCCGGGTCGGAGGCGACCGACCACCACCGCCACGTGCCGACCTCGTCCGGCCGGACCCGGGCCCGCCACGTCCGATCGCCGTCCCAGAAAGCGTCGACGGCGCTCCCCCGTCCCGACGGCGACGTCAGCTCAATCCGGACGTCGACGTCCCAGAACGGGTGCTCCCGCTCCCGCTCGGCCTCGAAGCCCAGTTCGTGCGCCGCCCAGCGCGTCGCCCGATCCGTCTCCGCCGTCGCCATCCCGGTCAGACCGGGACCGACGTCAGCGTCAGGACCGCGTCCTCGGCGAACGGCGGCACCAGCCGGGCCGCGCCGCGGGCGAGCAGCGTGCCGCCGTCGACGCGGTGCCCGGTCGCCGGCTCGAACCAGTCGACCCGCAGCGCCGGCCCGGCCAGCCCCGCCGTCTCGACCGTCAGCGTCCGCTGGGCCGGGGTGTAGGCGACGAGGAGCCGCCCGTCCGGCGTTGCCGCCGCGGTCGCCCGGTCGAGGCCGCGCGCCTCGCCGAGGCCGGCGGTCAGGTGCCGCCGCTCGAGGTCGGGCACCAGCTCGGCCCACGGCAGCCCGCGGAAAAACGCCCCCCAGCGGGCCATCGCGAGCGAGGCCGGCAGGTCGAGCGCCCCCTCCCAGTCTTCCCCGAAGTACCAGAGCGGGGCGTTGCCCATGCAGTGTCCGTTGCCGCCGCAGAGGACCGACCAGTACGCCTGCCGCCGGATTTGCAGGTCGCTGGCGTTGTGCTCCCCCTCGTAGATCGTCTCGACCAGCCAGAAGGGGTGGGCCGGGTCGCGCCGCCAGTCCGCCTCCAGCACGGCGTGCACCGTCTCGTAGGTGTAGGTCGGGTTCAGGTCGAGCCAGTCGGCCCCCGGGAACTGGTCCAGCGGCGAGTGCTCCGGCAGCACGTGGGCCGAGAAGAGGTGGGCACCCCCGGCCGCCTTGATCCCGCGCGCCAGCGCGTCGAGCGGGGCCGCGGCGGGCCCGGGGTTCCGGTCGCCGCCCATCGACCAGACGATGTTGTCGAAGCGGGCGAACCGCTTGCCGAGGTACTCGCCCCAGGCCCGGCAGCCGTCGACCCCGTTCGCCAGCACCTCCTCGTACCAGCCCTCGACCAGCCGCAGGGCCGGGTAGCCGAGGTAGGCGGGGTGCAGCATGATCACCTGCCCCTGCTCGGCGGCGATCTCCAGCACCCGTTCGGCGTGGGCCATGTAGGCCTCGTTCGGCGTCCGGAAGTCGCCCGGCGTCGTGAACGGCTCGTCCCCCGCGCGGTTGCGCGGCGCGTCCTCGGAGAAGGTCGACTCGATCAGGCTGACGATCAGGAAGTTGAAGCCGAGTCGCCGCCGGTCCTCGAGGTAGTGCCGCGCCCCCTCCAGCGTCGTGTTCGCGATCAGCGACCAGGCCGCGTCGCCCTGCAGCAGGACCGGCTGCCCGGCGGCGTCGAGAATCCGCCGACGGTCGGGCGAGACCCGCCACGGCAGGCGCGGCGGCGCGGGCGGCGCGGGCAGCGGCTCGGGGTAGCGCGGCCGCAGCCCGCGCTGGAAGTCGTGCCCGCGGCGCATGGAGAGGTACGCAGTGACCATCAGGCGTCGAGTCCTTTCGTCGTGATCCGGTTTCCTTCGTGGTCGAACAGGCGGATCGCCGCCGCCGGGAAGCGCAGCCCCACTCGCTGCCCCTCGCGCACCACCGCGTCCGCCGGCACCCGGGCGATCACCGTGCTGTCGTCGGCGAGGCTGACCGAGAGGAACGAGTCGGAGCCGACCGCCTCGATCAGGTCGATCCGGCCGGGGGTCGCCCCCGGCGCTTCCGGCGCGTCGACCTCGATGTTCTCCGGCCGGATGCCGACCGAGACCGCCCCGTCGCCGGCGGGGACCGGGCCGATGCCGGCAAGGTCGACCGCGACCGGGCCGTCGATCCGCGGCCGGCCGCCGTCCGTGCGCAGCGTGCCGCCGAGCAGGTTCATCGGCGGGCTGCCGACGAAGGTGGCGACGAAGACGTTGGCCGGGTGCTGGTAGATCTCGGCCGCGCTGCCGACCTGCTGCACCGACCCGTCGCGCATGACGACGATCCGGTTCGCCATCGTCATCGCCTCGACCTGGTCGTGGGTGACGTAGATCGTCGTCCGGCCGACCCGCCGGTGCAGCTTCAGCAGCTCCGTCCGCATCTGGACCCGCAGCAGCGCGTCGAGGTTGGAGAGCGGCTCGTCCATCAGGAAGGCGACCGGCTCCCGGATGATCGCCCGCCCCAGCGCCACCCGCTGCCGCTGGCCGCCGGAGAGCTGGTCCGGGTACTTCTTCAGGTGGTCGCTGAGGCCGACGAGGGCGGCGACCTCGCGCACCCGGTCGGCGACGGTCGCCTTCGGCAGCTTCCGCATCGCCAGCGGGAAGCCGATGTTCGTCTCGACCGTCATGTGCGGGTAGAGCGCGTAGTTCTGGAAGACCATCGCCACGTCGCGGTCCTTCGGCCGCAGGTAGTTGGCGAGCCGGCCGTTGATGTAGATGTCGCCGGCGGTCGCGTCCTCCAGCCCGGCGATGATCTTCAGCAAGGTGCTCTTGCCGCAGCCGGACGGGCCGAGCAGGGCGATGAACTCCCCCGGCTCGATGTTCAGGTCGACGCCCTGCAGGGCGGTGGCCGCGCCGTACTGCTTCGCCACCCCCAGCAGCTCGATCGCGTACGGGGCGGCGGCGGCCGGCCCGGTCTCGGAACTCGTCATTGGTTCAGCGCCCCGCTCGTCGAGCGCGCCATGAACTGGCGCTGCAAGGCCAGGAAGAAGATCACCACCGGCACCAGCGACATGATCGCCGCCGCCGACCAGAGTCCGTAGTTCGTGCCCCCCTTCGCCCGCATGCTCGCCACCCCGACCGTCATCAGCAGCAGGTTGTCGTCGGTGGTCGCGATCAGCGGCCAGACGAAGCTGACCAGCTGGTCGGTGAAGATGATCACCGCCAGCACCACCAGGCCCGGCTTCACCAGCGGCAGGACGATCCGCCAGTAGATGCCGAACTCGCTGACCCCCTCCAGCCGGGCCGCGTTCTCCAGGTCCTTCGGCAGGCCGAGGATGAACTGCCGCATCAGGAAGACCCCGAACGGGTTCGCCAGCGGCGGCAGGATCAGCGCCAGGTAGGTGTTGGTGATGTGCAGTTGGTGCGCGATCGACCAGAGCGGGATCAGGATCGCCGCGAACGGCACCATCAGCAGGATCAGCATCAGCAGGAAGATGACCCGCTTGCCGGTGAAGTCGAGCTTCGCCAGCGCGTAGCCCGCCATCGAGTCGAGCAGCAGCTTGATCGCCGTCACCGTCGTCGCCACGAAGAGCGAGTTGAGCATCCAGCGCGGGAAGCCGGTCTCGAACAGCAGCCGCTGGTAGTTGCCGAGGTAGGGCGGCCACTGGAACCAGACCGGCGGGTACTGGAAGAGCGACCCCTTGTCCTTCAGCGACGCCGCGATCACGTAGAAGAAAGGGGCCGCGCTGAGCACGCAGGCGACCGCCAGCGCGAGATGGGTCAGCCACCGCTCGCTTGCCGCCCGCCGCGCGCCGCGGGCCCGGTCCTGCTCGGCGGCGGCGAGCACCGCCGCTGAGGCCGCCGGCCGGTTCGCCATCTCAGTCCTCCCCACGCCGCGAGCGCAGCAGCCGCAGCTGGGCCAGCGTCAGGCAGAGGATCGCCAGCAGCAGCACGACCGAGATCGCCGCCCCGTAGCCGACCTTGTCCGCCGAGAAGACGTAGTTCCAGATCCGCAGCACGATCGTCTGGGTGGCGGTGCCGGGGCCGCCGTTGGTCAGGATCAGCACGGTGTCGAAGACCTGCAGCCCGAAGATGGTCCCGACCACCACCGCGAACAGGATGATCCGCCGCATCAGCGGCAGGGTCAGCAGCCGGAAGCGCTGGAAGCCGCTCGCCCCGTCCAGCTCCGCCGCTTGGTAGAGCACCCGCGGCAGCCCGATCACCGCCGCCAGGAAGAAGATCGACCAGTAGCCGGTGCTCCGCCAGACGTCGAGCGCGGCGACCACCTTCAGCGCGCTCTTGGTCCCCAGCCACGTCACCGGGTCCTGCCCGACCGCCTTCAGCACGGTGTTGAAGAGGCCGAAGTCGACGTTGGTCAGGAAGACCCAGATCAGGCCGGCGATCACCCCCGGCACCAGTGCCGGGAAGTAGATCAGGAAGCGGTAGACCGCGCCGCCCCGCGTCACCCGGGCCAGCAGCAGCGCGACCCCCAGCGCCAGCGCCAGCGTCAGCGGCACCGACATCAGCGTGAACTGCACGGTGTTGCGGATCGCGGTCAGCGCGTCGACCTGGTGTGGCATCCGACGGAAGTTCGCCAGCCCGACCGGCTCCGAGCCGATCGTCAGGCTGCCGGAGCGAGTGCTCCACCAGAAGACGCCGAGCACCGGGACGACGAGGAAGGTGACGAAGAAGACGAACATCGGGCCGAGGAACGCCCAGCCGGTCAGCTCGCGCCGCAGCCGGCGGCGGCGGGCTAGCGCGCGATGCTCCTCGGGGGTCAGTCGCCGCCGCTCCGGGGCGGGCGGCAGCGCACGGTCGCCCAGAGCGACCGCTTGCGGCGTCGTGCTCATGTCGGGGTGACCGTCCGCGCGATGCGGGCCGGCGCCGGCCGGGGCGTCCCCGCCCCGGCCGGCGCGCCCTCGGCTAGCCGAAGACTTCCTGGTTCACGATCTGCTCGATGTTGGTGACCGCATCCTGGGCCGAGATCTCGCCGCTGTAGGCCTGGGCCGCCTGCTGCCCCGCCTGCGTCTCGATCGTCCCCCACTGCAGGAACGGCTCCGGCCCGACGCTGAACTTCTGGAACTGCTCGAACGAGTCGGCGAGCTGCTTGACGCCCTTCTCGCCGAAGCCGTAGTCGAGCGCGTCCTTGCGGGCCGGGTAGGTGCCGGAGACCGCCGTCCAGTAGGCTCCCTGCGGCCCGCTGGTCCAGAACTTCAGCACCTCCCACGCGAGGTCCGGGTTCGGCGTCTTCGCGTTCATGCCGTAGAGGCCGATGTCGTTGAAGCTCAGCCGCTCCTTGACCCCCGGCGGCCACGGCAGCACCGCCCACTCGAATGCCGGCGGCTTCGGCTTGCCCATCAGCACCGCCGCGATCGTCAGGTCGGAGGAGTAGGTCGCCAGCCGGCCGGCGATGAACGCGTCCGGCGCGGTGTCGTAGTTGAAGGTGCCGAGCGGCGGCGCGATCCCCTTCTGGAAGAAGTCGACGAGGTGCTGCGTCTCGGTCACCACGTCGGGGGTGTTGATCGCCGGCTTGCTCAGGTCCTCGGTCAGGAACCGGCCGCCGGCCGAGCGGGCCCTCTGGTACCACTCGGCGAAGTTGCCGAGCTGCATCCCCATCCCGAGGCCGTAGGTCTCGTCCCCCTTCGTCATCTTCGTCACGCAGTCGACGAAGCCGTCCCACGTGTCGACGAAGGTCGCGTCGTGCCCGGCCTCCTTCACCTTGTCGAGGTTGACGAAGAGGGCGTCCTCCACGTGCCAGCAGATCGGCAGCCCGATCAGCTTGTCGCCGTAGGCCGCCAGCCGGTCCCAGTAGAGGTACTTCGCCTTCTCGTCCGCCCACGCCGGGTCGTTGATCCGCTCGGTCAGGTCGGCGAAGGACCCCTGCTTGGCGCGGGCGAGGTATGCCCCCTCGCCGAAGTAGTAGATGTCGTGCGAGCCGTCGGCCAGCGAGGCGTCGATCTCCGGCCCCGAGGAGTCCCAGCTGAACAGCTTGAACGAGAACTTGACGTTCGGGTAGGTCTGGTTGAACGCGGCCGCGATGGTCTCCTGGTGCTCGATTTCCTTGTCGGTCCACGGGCCGATCATGAAGCGCATCTCGCCGCTGACGTCCTTCGGCAGCGTGCTCGCCTGCGCCGACGCGGTGCGCGCCCCGGCCTCGGCCAGCACCGCCCCGGCCACCGCCGGCGCGAGGCCGAGCGCCAGCAGCCGACTGACGAAGCCGCGGCGCGACAGCCTCCCCGCGGCGTACGCGTCGACCAGCTCGGACGTTCGGCGGTCTCGGATCAGGCTCATCGGGCCACTCCCTCCTCGACGTTGAATCGGGACCGGGACGGCGCGGCTGCCGGGGCGTTCGCCCTCGTCGCGCGCCGCGCCGACATAGGGCCATCCTAGCGAGGGGTGCATGGACTGTCAAACCCATGCAAGGAATTGCGGAATCCGACGTTCTGGCACCGGGCGCAATTCTGGTTGCGCGCCGTCGGACCCCCGCCGCTCCCGCAAGATCGTGCCGATACCGCAGCATCTGGACGCTGCGACGCGCGTGGTGCAGAATGCGCGGCAACGAAACCACCCGCCACGGTCGGGAGAGGGCGAGCGTGCGCGACAGACCATCGGGCCGGGCCGACGCGACGGAGATCCTGATCGACGTCGCCACCCGCCACTACCTGCGCGGCGACAGTCAACTGGAGATCGCGCGCGACCTCCGCGTCGACCCCTCGACCGTCTCCCGCTACCTGAAGCGGGCCCGCGACGAGGGGATCGTCCACGTCGAGATCGTTCCCCCGCGGCGCGTCCAGTCGGACGTCGGTCTGCGCCTCGCCCGCGCCCTCGGCCTCGGCCGCGCCGTCGTCGTCGAGCTGCGCGGCCCCGGCGACGACCCGCTCGCGGCGGTCGCCGCCGCCGCCGCCCAGTTCGTCTCCGGCCAGCTCCGCAGCGGGGCCCGGGTCGGCATCGGCTGGGGCGAGACCCTCGCCGCCGTCGTCGCCCACCTCGAGCCGGGCGTGGTCGAGGCGCTCAGCGTCGCCCCGCTCGCCGGCGGCCTCGCCGAGGGGCGGCCCGGCATCCAAGGCCAGGAACTGGTCCGCCGCCTGACCGAGAACTACCCGCACAGCCGCGCCACCTACCTGAACGCCCCGTCGATCGTCGACTCGCCGGCGATCCGCGACGCCTTCCTCGCCGACGGCTCGGTCCAGGCCGCGCTCGCCGTCGCCGCCAGCTCCCAGCTCGCCCTCGTCGGCATCGGCGACATGAGCCCCGACGCCACGCTCTTCCGGGCCAGCCACATCACCAACCTCGACCGCGAGGCACTCCTCGCCAGCGGCGCGGTCGGCAGCATGAACGCCCGCTTCTGCAACGCCGACGGCAAGCCGGTCGGGCACCTCGACGGCCGCACCGTCGCCCTTCAATGGAAGGAGCTGGCGGCGATCCCGATGGTCGTCGCCGTCGCCGCCGGGGTCGCCAAGGCGGCGGCGATCCGAGGTGCGGCCCGTAGCGGCTGCGTCGACGTGCTGGTCACCGACCTGCCGACCGCCGAGCGCCTGCTGGCCGACGGGTAGCCGGGCCGGGGCGGCCGGGGAGGAGCACGTGGGCCTGATCGACGACACCCGCGACGACGTCCGCCGCCGCTACGGCGCCGCCGTCGGCCGCCCGCTGGCGGAGGTGGTGACGCCGGCCCTCGTCCTCGACCTGCCGGCCGCGGAGCGCAACATCCGGCGGATGGCCGCCGCGATCGCGCCGCTCCCCGCCGCGCTGCGGCCGCACGTCAAGACCCACAAGAGCCCCGACCTTGCCCTCCGGCAGGCCGCGGCCGGGGCGCAGGGCTTCTCCACCGCCACCGTCTGGGAGGCGATGGTCCTCGCCGAGGCGGGGCTTGATGACCTCTTCGTCGTCAACGTCGTCGAGGGGCCGGCCAAGATCGCCGCCCTCGCCGGCCTCGCCCGCGAGCGGCGGGTCCTCGTCGCCGTCGACGCGCTCGCCAACGCCGAGCGGCTGTCGCGGGCCGCCGTCGCCGCCGGAGCGACCCTCGGCGTGCTGGTCGAGGTGGACACCGGGATGCGCCGGTGCGGCCTCGCCGACCCCGCCGTCGTCGCCGGCCTCGCCGCCCGCCTCGTCGGGCTGCCCGGGCTCCGGCTGGAGGGGCTCACCGGCTACGAGGGTCACTGCTCGCTGGAGGACGACGTGGCACGCCGGGCCGTCAAGCAGCGCGCGGCGATGGACGTCCTGCTGGCCGCGGCCGACGCGCTCCGGGCTGCCGGGCTGCCGTGCCCGATCGTCTCCGCCGGCGGCACCCGGACGTGGTGGATGACCGCCGCGACCCCCGGCGTGACCGAGATCCAGGCCGGCACCTACGTCCTCACCGACCGCTTCCACAGCGGGGTCGAGGGCGGCTTCGAGCCCGCGCTGGGCGTCCTCACGACCGTGCTCTCCCGCCATCCGGACCGGATCGTGGTCGATGCCGGCAGCAAGTCGGTGGCCGACGCCGACCGCGCCGCGATCGCCGGCCACGACGCGGCGAACCTCGGCTTCGACGAGGAGCACGGCCGGTTCGCGGCCCTCCCCGGCGGCCCGGAAC
The DNA here is from genome assembly GCA_039809985.1 of Thermomicrobiales bacterium. GTDB lineage: Bacteria > Chloroflexota > Chloroflexia > Thermomicrobiales > UBA6265 > JAICJJ01. Next base: position 995 of record JBDHWC010000088.1, on the reverse strand, counting down.
CGGGCGACGTGGTCACGCTCCTGCCCGGCTACGCACCATCGACGGTCAACATGTATGACGCCTACCACGTCACGTCAGAAAACATGATCGTTGACATTTGGCCGGTGGTGCCGCGCGGGCCCGGCCACCACGGCCTGGCCTGAACGCCACTCACGGCACCGGTCCCGCCCGACCGCCGCAGGAGTCCAACGCCATGTCCCAGCGTCCGTCGATCAGCGAGCGGCAGTGGTGGTACGGCCGGGACGAGCCGCCGGAGGAGGCGGTGGCGTTGCGGGCCGGGCCGGTCAGCCTCCGACTCGTCGGGCGCGACCTGCGCAACCTCCGCTTCGGCGGCGTCGAACTCGCCCAGCGCGTCTACGTCGCCGTCCGCGACCGGAACTGGGACACCGTGCCCGGCGAACTGCTGCGGCGCGAGGTCGACGCCGGGGAGGACCGTTTCGTCGTCCGGCTCGAGGTCCGGCACCGGCAGCCCGGCGTCGACGTCACCTGGCGGGGCGAGGTGACCGGCGAGCCGGACGGCACCGTCGGCTACACCGTCGACGCCGTCGCGGGCGAGTTCATGACGTACAAGATCATTGGGCTGAACATCCACCACGGCGTCTGCGACTACGCCGGCCGGCAGGGCGTCGCTTCGACGCCGGACGGCCCGGTCGCCGCCGTCTTCGGCGAACTGGTCGAGCCGCAGCTCGTCGTCGACGAGTCGGAAGTGCCGATCTTCCCCGACGCCGACGGGCTCGAGCTCGACCTCGCCACGGGGGCCGGCGTCCGCTTCCGGTTCGAGGGCGACACCTTCGAGTTCGAGGACCAGCGGAACTGGACCGACGCCTCGTTCAAGTCGCAGTCCTTCCCGCCGAAGCGGGGCGGCGTCAACGCGCTGGAGCCGGGCGGGCGCCTCTGGCAGAAGGTGACGATCGCCCCGACCGGCGCGCCGCCCCCGGCCGCGCCCGGCGGCGGCCCGGTCCGCGTCGCCGTCGGAGAGCCGGGCGCGCCGCTGA
>JBDHWC010000087.1:0-10828 GCA_039809985.1 Thermomicrobiales bacterium | reverse complement strand
CCCAATCCCCAGTCCCCAATCCCCTCGTACGAACTCCCTTGGCGAGACAATGCGCGTCGGGGCCGGTTCGTCGGGCGCGACGGGGGCCGGGGACGACGGGACGAGACGGAGGCCGAACCGCCGTGCACGAGATCCGCATCCGCCTCGTCCGTCCGGGCGATCTCGACGACCGCGCCTTCCTCGCCGAGATCAGCCCGCGACTCGCGGCCGTCGTCCCGCCGTGGGTTCGGCCCGGCGCGCTGGCCGGGGCGGTCGAGCGCTCCGTGCTCGCCGCGTTCGACGAGCAGCGCGACGGCGAGGCGATGCTGATCGCCGAGGAAGCGGACGGGAGCCGGGTCGGCTTCGCCTACCTGACCACCTCGCGCAACGTCAACGGCGAACCGGTCGGCTGCGTCTCCGAGCTCGCGGTCGCCCAGAACGCGGAAGGCCGTGGCGTCGCCACCGCGTTGCTCGCGGAGGCCGAGACGTGGTCCCGCGGCGCGGGCCACGCTGCGGTGACGCTCGCGGCCTTCTGCGTCAACGAGCGGGCGCTCGCGCTGTACCAGCGGCTCGGCTTTGCCCCGAGCGTTCTCCACCTCCGCAAGCCCCTCTGACGCCGCATCGTCCGGCGACCCGTACACTGGGCATCGCAAACTGGACGCGAAACCGTGGGAGCCGACCGTGACCGACACGCCGAAGCCGCTCACCTTCAGTCGCAGCCCCAAGCTCGACGCGACGTTGGCGTCGGGGTGGGAGGCGTGGCTGGCGGCGGCGCGGGCGGCGGGGGTGCCGGCGACGGCGAAGTGGCTGGCCGACCGGGCGGGCGACCCCGACCTGCTCGAGTCGGCGACGGAGTTCCTCGCGCCGCTGGCCGACCCGGACGGGGATCGCGAGGAACGGGTCGAGGGGCTGATGAGCCTGGCCGAGGTGGCCGAGGAGATCGAGGACCCGCTCCTGGCCGAGACGCTCTGGGAGGGCGTGCTGACCGAGGGGAAGGCGGGCGGCGACCCGGACGTGGTGGCCGAGGCGTCCTCCCGGCTGGCCGGGCTGGCCGAGGAGATGGGCGACCTGCTCGCCGCCGCGGAGTCGTGGGTCGACTTCCTCAACTGGCGGCGGGCCCCCGGCAGCAGCAGCGACCCCGAGCAGGTCGAGAACGCCTTCGACGAGATCGCCCGCCTCGCGGAGCTCGACGGGGCCCGCAGCGCCGCCGCGACGTGGCGCTACCGGCAGGCGCAATTCACCCGCCTCTGGGAGGCGGAGGACGAGCGGACGGTCGACGGGGACTGGACCGACGGCGCGGGGGCGTGGTCCGGCTGGGAGTGAGGACGGCCAGGCCGCCGTGGGCGCGGTCATCCGCCGGCCCGGAGTCAGTCACTGCCGACGGCCTCGCGCGACCGGGGCGGCCCGGGGTCCGACGAGAGCGGCGCTGGGGGACGGCGCACGGCACGTTCGCCGCGCCGGTGCCGCGGCCACGGGACGACGAGCTGGCCGCGCTATACTCAGGCGGACCCGCGCGCACGCGACGGAGCAGCCCCGTGAACGTCCTTGAAGGTCTGCGCGACATCCGGGAGCGGCTCGTCGACAACGGCGCGGACCGGGCGACGCTGGCGACCGTCGACGGGATCATCCAGCGGGCGTCGCTGCCGGCGGCGGCCGGGGCGACCGGGCAGTCGCGGCTCCAGCTGGTCCGGATGCTGCAGCGGCAGCCGCAGGCGAACAACAACATCACCGTCTACAACGACCTGCTGAAGCTCGAGGAGCAACTCGCCCAGGAGGCGGCCGAGCACCGCGAGCGCGCGGCCGCCGAGGAACGCCAGGCCGAGGCGCAGGCGTCGAGCCGGAGCCACAAGTACTACAAGCAGCTCAAGGAGCGGGAGCGCGGGTAGGCCCCGCGCGAGGATTGGCCGGCCCCGGGGACGGCGGCCGGCGAGTGGAGAGGAGTGCCCCGTGGTCCAGGCACCGGAGCGGGTCGCGTTGAACCCCGACCAGTTGATCCCGCGGGTGATCGGGCGGTACTCGCCGGTCACCGTCGACCACGGCAAGGGCATCTACGTCTGGGACACCGACGGCACGCGCTGGACCGACTTCACCTCCGGCATCGCGGTCGTCAACACCGGGCACTGCCACCCGCGGGTGGTCGCCGCGATCCAGGAGCAGGCGGCGAAGATCATCCACGCGCAGGCGAACATCTTCGCCCACGAGCCGATGATGAAGGCGGCGCAGGCGCTGACCTCGACGTTGCCGCCCACCCTGAACCAGGTCTTCTGGACCAACTCCGGGGCGGAGGCGACCGAGGGCGCACTGAAGCTGGCGAAGATCGCGACCGGCCGGCCGGCGGTGATCGCGATGCGCGGGGCGTTCCACGGCCGGACCCACGCCGCGATGGCGGTCACCTCGTCGCGGGTCAAGGTCCGCGGCCACTACGAGCCGCTGATCTCCAGCGTCTACCACGCGCCGTACCCGTACTTCTTCCGCTCGCCGTACGCCGGCCCGGCGGAGGACCAGGACCTGATGTACTTCCGCGAGCTGGAGACGATGTTCGACCAGCTCGTGATGCCGGACGACGTCGCCGCGATCCTGATCGAGACGGTGGCGGGCGAGGGCGGCTACCTCGTGCCGAGCGCGCGCTGGCTGCAGTTGGTGCGCGGGCTGTGCGACAAGCACGGGATCATGCTGATCCTCGACGAGGTGCAGTCCGGGATGGGCCGCACCGGCACGATGTGGGCCTTCGAGCACTTCGGGGTCGTGCCCGACATCATGATGGTGGCCAAGGGGGTCGCCTCGGGGATGCCGGTCTCGGCCGTCGTCTCCGACAAGGCGATCATGGACAAGTGGGCGCCGGGCTCGCACGGCGGCACCTACGGCGGCAACGCGGTCGGCACGGCGGCGGCCTACGCCACGATCAACGTGATGCTGGACGAGGACTTGCCGGGCAACGCCAAGCGAATGGGCGCGATCCTCGTCGAGGGGCTGCGCGAGATCCAGGCCGACCACCCGGTGATCGGCGACATCCGCGGCCTCGGCCTGATGATCGCGACGGAGTTCGTGAAGCCGGACGGCTCGCCGAACCCGGAGGCGGTCGCCGCGGTGATCGCCAAGTGCCAGGCGGAGCACGTCCTGCTCCTGACTTGCGGCACCTACGACCAGGCGATCCGGATCATCCCGCCGCTGGTGGTGACCGAGGAGCAGATCCGCGACTTCCTCGACGTCTACCGGCGGGCGGTGGCGTCGCTGTAGGGGAAGATTCCCCATTCCCAACCCTCTCTCCCATCGCTTTGGCTGACAGGGGTGGGTATCCAAGGGAACGCGGTATCCGCGTCTCGCGACTGGGTCCGTCGGGACCGCCCTCACCCCCCAGCCCCCTCTCCCGCGGCGGCGGGAGAGGGGGAGCGACGGATTCGGGGGAGGGCCCAGCCCTCCCCCGGACCCCCTGATTGCCGCTGCGCGGCCGCTTCCCAACGGACACCCGCCCCGGTCAGGTGGCGGCGGGAGAGCAGGTTGGGGGTGAGGGCAGCGCCGGCGGGCTTGGCCGCGAGGCGCCCTGACTGCTTTCGCTGGGACATCTCCCCCTTTCAGTCATGGTGATGGGAGAGAGGGAGACGGTGGGGAGGACACGGCCCCCGGCCGAAACGGTGTGCGAGGCACGCGGACCGAACGGGACCTTCCTGCCCGGCCCCGTCGTGTCGGAGCCTTGACGCCTCGCCCTACGGCACTTGGAGCACGGCCGCGCCGGTGAAGCGCCCGGACCGGAGGTCGTCGAGGGCGCGGTTGGCGTCGGCCAGCGGGTAGGGGTGGACCTCGCTGCGGAGGGGGACGCGCGGCGCGACCGCGAGGAACGCCTCGCCGTCGGCACGGGTCAGGTTGGAGACCGAGCGCAGTTCGCGCTCCCCCCAGAGGATGTCGTAGGGGAAGCTCGGGATGTCGCTCATGTGGATGCCGGCGCAGACGACGCGGCCCCCCTTGGCGACGGCGCGGAGCGCGGCGGGGACGAGGTCCCCGACCGGGGCGAAGATGATCGCGGCGTCCAGTTCCTCCGGCGGCGTCTCGTCGCTGCCGCCGGCCCAGACCGCGCCGAGCGACCGGGCGAACTCCTGGGCGGCGGTGTCGCCGGGACGGGTCAGGCCGAAGACGTGCCGCCCCTCCCAGACGGCGACCTGCGCGATCAGGTGCGCCGCGCCGCCGAAGCCGTAGAGGCCGAGCCGGCGGGCGTCGCCGGTCATCCGCAGCGAGCGGTAGCCGATCAGCCCGGCGCAGAGGAGGGGGGCGGCCTGCAAGTCGGGGTAGCCGGCGGGGAGGGCGAAGGCGTAGCGCTCGTCGGCGACGGTGAACTGGGCGTAGCCGCCGTCGATGTCGTAGCCGGTGAACTTGGCGCGGTCGCAGAGGTTCTCGCGGCCGCTGGTGCAGTAGCGGCAGACGCCGCAGGTCCAGCCGAGCCACGGCACCCCCACCCGGTCGCCGACGCGGTGGGCCGTGACGCCGGGACCCGCGGCGGTGACGGTGCCGACGATCTGGTGACCCGGCACCAGCGGCAGCTTGGGACGCGTCAGCTCGCCGTCGACGATGTGGAGGTCGGTGCGGCAGACGCCGCAGGCGTGGACGCGAACGAGGACCTGATTGGGGCCAGCCACCGGAACGGGCAGCTCGACCGCGGCGAGCGGCTGACCGGGGGCGAGCAGTTGCATGGCCTGCATGGTTGGCATGATCGCTCCGAGGAAGGCTGGCTGGGGCGAGCGGCGGTGCCGGCCGGCACGGAACCAGTATCATTCGGGCAAGGGGCCCGTCCCGAGGCCGAGCCGGCGGGGCGTTCACGGCCGTCCCGGTCAGGGGAATCGAGGTCGTCCGTCACATGAGCACGTTTCGTTCCACCCTCGGCGAGATCGAGCGCCGCTACGACGAACTCGAGCGCCTGATGGCCGAGCCGGAGGTCGCGACCGACCCGGCCCGGCTGCAGGAGTACGGGCGCGAGCGGGCCGACCTCGAGGAGCTCGTCAGCGCCCTCCGCGCCCTGCGGCAGGCCGAGGCCGATGTCGAGGAGACGGAGGCGCTGGCCGCCGACCCCGAGCTGGGCGAACTTGCCGCCGACGAGCTGCGCGCGCTGCGCGAGCGGATCGCCGACCTGACGGCGCGGATCCGCGGCCTGCTGGTGCCGAAGGACCCGAACGACGACAAGAACGTGATCGTCGAGATCCGGGCCGGCACCGGCGGCGACGAGGCGGCGCTCTTCGCGGCGGACCTCTACCGGATGTACAGCCGCTACGCCGAGCGGAACCGCTGGAAGAACGAGGTCCTCTCGCTGACCGAGACGGACGGGGGCGGCTTCCGGGAGATCATCTTCGAGGTCCGCGGCAAGGGTGCCTACAGCCACCTCCGCTACGAGAGCGGCGTCCACCGGGTGCAGCGGGTGCCGGCCACCGAGCGGCAGGGGCGGATCCACACCTCGACCGCCAGCGTGGCGGTGCTGCCGGAGGCGGAAGAGGTCGACATCCAGATCAACGAGAACGACCTGCGGATCGACGTCTACCGCTCCACCGGCCACGGCGGCCAGAGCGTGAACACCACCGACTCGGCGGTCCGGATCACCCACCTGCCGACCGGGCTGGTGGTCACCTGCCAGGACGAGAAGAGCCAGCTGAAGAACAAGACCAAGGCGCTCACCGTCCTCCGCTCCCGCCTCTACGAGATCGAGCAGGCGAAGCAGGCGCAGGAGCGCGGCGACGCGCGGCGGTCGCAGATCGGCTCCGGCGAGCGGAGCGAGAAGATCCGCACCTACAACTTCCCGCAGGACCGGATCACCGACCACCGGGTGAACCTCAACCTGAGCAACATCCCCGGCGTGCTCGACGGCCAGATCGAGCCGTTCATCCACGAGCTGCGGGCGGCGGACGAGGCCGAGCGGCTGCGCGAGGCCGGGCTCGAGGAGCAGTCGGCCGCCGCCGACTAGCCCGGTGCCGCACGACTCGGTCACGATCCGGCAGGCGACCGCCGGCGACGCCCCGGCGGTCGCCGCGCTCTTCCTCGCGGCGCGCCAGCGGAACCTGCCGTGGCTGCCGGTGGTGCACGATGACGACGACGTCCGCGGCTGGATCGCCAACGTGCTGGTGCCGTCCGGGGCGGTCTGGGTCGCGACGGGGGTGGACGACGCCCCGCTCGGGTTCGCGGCGCTGACGCCGGGCTGGCTCGACCACCTCTACGTCCACCCCGACCACCAAGGGCGCGGCGTTGGCTCGCGACTGCTCGCCTTCGTGGTCGAGCGGGAGCCGGGCGCGCTCCAGCTCTGGACCTTCCAGGACAACGCCCCGGCCCGTCGCTTCTACGAGGGGCGCGGCTTCGTCCCGGTCGAGTTCACCGACGGGGCGGAGAACGAGGAGCGCTGGCCCGATGTCCGGTACGTCCGGGAGCCGGGCCAACCGGGCTGACCCGGCGGCGTGCCCGGGCGAGGGCAGGCCGGTTCGCCGGGCGGCGCGCTGTGCTACCGTTCGCCGGACATTCGCCCGAACCCCAACGTGCCGAGGCTGGAGGTTGTCCACCGATGGTCGCCACGCCCGCCAACCCGTTCGACCGCCCGGTGCCGGAGTCGCCGGTCAGCCCGGCCGAGGTGGCCGCCACCCGCCTGCCGACGCGGCAGGCGCACGTCCTGCCGCCGCGGGTGTTCCACGACCCGGCGGTGCTCGCCTACGAGCAGGAGGCGTGGTTCGCCGGCGGCTGGGTCAGCGTCGGCCGCGAGGAGGACGTGCTGGAGCCGGGCCGGTACTTCCTGGCCGGGGTGGCGGGCGAGAGCCTGATCGTGGTCCGCGGCAACGACGGTCGTCTGCGGGCGTTCCACAACGTCTGCCGCCACCGCGGGGCGCGACTGGTCGAGGAGCCGTGCGGCAAGGAGCCGCGCTTCCAGTGCCCGTACCACGCGTGGATCTACGATCTCGAGGGGCGGCTGCGGACGCCGCGCCACACGGAGCTGCTGGTCGACTTCGACCCGGCCGAGTGGGGCTTGGTCCCGGCCCGGCTGGAGACGTGGCAGGGGTTCGTCTTCCTCGACCTCTCCGGCAGCGCGCCGCCGCTGCGCGAGCACCTCGGGGACCTCGCGACCGGGTTCGACCGGTTCGACCTCGGGGCGCTGCGGCGGGCCGAGCGGATCGACTACGACGTGAAGGCGAACTGGAAGGCGATCGCCGAGAACTATCTCGAGTGCTATCACTGTCCGGGGGTCCACCCGCAACTGAACAAGATCACGCCGTACAACATGGGGCAGTACCTGCCGTGGCAGGGGCCGTTCTGCGGCAGCTACATGGAGGTGCTGCCGGAGTACGAGACGCTCTCGCTGACGGGCGAGGCGGCCGGGCGGCCGGCGATCTTCGGCATGACCGAGGAGGACCACCACCGAGTCTACTACTTCGCGCTCTTCCCGAACCAGCTGATCAGCCTGCACCCCGACTACCTGATGGCGCACTGGATCACGCCGCTGGAGCCGGGCCGGACGCTGGTGCGCTGCGAGTGGTACTTCGACCCGGTCGAGATGGCGAAGCCGGGGTTCGACCCGAGCGACGCGATCGGCTTCTGGGACCTGACCAACCGGCAGGACTGGCACGTCTGCGAGTTGCAGCAGCAGGGGACCGCTTCGCGGGCCTACACTCCCGGCCGCTACTCGGCGATCGAGAGCAGCGTGCAGGGGTTCGACCTGATGGTCGCCGACCGCTACGCCAACGACGGGGTCGTCACCCCGCAGGACCGGATCTCCAAGCAGGCGAGCGACCAAGCGGTCAAGGATCGGGCCAAGTCGCTGCGCAAAGCCGTCGCGGACTGACCGGCGAACGCAACCGGACAGATCGGCCCCGGGACGGCGAACGGCCGTTCCGGGACCGTGGTGTTCCCTGGGCGCCTCTGCCAGCGAGCGAGGTTCCCCCGGGAGGCACCCGTCGGGAAGCGGTCGCGCAGCGGCAACCCCGGGGTCCGGGGAGGGTTGGCTCCCCACCGAGCCACGCGCTCCCCCTTCCCCCCGCCGCCGCCTGACAGGGGGAGGTATCTGATCGAGAGCGGCAATCTCACCCCGCGACCGGGCCCGCCGGGACGGCCCTCACTCCCCAGCCCCCTCTCCCGCGGCGGCGGGAGAGGGGGAGAAATTGATCTGGGGGGAACCAAGTTCCTCCCAAGGCCCCGGGTTGCCTCTGCGCGGTCGCTTCCCAACAGATGCCGACCCTTGTCAGGCGGCGGCGGGAGAGGGGGAGAAATTGAGTCGGGGGAGGGCCAAGCCCTCCCCCGGACCCCCGGGTTGCCGCGGCGCGGCGGCTTTCCAGTCGCTTTCCAACGGAGACCTTCTCCCGGTCAGTCCCCGCCGCGGGAGAGGGGTCTGGGGGGTGAGGGCCGTCCCGACGGACCCGGCCGCGAGGATTCAGGGTCGCTCCCGACCAAAGCCGCCCTTGTCTGGACGTCTCAGGCGAAGATCTCGTCCTCGTGGCAGAGGTGGGCGCGGTGGCCGGCGGCGAGCCGGCGGTAGACGTGCTCGACCGAGGCGGCGACCGCCGGCCACGAGAAGCGCTCGACCGACGGGCGGGCGGCGGCGGCCATCCGGGCCCGCAGGTCGTCGTCGGCGAGCAGTGCCGCCAGCCCGGCGGCGAGGGCCGGGCCGGACTGCGGCTCGACAAGGAGGCCGGAGACGCCCTCGTCGATCGTGAACTTGAGGCCGCCGGCGCGGGAAGCGACCACCGGCGTGCCGGCGGCGAGGGCCTCGACCGCGACCAGGCCGAACGACTCGTAGCGCGACGGGACGGCGACCACGTCGGCGGCGGAGAAGAAGCGCGGCAGGTGGCGTTGCGGCTGCGAGCCGACGAAGCGGAAGCGCGGGCCGAGACCGAGGGCCTCGACCTCGGCCGCCACCGCGGCGAGCGGGCCGACCGGCGCGCCGGCGGCGTCGAGGTCGCCGCCGACCATGACGAAGGTCGGCGGCGGGTCGAGCCGGCGGTCGGCGCAGAGGATCGCGGCCGCCTCGACCAGGGTCTCGATCCCCTTGATCGGGTCGATCCGGCCGACGAAGAGGACGACCCGCTCCTCCGGCCCGAGGCCGATCTCGGCCCGGCAGGCGGCGCGGTCGTGCGGCCGGAACAGGTCGAGGTCGACGCCGGGCGGGATCGTGCAGACCTTGGCGGCCGGGGTGCCGAACCGCCAGATCAAGTCGGCCCGCTCGTCCGGGTTGGCGGCGATCAGGCTGTCGGCGAGGCCGCAGAGCCGCTGCTCGATCCGCAGCCGTTGGTCGGTCTCGCGGTCGGCGGCGTTGGCGACGGCGTTCTTCATGTGGGCCGTGGTGTGGAACATCTGGACGAACGGGGTGTCCCAGTAGCGCTTGACGAGGTGCGCCGCCCAGCCGGAGAGCCAGTAGTGGGCGTGGACGACGTCGTAGCGGACCCCCTCGCGCAGCGACCAGAGGGCCATCTGCTCGGCGAAGACAGGCATCAGGTCGAAGAGGGCGTTCTTGTCGACCGGGGCCGCCGGCCCGGCGGTGATCGCGACGACGTTGACGTTCGGGGCGAGGGGTTCCACCTCGGGGGTGTCGGGCGAGGCGCGGCGGGTGAAGACGTCGACCGGCAGGCCGCGTCGGCCGAGGTGGATCGCCAGTTCGCGGACGTAGACGTTCATGCCGCCCGCGTCCTTGCCGCCGAGCGTGGCGAGCGGCGAGGTGTGGACGCAGACTTGGGCGACGCGGCGCAGCGGCGGGTCGGTCTCGAACCCGTGAACCGCCGGCCCGTCGTAGGGGGGGAGATGCACGCGCGGGGAGCCTTTCCTTGGGCTTCGGGTCGCCGGCTGGCCGACGGCGCCGAGCGTCGTTCCAGTCGTTGGTCTGGCGCGGCGCGCAGGCGCGCCGCGCTGAACGTACGTCGGCTACGCACGAACGGTTCCCTCGCCGCGTCGACCGACTCCGCGCCCGGAGGCTCGCGACGGCTAGGCCGGCTCGGGCACGATCAGGCCGTAGTTGCCGTCACGGCGGCGGTAGACGACGCTGTGGCCGCCGGCCTGGTTCTGGAAGAGGAAGAAGTCGTGGCCAAGCAGCTCCATCTGCTCGATCGCCTCGTCGATGTCCATCGGCTTGACCGGGAACCGCTTGGTGCGGACCACCCGGCCGAGGCCGTCCTCGTCCGGGTCGGCCGCGCCGGGGTCGAGCGTCGGCAGGGGGACGAAGTCGGGCGAGGTGCGAATCGAGGGGGAACGCTTGGTCTTGGTCGGATCGGCGCGGCTGAGGGTGCGCCGGACTTGGCGGTCGAGCTTGTCGGCCGCGCCCTCGATCGCGGTGCGGGCGTCGGAATCCCGGTGCTCGGCCCGGAGCAGGGTGCGGCCGCTCTGGAGGGTGATCTGGGCGGTGACGGTGTCCGGCCCCTTGCGCGTCTTGTTGGCGCGCAGTTCGAGCCGGGCGTCGTCGATCGGCTCGATCAGCCGCTCGAAGCGGCCTACCCGCTCGTCCGCGCTGGCGCGCAGGCCGTCGGTGATGGTGACGCCGTTGCCGCGAATCTGGAGGTCCACAGGCACTCTCCAACCGGGTCGGCGCGGCCGGTCCGCGCCGAGACGGTGCCCGCGGAGGGACTCGAACCCCCGACGCCCACCTTAGGACGGTGGCGCTCTATCCACTGAGCTACGCGGGCCGGCCGGGGGCGGCTCGGCCGCCCCGATCACCGTCGATGCTAGCACGGACGGCGTCGGCGGGTCGGCCTCGGGGCACAAGTGGCGGCCCGCCCCGTCGTGGGTCGCCGCGACCGCCACGACGGGGCAAAGTGTGGTATCCTGCGCGCCGTTCGGGGAGTAGCGCAGCCCGGTTAGCGCGCAGCGTTCGGGACGCTGAGGTCGGAGGTTCGAATCCTCTCTCCCCGAC
>JBDHWC010000086.1:0-10841 GCA_039809985.1 Thermomicrobiales bacterium | reverse complement strand
CCTAGTCGGCGGCCGTCTTGCCGACGGCGGCCCCGACCTCGAACCGGCACGACGGCGGGTCCGTGTCGCACACGTGGCGCACCGGCGCGCCGATGACGTCGCCGAGCATCGTCTCGGCGATCAGGCACGCGCACGGGCTCCCCTCGACCGCCGCCGCCAGCGGGCAGCCGTGGCCCTCGATCAGGTAGCCGCCGTCCTGCTCCCGCACGTCGGCCATGCCGCCCAGCTCGCCGAGCATCGCCACCGCTTGGTCGACGCGCTCGCGCAAGTCGCTGGCCGGCGCGGGTCGGCCGGCGGCCAGATGGTGGCCGACGTCGCGCATCAAATCGTTCACCGTCTCCGTCGGCAGGTCCTCGCCGAGAGTCGCCACCACCTGCTGCAGCACCGGGCCGTACGCCTTGGGGAAGAACCGCTCGGCGTCGGGCGTCAGCGTGTAGACGTGGGCGGGCTTCCCGACGCCGCGCCGCAGGCCGCTCTGGGTCACCAGCCCGTCCCGCTCCAACGCCGTGAGGTGGGAACGGACGGCGTTGTCGGTCAGCCCCAGCTCGCGCGCCAAGTCCTCAACCGTGCCATGTCCTTGACGCAGGAGCGTCAGGACTTGCCCACGGGTGCTGGCAAAGAATCGTTGGTCCCATCGGGTCGACGACATGTAGCGCCCCCTTGCTCGTCTCGACGATAGACCTCACCGAACGACTCGTCAAGTTCGTCAAGAACAATATTTGCAATTGACCGGACCCGAACCGGGCAACCGGCGCTGCGTCGCCCTGCGCCCCTCCCGCCAGCCGAAGCCGTCCCCGGCGCGACCTCTGGGTGGTTCGCCCGGCACCGAGCGGGACGCCGCGTCGAAGGCCGCCGACTGACACGCCAGCGCACGCGCCGCCAGCACCGCCGGGCACGGGGTGCCGCGTCCGGAAACCGCCCGGGCGCAGGTTCGTCGGCCACCGGGAATCCGCGCCGGCCCGCACCGGCGGCCCCGGCCCCGGAGGGACGATCGCCGCCGCGACGAAGAACCCACCAAAAACCATTGACATTTGTTTGATAGTCGCTATGATGATCCTCGGCCGGGACGCCGAGTGGCGCCCGAACAGACCGACCGGCCTCGGGAGCCGGCAAGGAGACTCTCGTGACGCAGCGCATGACTCGACGCAGCATGACCGGACTGATCATGGGCGGCGCGGCCGCCGTCAGCGGCGTGACCGGCATCGCCCAACTCGCCGCGCGACCCGCGGAGGCCTCCGCCGGCACCCATGCGATGCACGGGGTCCGCGCCATCGCGGTCTCCACCGGGCAGGAGGAACTGCGGACGCAACTGCGCAAGCTCTGGGCCGACCACGTGTTCTGGACCCGTCTCTACATCATCAGCGCGGTCGACGGACTGGCCGACGCGGACGTGGCCGCGAAGCGCCTGCTGGGCAACCAGGACGACATCGGCAACGCGGTCCGGCCCGTCTACGGCGACGCCGCCGCGGACCAGCTGACCTCTCTGCTCCGGGACCACATCACCGGTGCCGCCGCGCTGCTGACCGCCGCCAAGAGCGGCGACCAGTCCGCGACCGAGAAGGCCAGCACCGCGTGGTACGCCAACGCGGACCAGATCGCCGACTTCCTCGCCTCGGCCAACCCCGACCACTGGCCGCAGGCCGACCTGCGAGCCGGGATGAAGATGCACCTCGACCAGACCCTGACCGAGGCCAAGGCCCGCATGAGCGGCGACTACGCCGCCGACGTCCTCGCCTTCGACGAGATCTTCAAGCACATGATGGACTTCTCCGACTTGCTCGCCAACGGCATCGTCGCCCAGTTCCCGGACAAGTTCGCCTAGCCCCGGTGCCCGGCCTGCCCGCCGGTGAGCGCGCTCGCCGGGCACCCCCAACGCAACGGCGGCAGCCTGCTGGGCTGCCGCCGTCGCGTTCTCCCAGCCGCCTGCCTCAGCCGGCGTCGGGAGTCCCGAGCAGCCCGCGCGCCAGCAGTTGGTTGCCGAGCGCGAGGAAGTAGAGGTAACCGCGGCGGTCGCCGAAGCGCTCGACGAACGCGCTGGCCGCCTTCGGCGTGAACGGGACCGGCTCCGCCAGCAGTGCGGTCAGGTTGCGGGCCGCGCCGACGTCCCCCTCGGGGAAGACCTCCACCCGGCGGAAGCCGCGGAGCAGGATCACGCTCGCGGTCCACGGCCCGATTCCGGGCAGCGCGGTCAGGGCCGCGAGGGCCTGCGGCGTCGGCAGCTCGCGCAGCCGGTCGCCATCCAGTGCCCCCTCGGCGGTCAGGCGGGCGATCGCTTGCAGCGTCGCCACCTTGGCGTGGCTCAGCCCGATCTCCCGCAGGTCGGCGGGCGGCGCGACGGCGACGGCTGCCGGCGACGGGAAGCTGAACCAGCGTTCGTCCCCGATCGCGAGCGACTGCCCGCAGCGCTCGACCAGCCGGCCGACGATGGCCGTGCCGGCGTCGAGGCTCAGTTGCTGGAAGGGGACGACGGAGGCGCACGTCTCGAACAGCGTCGGGAAGCACGGGGTACGGAAGCCGTGCAGGGCCTGCGTCACCGGCGCGAGCCGCGGCTCGACCTCCTCCAGCCACGCCGTCGGGACCGGCGGCGCGTCGAGGCCGAGCACCAGCCGGGTCGCGGCCGTCAGCCGGGCGGCGGTCGACTCCGAGACCGGGCCGCCGCTGACGTCGAGGCGCACTGCCGGCTCCGCCACGGTCCCCCCGTCCGTCACCCGCAGCAGGCGCAGGCCGTCGTCGGTCTCGACCGCGCGGCAGTACGCGCGGTCGTCCCAGCGGTGCACCTTGTTGGTCGGGCGGCGCTGCAGCAGCCGGACGGTCGCCTCCAGGTTGAACGGGGCGGCCACCGGCAGGTCGATGCGCAGGTCCGGGCGCGCGGCGCGACCGGCTCCCCCCCTCGTCTCGGACACGTGCTCTCTCCTCGGAACCCGGCGTCACCCGGCCGGCGGGGACTCCTCGCTCGTCGCGTCCTCGGCCGCCGGGTAGGTGAGGTGGCACCCCTCGGCCCGCGCGAACGGCGTCAGCTTGTGGACCGTGGCGCGGGTCGGACTCGTGATCTCGCGCACCTCGACGCCGCGCACCGTCAGCGCGTCGGCGACGAGGGAGCGGTGGCAGCGCCACGGCACCGCCTCCGCGCACATCAAAGCCACCGGGCCCGCCTCGGCGATCTCCCGCAGTTCCGCGAGCCCCTCGGCGAACTCCCCCGTCTGCATGTAGTCGGCATAGGCCCGGAAGCCGGCGTTTCGCCAGCCGACGTTGGGCGACGCCGCGTTGCGCCCGTGCCGCAAGCCGCCGAGCCGCGACAGGTGGGCGTAGCCGATGCCGGCGGCGGGCATCACCTCGGTCAGGGTCTCGAGATTGAACTGCGGGTTGTGGCGCGAGCGCGGCATGTGGCGGATGTCGACCAGCGTCGCGACCCCGTGGCCGCGGAGCAGTTCGACCATCTCCTCCTGGGTCCGCGTGGAATGGCCGACGGTGAAGGCCCGGACGCCCGCCCAGTCGCCGCAGACGTCGTCCGCGCCCCGCTCGTGCGGTTGCTCCGGCGTCTCGTGCGCGACCACTGGGGAGACGATGGGAACCTTCTTCCTGACGTCCGGCCGACCCTCGGCTCCGGCGGTCGACGATTGCGCCGAGCCTGCCGGGCGGGCACCGCGACTCGCCGCGGCACGCCCGAAGTATAGGACGACATGCGTGTCCGCCGACCCGGGAACGGAGGCCGCACCGCACCCTGCGCTACCGTCGCCGACCGCCGCCGTGGCTGCCGTCTTGCGTGCCGGTGCAGTGGCGAGCGCCGCCCGCCGCGGCTCCGAACCGCGACCGGGCGCAGGACTGTGAGCGAGATCGAGACAAGGGGCCGAAGATGACAACGCGATTCGAGATCGGGGACCACGTCCGCTGGAATTCCGAGGCGGGCCACGTCACCGGCCGCATCGTCAAGGTGCACACCAGCGACTTCGACTACAAGGGGTACACCCACCACGCTACGCCCGACGAGCCGCAGTACGAGATCAAGAGCGACAAGACCGACCACGTCGCCGCCCACAAGGGCTCGGCCCTGACCAAGATCCCGTAGCGCGGCCGACGCCCCGCGGCGCGTCCCTACTTCACCGCCCCCGAGGCGATGCCGCGGATGAAGTGCCGTTGCAGCAGCACGTAGATGACGATCGTCGGCAGGGCGACGAGGGTCGCGCCGGCCGCCATCAGCGGCAGGTTGCTGGCGTAGCGCCCTTGGAAGAAGGCGAGGCCCAGCGGCAGCGTCCGCAGCTCCTCGCGCGAGACGACGACCAACGGCAGCAGGAAGTCGTTCCACGACCAGATGAAGAAGAGGACCGCCATCGAGAGGATCGCCGGCCGGGCCAGCGGCAGCAGCACCCCCCAGAGCGTCTGCCAGCTGTTCGCGCCGTCGACCGTCGCCGCGTCGACGAGGTCGCCCGGCACTTGGCTGAAGAAGCCGCGCATCCAGAACGTGCCGAAGGAGATGCTGAAGGCGATCTGCGGCAGGATGATCGCCCAGTAGGTGTCGAGCAGCCCCACCCGCTGCAGGTTGTGGTAGAGCGGGATGATCACCGCCTCCCCGGGGATCATGATCCCCAGCAGGAAGAGGAAGAAGAGGGCCCGGCTGCCCGGGAAGCGCATCCGGCCGAAGGCGTAGCCGGTCAGCACCGACAGCACCGTCGAGCCGAGCACCACCGGCAGCGCGACGATCACGCTGCTCTTGAAGTACTGCGAGAAGTGGGCCTGGTGCCACGCGTTGCCGAAACTGTCCAGCGACCACTGGGCCGGCAGGCCGAACGGGTTCTGCGCCAGCTCGACGTCGGTCTTGAACCCGGCCAGCGCGATCGCCACGAACGGCCCGACCGCGATCAGCAGGGAGACGACCAGGATCGCGTAGACCACCCCGTTGCCCAGCCAGTCCGCCAGCCGTCGCCGTCGCAGCTCGGCCGCGGTGGTGCCGTCGACGAACGCGCCGGGGATGGCGCGGCCGAACTCGTCGCTCGCGGTCGCCATCTCAGGCCTCCTCGCTCGTGCGCATCCGAACGGTGATCACGACGTAGGAGACGATCAGGATCACGATCGTCAGCACGACGGCGATCGCCGCGGCGTACCCCGCCCGGTTGATCGTGAAGGCGTTCTTGTAGAGGAGGAAGGCGACCACCATCGTCCGGTTCGCCGGGCCGCCGCGGGTCGTCACGTAGATCAGGTCGAAGGTGCGCAAGGCCGAGATCATCAGCGTCACGAGGACGACCGTGACCTCGTTCCGCAGGGCCGGCAGCGTGATCGCCAGGAACTGCTGGATGCCGTTCGCGCCGTCCAGCTTCGCCGCGTCGTAGAGGTCCTCGTCGATCCGCTGCACCCCGGCGATGAAGAGGACGAGGGCGAAGCCGAAGCTGACCCACGTCCCGATCGCCCCCACCGCCGGCAGCGCCAGCTTCGGGTCGCCGAGCCACGGCCGCGCCCACGCGTCGAGCCCGGCCCCCCGCAGGACCTGGTTCAGCGGCCCGCTGACCGGGTTGTAGATCCACCGCCAGACGACGCCGACGACGACCATCGACATCACCTGCGGCACGAACAGCCCGGCCCGGAAGAGGTTCATCCCCTTGATCGAGCGCCGCGTCAGGAGCGAGGTCAGCAGCAGCGCGAGGGCGATCGGGAAGACCGTGTAGAAGACGATCAGGACGAGGTTGTGGCCGACCGCCCCGAGGAACAGCTTGTCGTCGAGCAGGTCCCGGTAGTTCTTCAGCCCGGTCCACTTCGCCGCGCTGAAGCCGTCCCACTCCGTGAAGCTGTAGCCGACCGTCTGCGCCACCGGCAGCAGCACGAAGACGACGTAGATCAGGAATCCGGGCAGCAGGTAGAGGTACGCCGTCCGGGCCCGCTCGCCCGGCCGGCGCGAGACCGTGCTTCCCCTGCCCCCGGCCTCGGCCGCGCGGCTCGCCATCCGCTCCCCCGTCGCGCCCGGCCGCGCGGGCGGGGTCGGCGCGATGCCGACCCCGCCCGCGCCGCCGGCGCGCTAGGCGCCCTGCTGCGTCGCGAGGAACTTGCCGTAGTCGTCCTGCATCTGCTGCACGAACTGCTCCGGCGTGATGTTCAGGCCGAACAGGTCGGTCAGGCCCGCCACGATCGTGTCGTAGAAGGTCGGCGTGGCCCAGTCGAGGTAGTGGCCCGCCGTGTCGTTCTTCATGATCGACTGCCACGCGGCCACAATGTCGCCGTAGAGCGACCCCTCCGGGGCCAGCGCCGGGTCGACCGCCAGCGGGATGATGCCGGTCGTCGCCAGCTCGTCCGCCGACGGCTTGGAGACGAGGAAGTTGATGTACTGCGCCGCCGCGTCCTGCTGTGCGCTGCTCTTGCGGATGGCGTAGGCCATGCCGGTGCCGGCGACGTGCAGGTTCGGCTTGTCGGCGGCGAGCGGCGGCATCAGCATGAAGCCGAAGCCGGGGTCGGCGGCGTTCTTCAGCTCGGCGCTGATCCACGAGCCGGTGATCATGTAGAGGCCTTGGCCCCCCTTGAACGCCGTCCACGAGTCGTCGTAGCCGATGCCGGCGAAGTCGGGCGTGAAGTAGTCCGCCTTCACCCACTCCTGCGACTTCTCGCCCGCCTTGACGTTCTCCGGGATGACGAAGCTGACGTTGTTGCGGCCGTAGATGAAGTCGTCGAGGTACGCCTTGTCGACGTAGAGGTGCTGGATCGTGCCGTAGGTGTGGATCGCCGGCCAGCCGTCGAGGTCGCCCCACTGGATCGGGATCTCCCCCTTCGCCTTGGCGGCGGCGAGGCTCTGCTCGAACTCGTCGAAGGTGGTCGCCGGCTTCAGCCCGAGGTCGGCCATCTTCTGCTTGCTGTAGTAGACGCCGACGAACTCGGCGGTGATCGGCATCCCCCAGAGGTTCCCCTCGCCGAAGACCTTGCCGTCGGCGGAGAAGCTGTTGCGGGCGGCCATCGACGGCGGCAGCACCTTGTCCCAGCCGAACTGCTTCGAGAGCGGCGTCAGGTCGGAGAGAATCCCGGCCTTGACCATCGCCCCCATGTCGGAGAGGCCTTGGTTGATCTGGACCACGTCCGGCCCGTCGTCCGAGCTGAGGGCGAGCTTCGCGGTCGCCTTCAGGTCGTCAAACGACTTGCTGGTCCGGTTGAGCTTGATCCCGGTCTGCTCGGTGAACGCCGCGTTCAGCTTGTCGATCATCGCGCTGTCGACGTCGCGGGTCCAGTTGTCCCAGACGGTCAGCGTCGTCTCCTGCGCCGCCGCCCGCCGTGCCGCCGGCCGCGCCCCGGCGAGCCCGAGCGCCGCCGCCCCGGCGGTCGCCTTCAGCATCGTCCGGCGCGAATGAGTCCCGGTCCGCATCGTTGCCTCCCTGTCCTCGCGTCGCCCGCCCGCCGCCGTGGCGGGCAGGTTCGTCGCTCCACGCGCAACCTAGTGTGTCACGGGCCGCCCGTGGCCGGCTCGGCCCGCGTCGGCCCCTGCGCCCCGTGCAGGATCCGCAGCGGGTAGCGGCCCGGGTGGTGGGCCGACCGCAGCAGCTCCACCGGTCGGCCGCCCCGCTCCCACGTCACCTGCTCGACGCTGAGCACCGCGCTCGGCTCCGGCAGCCGGAGCACGTCGCGCTCCTCGGCGTCGGCCAGCCGCGCCCCGAGCGTCGTCCTCCCCTCCGCCAGCACGATGCCGTACGCTTCCTCCAGCACCGCGTAGAGGGAGGACGCGTCGTCGAGCCGGCCGAGGATGCCGGGGCAGCACCAGTGCGGCAGGCGAGCCTCCTGCAGCAGCACCGGCACCCCGTCGAGCGTCCGCACCCGGCGGAGGACGACCACCTCCGCCGCCGGCCCGACCTGCAGCGCCCGCCCGACCGCCTCGCCCGCCGGTTCCAGCCGGGCCGCGAGGATCCGGCTGCCGGGGGTCGCGCCGTGCGCCCGGGCGTCGGCGCTGAAGCTGCGCAGGGCGTCGAGGTCGTGCTCGCGGTCCTGCCCGACGTAGAAGCCGCGGGCCGGCACAGCGTAGATCACCCCGGCCCGGGCGAGGTCGCTCAGCGCCCGGCGAACCGTGATCCGGCTGACCCCGAGGTCGCGCACCAGCCGCCGCTCGGACGGCACCTGCGCGTGCTCGGTCAGCGCCCCGGCCCGGATCTCGCCGACCAGCCACGCCTTGACCTGCTCGTAGAGCGGAGTCGCCGAATCGCGAACGATCACGCCGCCGTCTCGCCCCTTTCTGCCCCCGGTCGCGCCCCTTGCTGGATATGTCCAGACTGTGGGAGCATCTTGCGTGGATGCCCGGCCGCTTGTCAAGCCGGTCCGGGCCGGCAGCGACGACGGAGGAGCGGGTTCGTGGCGCGGATCAAGATGGCGTACGTCGGCGGCGGCAGCACTCGCGCCCCGGGCACGATGGCCTCGTTCATCGACCAGGGCGAGAACTTCGACGGCTCCGAGGTCGTCCTCATCGACCTCGACCGCGAGCGGCTCGACCTCGTCAAGGTCCTCGCCGACAAGATGGCCCGGGTCAAGGGGATCGACCTGACGGTCACCGTCGCCACCGACCGCCGGGCCGCCCTCGCCGACTGCGACGCGGTCCTCTCCAGCTTCCGGCCGGGCGGCTTCGACGCCCGCCATCTCGACGAGAGCATCCCCCTGCGCAACGGCGTGATCGGGCAGGAGACGCAGGGCCCCGGCGGCTTCTTCATGGCCCTGCGCTCCGTCCACGTCATCAAGGGCGTGGTCGAGGAGATGGCCGAGGTCTGCCCGAAGGCCCGCCTGTTCAACTACACGAACCCCGTCAACATCGTCGCCGAGGCGGTCACCCGCCACTCCGACGTGCCGATCGTCTCCCTCTGCGAGGGGCCGATCTTCTACCCGGCGCAGCTCGCCGAGACGGTCGGGCTCGACCCGGCGCGGCTCGACACCGCCTCGGTCGGCCTCAACCACGCCTCGTGGTCGGTCCGCCACCTCTACGACGGCGCGGACGTGATGCCGCTGCTCGACGCCGCCTGGGAGCGGCTGCGGGACGACCCCGACCTCGACCCCAAGCGCCGCCGGATGCTCGAGATCGCCGTCACCATGCGCAGCATCCCGAGCGAGTACATGATGTACTACTACTTCCGCGACGAGGTGCTGGCCGAGCTGCGCGCGAAGCCGACCACCCGCTCGCAGGACATCCTCGCCAGCGTCCCCGACTACTGGAAGCACTACCGGGAGCAGGCCGCCACCGCCAACCCGGTGCTCGACCCCAACCGCTCGCGCGGCGGCATCCACGAACTGGAGCTGGCGATCGACGCGATGGACGCGATCTTCAACGACAAGGGGGAGACCCTCCCGGTCAACGTTCCGAACCGCGGCACGGTCCCCTCCCTGCCGGAGGGCACCGTCGTCGAGTGCGTCGGCTACGTCGACCGGCACGGCATCGTGCCGCTGCCGGTCGGCGACCTGCCGGTGCCGGTCCGCGGCCTCGTCGGCGCGCTCGCCAACTACCAGCGCCTCGCCGCCGACGCCGCCTGGCACGGCACCCGCGCGGACGGCATCCGCGCCGTCGTCGCCAACCCGCTCTGCCCGAACCTCGAGACGGCCGAGCGCGTCTACGACCAGCTCGCCGCCGCCCACCGCGCCCTGCTGCCCGAGCGCCTGCTCGCCTGACCCACCGCCGACCACCGAGGAGAAACCGACCGATGCACCTCTCCGACGACTACGCCGACCTCTCGCGGCAGGCGGCGGCCGCCTTCGCCGAGATCGCCCGCGCCAAGCCGGACGCGACCGTCATCCTCGCCACCGGCAACACTCCGATCGGGATGTACGACGAGCTGACCCGGCTGGTCCACGCCGGCACCGTCGACCTCTCGCGGCTGCGCGTCTTCCAGCTCGACGAATACGTCGGCATCGCCCCGGACGACCGCCGCGCCCTCTACGGCTGGATGGACCGCGCCGCGCTGACCCCGTGGGGCGTCCCGGCCGGGCAGGTCGTCCGCCTGCCGAGCCGCAGCGACGACTTCCCGGCGGCGATCGCCGCCTACGAGGCCGCCATCGCCGCCGCCGGCGGCATCGACCTCTGCATCCTCGGCCTCGGCCCGAACGGCCACATCGGCTTCAACGAGCCGCCCGCCGACCGCGACGCCCCGACCCGCCTGATCGACCTGACCCCGGAGAGCATCGCCAGCAACGCCCCGTACTGGGGCGGCATCGACCAAGTGCCGACCAAGGCGATCACGGCCGGCATGCGGGTCCTGCTGGCCTCCCGACGCATCTTCCTCCTCGTCTCCGGCGGGGCCAAGCGGGCGATCCTGCACGAGGCGCTGCACGGCCCGGTCACCGCGCAGGTGCCGGCCTCCTTCCTGCAGTCGGCCGCCGGCGTCGAGGTCTTCGCCGACCGCGCCGCCGCCGGCGCTTGAGGCGCGGGCGATGCGCCGCCGGTCGCGCTCAGGCGGAGGGCTCCCTCACCCCCTTGCCCCCTCGCCCGTCGCCTTGGCTGACGGGGGGAGGGATCGGTTGGGACCGCCGGGGACTCCCTCACGCCCAGCCCCCGCTACCATTCCGATGGGAGCGGGGGAGCGATCGGTCTGGGGGGAACTTGGTTCCTCCCAAGGCCCCGGATTGCCGCGGCGCGGCCGCTTCCCGACGGATGCCTCCCCCGGTCAGCTTGCGAGGGGCGAGGGGGAGCAACTGAATTGGGGGAGAGCCACGCGCTCCCCCCGAGCCCCCGGGTTGGCGCGGCGCGGCCATTCCCCACGGGAAGCGTTCCCTCGTCCGCGACGACGGGAGGAGACCGTGAATCGGTGGGATGAAGCCTGCCCCCGCGTGGCCGCGGCAGGAACGCGGGCGGCCCCGGGCAGCGGGCCGCGGCCGGCGACGGAGCGACATGGCGCGGGGCCGGGGCG
>JBDHWC010000085.1:0-10867 GCA_039809985.1 Thermomicrobiales bacterium | reverse complement strand
CCGGCCGGCGGTCGCCTCGCCCGCGGCGAGGCGGTCGGGCAGCTCGGTCACGGCCACGGTCGCGCCGGCGGCGGCCAGCTCGAGGGCGACGGCCTGGCCGATGCCGCTGCCGCCCCCGGTGACGAGCGCGACCCGGTCGCGCAGTTCCCGGCCGGTTGCCTCGGTGCTCTCCATCGCCTCCCCTGCCGCGATCGTCGGCTGCCCGGCGGCAGGATAGCGGAGGCGGGCCGGCATCGGGGGTCGGCAGGGTCGGCAGCGGATCCCGCCCGCCGTCGGATCGTCGTGGCGAACTCGGCCGCTCGGCCGGTGTCGGCTGCTTGCCCGGTGCCGCCCGCCCGGGACGGGCCAACCCCGGGGCCGAACCGGGACGTCCGCCCACGCTGCTATATGATCGATCGTAGCGGTCCGCACCAACGGAGCAAGCCACCATGGCGCAACGGATTGCCAACCCGGTCGACGACGACCCGCCGGTCCGCGAGGCCACGCGGGAGGAGGGTCGCGCCCTGCTCGACGGCGAGGCGCGGCGGCTGCTCGGCATCTCCGGCGACGAGTTCCTCCGGCGGTACGACGCCGGCGACTACGCCCGGCTGACCGAGGACGACGAACTCGGCCGGGCGGTGCTCCGCCTCTGGTTCCTGATCCCCTTCGCCCGCGAGTCCGGCGCGGAGTGGTGAGCCGACGGCCCGACGCCGAGATCGAGCAGTTGCGCCGCGTGGCCGGGGTTCTCACCCCTCAGCCGCTGGCAACCCGGTTCCCCGAAGGGGCCGCCGGGCCGAGCATGGTGGTGGAGTTCGCCGCCCCGGCAACCGTGCGAGGGCACGGGCCGCTGCGCGCGGCGACCGTCACCGCGAGCCTCGTCTACCGGCGATCGCCCGACCCGCCCTCGGCTTGGTCGCTCCGCTCGTACAGGTACTCGCTCCACGACCGCCACGGCACGGAGTTGCTCGCCTACCACTGGCACCCGGTCTCGCCATTCCCAACCCCGTCGTTCCCCCACCTCCACGTCTCCGCCGCGCTGCGGCCCGCGGCACCGGACGGCTCCCGCGGCGTCCTGCCGCTCGACAAGCTGCACCTGCCGACCGGCCCGGTCCCGCTCGCCGCCTTCGCCCGAATGCTGGTCGGGGAGTTCGGGGTCGAGCCGCGGGCCGCGGACTGGGCGGCGCGGCTGGCTCAAGACCCTGTCGGAGGCTGACCGTCGGGGTCGCCCGGCGCAAGCATCGGTCACCTCCGAACGGTCGGCAGCGGTCCGCCGGCAACGTAGGCGTCGCGTGCCACGCACTGTATGATCGTCTCGATCTCATGCGTCGGGGAGCGGCTGACGATGGCCCAGCGCAAGGTGGCAACAGAGCCCGACGACCCGCCGGTCCACGAGCCATCGTGGGAGGAAGGGCGGGCGATGCTCGACCGGAAGGCCCGACGGATGCTCGGCATCTCCGGCGAGGAGTTCCTCAGGCGCTACGACGCCGGGGCGTACGTCGGGATCGGCGAGGACACCCCTCTCGGCCGGGCGGTGGTGAGCCTCGAGTTCACGATCCCGTTCGCCCGCGAGGGCGGCATGGGAGCGTGACGCCCGAACTCGCGGACGAGGTCGCACGCTTGCAACGCGTCGCCAACGTGGTGACACCGGCGCGCCTCGTCGTGCGCTACCTCCCGGACCGCCCGCCCGGTTCTGCCCCGCCTCGGGCGAGGGTGAGCGTGGGGACCGCTGATCTGGCGCCGATCCGCGCGCCGGGCGCGCTTCGCGGGGCTTCGCTCCGGATCAGCATTCGCCTCGGCGCAGACGAGCCGTCCAGCCCCGAGTTCTCGCCGGGGGTTCTGCTGCTGGGCTACGAGTTGGCGCTCGTCGATCGGGGGGAAACCGAGTTGCTCGTCTACCACTGGCACCCGGAGAGCACGACGTCCCCTCGTGTCGATCCCCACCTCCACGTCTCCGCCGCCCTGCGGCCGACAAGCGCGGACGGCTCCCGCGGCGTGGTCCCGCTCGACAAGCTGCACCTGCCGACCGGCCCGGTCCCGCTCGCCGCCTTCGCCCGAATGCTGGTCGGGGAGTTCGGGGTCGAGCCGCGGGCCGCGGACTGGGCGGCGCGGCTGCGGCCGGATCCCGGGCCGCCTCCCGGTTGATCCGCCGCCGCCGGCCGGCGACAATCGGCCCTCTGTCGCCGCCGGCCGTTCGCCGGAAGGAGGGGTCGTGCCACCGACGCCACGGTTCGGGATCGTCCGCAACCAGAACCTGCCGCTGGCCGACCTGCGGCGGCACTGGGCCTTCTTCGAGGAGCTCGGCTTCGACTCGCTCTGGCACGCCGACCACTTCCAGCGGCCGAGCGTGCCCGACCACCCCTTCCTCGAGGGCTGGACGCTGCTGGCGGCGATGGCGCAGGAAACGCGGCGGGTCCGCGTCGGCATCCTCGTCACCAGCAACACCTTCCGCCACCCGGCCCTGCTGGCGAAACAGGCGATCACGGTCGACCACGTCTCCGGCGGCCGGCTGGAGTTCGGGATCGGCACCGGCTGGTGGGCGCCGGAGCACGCGGCGTGGGGGGTGCCCTTCCCGGAGCCGCCGGAACTGGTCGGCCGCTTCGCCGAGGCGGTCGAGCTGTGCGACCGGCTGATGCGGCAGGAGCGGGTCGACTTCGACGGCCGCTGGTACCAAGCGAAGGGTGCCGTCTCGCAGCCCCGCCCCGTGCAGCAGCCGCGGCCCCCCTTCACGCTGGGGGCGCACGGGCCGCGGATGCTGGCCATCGCCGCCCGCCACGCCGACCGCTGGAACTCGCACGGCACGGTCGAGGATCTGCGGGAGCGGGGCCAGCGGCTCGACGAAGCGTGCGCCGCCATCGGCCGCGACCCCGCGTCGATCACCCGCTCGCTCTACGGCTGGACCTTGGCGATGGGGGCCGACCCGTGGTCGTCGCCCGAGGCCTTCGCCGAGATCGTCGGCCGCTACCGCGAGGCGGGGATCAGCGAGTTCCTGATGGAGGCCCCGCACGAGCACCAGTTCGCCGTCACCGAGCGGATCGCGACCGACCTGATTCCGAGGCTGCGGGCAACGGGGTGACGGGACGGTAGGAGGATCGGGTGTTGGGGTGGCGAACGCGACCGCCCAACCGGGGACCCGACCATCTGCCATCACCCCGTCGCCCCGTCACGCCTCCGGCCAGACCCAGCCACTGATCTCCGGCGGGTCCTCGAAGTGCTCGCGGGCGTAGGCGCCGGCGGCGGCGATGCGGGCCTCGAGCTCGGCGGTGAGGGCGGCGGCCTCGGCCAGCGGCATGCGACCGCGGGCCGTCGCCCGGCGGACCGCCTCGGCGGCGAGGTGGAAGCGGCTCATCCGGTTCAGCACCACCATGTCGAACGGCGTCGTCGTCGTCCCCTGCTCCATGAAGCCGCGGACGTGGAACCGCTCCGCCGCCGGCCGGCCGTGGACGAGCTGGTGCACCGCCCGCTGGTAGCCGTGGAAGGCGAAGACCACCGGCCGGTCGGCGGTGTAGAGCGCGACGAAGTCGTCCTCGCTCATGCCGTGCGGGTGGACCTCCGCCGGGTTCAGCGTCATCAGGTCGACGACGTTGACGACGCGGACCCTCAGCCGCGGCGCGTGGCGGCGCAGCCAGGCGGCGGCGGCCATCGTCTCCAGCGTCGGCACGTCGCCGGCGGCGGCGAGGACGACGTCCGGCGCTTCCCCCGGCCGCTCGCAGCCGGCCCACGCCCAGACCGACGCGCCGCGGGCGCAGTGCGCCTCGGCCTCGCCGATCGGCAGCCACTGCAGGTGCGGCTGCTTGTCGATCACGATCAGGTTGACGTAGTCGCGGCTGCGCAGGCAGTGGTCGCCGACCGCGAGGAGGCAGTTGGCGTCCGGCGGCAGGTAGATGCGGGCGACCGAGCCCGGCTTGGAGAGCATGACGTCGATCAGCCCCGGCCCTTGGTGGCTGAAGCCGTTGTGGTCGTTGCGCCACGCGGTCGAGGTGAGGAGGACGTTGAGCGAGGCGACCGGGGCCCGCCACGGCAGCCGCCGCGCCTCCTGCAGCCACTTGGCGTGCTGCACCGTCATCGAGGCGGAGACCATCGCGAACGCCTCGTAGGTGGCGTAGAGGCCGTGCCGGCCGGTCAGCAGGTACCCTTCCAGCCATCCCTCGCAGAGGTGCTCGCTCAGCACCTCCATCACCCGGCCGTCCGGCCCGAGGTGCTGGTCGATGTCGACGAGGGGGCCGACGAAGCAGCGGTCGGTGACCGACAGCGCGTCGTCGAGCCGGTTCGAGGCGAGCTCG
Source organism: Thermomicrobiales bacterium (assembly GCA_039809985.1). Taxonomy (GTDB): domain Bacteria; phylum Chloroflexota; class Chloroflexia; order Thermomicrobiales; family UBA6265; genus JAICJJ01. The sequence goes on along the minus strand of JBDHWC010000085.1, from coordinate 6,608 downwards.
TCCGGGCAGAAGAGGCGGAAGTTCGCGCTCTCCGCCGTCCGGGCGAAGGTGTCGCGCAGCAGCCGGCCGAAGGGGCGGGTGTTCTCGACGCGGACGACCCCCGGCTCCGGCACGTCGACCGCCGGCCCGCGGTAGTCGGGCAGGTCGAGGTCAGCCAGCAGGCGGCCGCCGTTGGCGTGGGGGTTCGCGCCCATCCTCCGGTCGCCGGCCGGGGCGAGCGCCGCCAGTTCCGGCCGCAGCCGCCCCGTCGCGTCGAACTGCTCCTCCGGCCGGTAGGAGCGGAGCCACGCCTCCAGCATCGCGAGGTGCGCCGGATTCTCGCGGACGCCGGCCAGCGGCACTTGGTGGGAGCGGGCGGTCCCCTCGACCGGCACGCCGTCGACAACGGCCGGGCCGGTCCATCCCTTCGGCGTCCGCAGCACGATCATCGGCCAGCGCGGGCGCTCTCGTGCCCCGCGGTCGGCGCGGGCGGCCTGCTGGATGGCGCGGATGGCGTCGTGGGCGCGGAAGAGGGCGTCGGCGAAGGCGGCGTGGACCGTCATCGGGTCGTCGCCGGCGACGACCACCGGTTCCCACCCTTGGCCGCGGAAGAAGCCCTCGAGGTCGGCGTCGGCGGTGCGGCCGAGCACGGTCGGGCTGGCGATCTTGTAGCCGTTGAGGTGCAGCACCGGCAGCACCGCGCCGTCGCGGGCGGGGTTGAGGAAGGCGGGGGCCTTCCAGCCGGCGGCGAGGGGCCCGGTCTCCGCCTCGCCGTCGCCGACGACGGCGACGACGAGCAGGCCGGGGTTGTCGAACGCCGCGCCGGCGGCGTGGGCGAGGACGTAGCCGAGCTCGCCCCCCTCGTGGATCGAGCCGGGGGTGGTGACGCTGACGTGGCTGGGAACGCCACCGGGGGTCGAGAACTGGCGGAAGAGGCGGCGCATGCCGGCCTCGTCCCGCCCCACCTCGGGGTAGGCCTCCGACCACGTCCCCTCCATCCAGACGTTGGCGACGACCGCCGGGCCGCCGTGGCCGGGGCCGGCGAGGTAGACGCAGTCGACGTCGCGCTCGACGATCAGGCGGTTGAGGTGGGCCCAGACGAGGTTCAGGCCGGGCGAGGTGCCCCAGTGGCCGAGCAGGCGCGGCTTGATGTGCTCCGGCCGCAGCGGCTCCCGCAGCAGCGGGTTCCCCTGCAGGTAGATCTGGCCGACGGTCAGGTAGTTGGCGGCCAGCCACCAGCGGTGCAGCAAGTCGAGTCGGGGAGTCGGGGAGTCGGGGAGTCGGGGAGTCGAGGGCGCGGTGATCGTCGTCCCGTCGACGGCGACGACGGTGGAGAGGGCGGGGTCGAAGACGTACTCGGGCATCGGGCTCACCTCCGGGACTCTTCGGGCGCGACGAGGTCGCGGGTCTGGCGGGCGATGACGGCCGCCTCGTCGCTGGGGACGATCCGGACGGCCACCGCGCTGGCGTCGGCGGAGACGAGCGGGGCGTTGGCGGCGTTGCGCCCCGGGTCGAGCGTCAGGCCGAGGAAGCCGAAGCGGTCGCAGACCGCGGCCCGGACCGGCGCAGCGTGCTCGCCGATGCCGCCGGCGAAGGCGAGCAGGTCGAGGCCGCCCAGAACGGCGACGAGGCCGCCGAGCGCCTTCGCCGCGAGGTAGGCGAAGAGGTCGACCGCGAACGCCGCCGCCGGGTCGTCGCCGCGGCGGGCGAGCAGCGTCGCCATGTCGCCGCTGCTGCCGGAGACGCCGAGCAGGCCGCTTGCGTCGTTGACGAGGCGGTCGAGGGCGTCGGCGTCGAGGCCGTCGCGGCGGGCGAGGCGGACCAGCACGCCGGGGTCGAGGTCGCCGGTGCGGGTCGCCATCATGATCCCGCCGGCGGGGGTGAAGCCCATCGTCGTTTCGACCGAGCGGCCGTCGCGGACGGCGGTCAGGCTGGCCCCGGCCCCGAGGTGGGCGACCACCAGCCGCCCCCGCGCCGCCGCCGGGTCGAGCCCGGCGAGCTGGTCGAGGACCGACTGGCACGAGAGGCCGTGGAAGCCGTAGCGGACGATCTCCCCCGCGGTGGCGGCTTCCGGCAGCGGCTCGGCCCGGGCCAGCGGCGGCATCGTCCGGTGGAAGGCGGTGTCGAAGCAGGCGACCTGCGGCAGCCCGGGGAAGGCCGTCCCTGTGGCGGCGGCGAGCCGCAGCGCGCGGGGCTGGTGCCGCGGCGCGAGCGGGGCGAGCCGGGCGAGGGCGGCGACCACGTCCGGCGTCAGCAGGCGCGGCCCGTCGAAGTCGGGGCCGCCGTGGACGACGCGGTGGCCGACCGCGGCGAGGCCGTCGAGTTCCCCCGCCTGCCGGAGCAGGTCGAGCAGGGCGGCGAGGGCGACCTCGGCGTCGGGCAGCGGCAGCTCCGCCTCGGCGAGGGTCGCGTCGGCGGCGTCGCGCAGCGCGACGCGACTGCCGGGGGCGGCGATCCGCTCGGCCTCGGCGGCGAGGAGCAGGCGCGGCGGCGCGGCGGCCCCGTCGTGAAGGCCGAGCCGCAGGCTGGAGGAGCCGGCGTTGACGGTCAGGATGCGCACGGCGGCCCCCCCGGGCGGCGTCTCGGCGGCGCGTTGCCGGGGGAATGATGAACCAAGCCGGGGAATCGGGGCGCGCTCAGGCCGGGCCGGCGCGGTCCACCTCCTCCAGCGCGCGGGCGGCCCACTCGAGGCCGGCGGGGGTGTTCGGGTCGATCATCAGCTGGACGTGGTCGAGGCCGAGGGCGGCGTAGGCGAGGAGGTGCTCGGCCAGCTCGGCGGGGGTGCGCGCCTTCAGGCCCGGCTTCTCCTCGCTCGGGCGGCCGGTGGCGTCCGGCGTGTCGACCAGCAGCGCGACCGAGCGGCCGACCGTGGCCGGGTCGCGGCCGTTGGCGGCGAGCGCGGCGTCGACCAGCGCGCGGTCGGCCGCCACTTCCTCGACCGTCTGCCGGGCCCAGGCGTTCCAGAGGTCGCCGTGGGCGGCGAGGAGGGCGAGCATCCGCGGCGCGGAGGAGCCGACCATGATCGGCGGCCCGCCGGGGCGGGGGCCGCGCGGCCGCAGCTCGCAGTCGCGAGCGGCGTGGTAGGTGCCCTCGAAATCGACCCTGCCGTGCCGCAGCAGGCCGCTGATGATCGCCAGCGCCTCGGCGAAGCGGGAGACGCGGTGGTCGTAGGGGTAGCCGAAGGCCTCGTACTCCGGCTGGTGCCAGCCCGCCCCCAGCCCGAGCACCAGCCGGCCGCCGCTGATCTCGTCGACCGTGTCGGCCATCTTCGCCAGCAGGGCCGGGTTGCGGTAGCCGGCGCAGGAGACGACCGGGCCGATCTCCGCCCGCTCGGTGACGGCGGCGAGGGCGGCGAGGAGCGACCAGCATTCCCACGGCCCCTGCGTCGGCTTGTCCGGGAAACGGTAGAGGAGGTGGTCGAAGACCCAGAGCGAGTCGAAGCCGAGCCCCTCGGCCTGCCGGGCCATGGCGGCGATGTCGCGCCACTTGGGGTCGGCCCCGCCCATTTCCCGCTCGGTGTCGGGCAGGATGACGCCGACCTTGAGCGGGCGGCGGCGAGCGGCGGGGTCGGGCATGGGATCCTCCGTTGGCTGGCGGCTGGCGGCTGGCGGCTGGCGGCTGGCGGTTGGCGGTTGGCAGCATAGACGCCGCGCGGGATCGACTCAGGGTATCCTTCCGTTACCTGCTTCCGTCGTGGTAGCATCGGCGGCCGGACCGGGGGGCTCCCCGGCCCCGGACCGCGCCCCGAGGAGGATGCCGCGCTCATGAGCACGCCGAGTTCCAGCCCGATCCCCGCCGACTACGCCGACCTGCTGGCGAGCAAGGCCTTGGCCCACGTCGCCACCATCGGCCCGGACGGGTCGCCCCAGAGCAACCCGGTCTGGTTCGACTGGGACGGCGAGCTGATCCGCTTCAGCCAGACGACGACCCGGCAGAAGCTGCGCAACGTGCAGCGGGAGCCGCGGGTCGCCCTCTCGATCGTCGACCCCGAGAACCCCTACCGCTACCTCGAGGTCCGCGGCACGGTGGTCGCCGTCGAGCCGGACCCGGAGAAGGCCTTCATCGACGCGATGGCGCAGAAGTACCTCGGGGTCGAGAAGTACCCGTGGAACCGGCCCGGCGACGAGCGGGTCGTCGTCGTCATCCGGCCGGAGCACACCACCCAGATGGGGTAGGCGCGGCGCTCCGTCGCCCGGCGGCGATAGTTGACGAGGGGGGTCGGCTGGGATGCGGCAGCCGCACCTCGTGGCCGGGCCCGCCGGGGCCGCCCTCACCCCCCAGCCCCCGCTCCCGCGGCGGCGGAAGCGGGGGAGAAACTGAATTGGGGGAGGGCTTGGCCCTCCCCCAAACCCCCGGGTTGCCGCGGCGCGGCCGCTTCCCAACGGATACCTCCTCCTGTCAGCTTGCGAGGGGAGAGGGGGAGAAGCCTCCTCGGGGAAGGGCCAGGCCCTCCCCCGAACCCCCAGTTGCCGCGGCACGGCCGCTTCCCGACGGAGACCCCCCTGTCAACCGGCGGCGGGACGAGGCGTGTCCCGCCGTCTCGCCACCGCCCGATCCGATCGCCGGTGGCACGTGCTACGATGACTCGCCGGCACACGGCAGCGACGGGCCGCCGGGTGGCGAAGCGCATGCCTGCGACGGGCGGGCAGACGGGGGAACGGGCGTGGCCGAGGCAACAGGCGATCCTGCGGACCGATCGCTGATGAAGCGGTTCCTGGACGGGATCGAACGGGTCGGCAACCTCGTGCCGCACCCGTCGATCATCTTCCTGATCCTGATCGCGCTCTTGGCGGTCCTCTCGCTGATCTTCGCCCTGACCGGGGCGAGCGCGACGATGGAAGTCGTCTCACCGGACGAGACGCTGACCTACCAGACGGTCGCGCCGGAGACGGTCCACAACTACGAGGAAGTGGCCGACCCGACCCTGATCAACTACACGGCGGACCAGCAGGCCCCGGCGCTGGAGATCAAGGAGGAGACGGTCCACGTCCGCAGCCTGATCTCGGCGGACGGGATCCGGTTCATCTTCACCTCGTTCGTCCGCAACTTCCAGAACTTCGGGGTCGTCTCGGTGATCATCGTCGCCATGCTCGGCGTCGGCCTCTCCGAGGAAGCGGGGATGATCGCGGCGCTGATCAAGCGGATGGTGCAGGTGGCCCCGCCGGGGGCGATCACCTTCATCATCGTGCTGCTCGGCGTGGTCTCCAGCATCGCCACCGACGCCGGCTACCTGGTGCTGATCCCGCTGGCGGCGGCGGTCTTCCTCACCCTCGGGCGGCACCCGATCGCCGGTCTGGCGGCAGGGTTCGCCGGCGTCGGCGCGGCCTTCGGCGTCAACGTCCTCGTCACCCCGTCCGACGCGATGCTGACCGAGATCACCAACGAGGCGCTGACGACGGTCGCCCCGGGCCGGGTGATCGACATCACCCACAACCTCTACTTCGGGATCGTCTCGACCTTCCTGCTGGCGGTCGTCGGCACGGTCATCACCAACCGGGTGATCGAGCCGCGGCTGGGCGCCTACACCGGGCCGGCGCAGCCGGAGTCGACCGGCGGCGTGACCAAGGAGGAGGCGCGCGGCCTGCGCGCGGCCGGCTTCGGGCTGCTCGGCTTCGTGCTCGTGATGCTGGTCCTGACGGTGCCGTCGTGGGCACCGCTGCGCAACCCGGAGACGGGCGCGCTGATGGGCAACTCGCCCTTCATGGACAGCATCGTCTTCCTCATCTTCCTCGTCTTCTTCGTCACCGGCCTCTGCTACGGCAAGGCGGCGGGGACGCTCAAGAGCAGCAACGACGCGATCAACGCGATGGTGAAGACGGTCGCCGGCCTGAGCGGGCTGATCTTCCTGATGGTGATCATCAGCCAGTTCATCGCCTACCTGAACTACACCCAGCTCGCCACGGTCGGCGCGATCAAACTCGGCGACGCGTTGCAGGCCTCCGGCTTCGGGCCGATCCCGCTGCTGGTCGGCTTCGTCATCGTCACCTTGATCGTCGACATCTTCATCGGCGGCGTGGTGCCGAAGTGGGCCATCTTCGCCCCGATCTTCGTGCCGCTCTTCCTGCGGCTCGGCATCTCGCCGGAGGCGGCCACCGCCGCCTACCGGGTCGGTGACTCGCCGATGAACGTGGCGACGCCGCTGATGGCCTACTTCGCCCTGATCATCTCCTTCGGCGAGCGCTACGAGAAGAAGTTCGGCGTCGGCTCGCTGATCTCGCTGATGCTCCCCTACACCGCCGTCTTCGCGGTCGTCTGGACCGTCCTGCTCGTGGTCTGGTACCTGGTCGGCATCCCGCTCGGGCCGAACGCGCCGGTCCGGTGAGGCCGGCCGTGTCGATGCCGGGCTTGGGCCTCCCGGAACCGCCCTCACCCCTCCGTCTCCTCTCCCGCGGCGGCCTGACAGGGGGAGGTATCCGAGGGATTGCGGTATCCGGGTCTCGCGGCCGGGTCCGCCGGGCCCGCCCTCACCCCCCAGCCCCCTCTCCCGCGGCGGCGGGAGAGGGGGAGCAACTGAGTCGGGGGAGGGCTTAGCCCTCCCCCGCACCCCCCAATTGCCGCAGCGCGGCCGCTTCCCAATGGAGACCTCCCCCTGTCAGCCGCGGCGGCGGGAGAGGGGGGGAAACAGGCTC
>JBDHWC010000084.1:0-10933 GCA_039809985.1 Thermomicrobiales bacterium | reverse complement strand
CGCCCGATCTCCTTGTTCGACTGTCCCTCGGCCGCCAGCGCCAGCACCTCCGCCTCGCGCGCCGTGAGCTGCTGGGCCGGGGCCGCCACCCGCGACATCAGCCGCGTCACCACGGCCGGGGCCAGCGCGCTCTGGCCCGCCGCCGCCGCCCGCACCGCCGCCAGGATCTCGGCCGGCGGCGTGTCCTTCAGCAGGTAGCCGCTGGCCCCCGCCTCGATCGCCCCCAGGATGTCGGCGTCGGTGTCGTAGTTGGTCAGGATCAGCACCGCCGGCGGCACCGGCAGGGCCCGCAGCCGCCGCGTCGCCTCCACGCCCTGCATCGCCCCGCCGAACTGCAGGTCCATCAGCACGACGTCGACCGGCTCCCGGGCGACGGCCGCCACGGCCTCGGCGGCGTCGCCCACCTCTCCCGCCACCGCGAAATCCGCCTCGGCGGCCAGCAGCGCCCGCAGCCCGGCGCGCACCACCGGGTGGTCGTCGGCGAGCAGCAGGCGGATCATCGCGGCAGCCCGATGGTGGCGGCGACCGCCGTGCCGGCCCCGGGGCTCGACTCGATGGCGAACTCACCGCCCAGCTGGGCGACCCGCTCCCGCATCGCCGCCACCCCGAACGACCCGCCGGCGCGCCGGGCCGGCGCGGCCAGCACCTCCTCAGGGTCGAACCCGACGCCCTCGTCGACCACGTCGAGGCTCACCGCGTCCTCCATGTAGGTGAGGGTCACGATCGCCCGCGTCGCCGCCGCGTGCTGCACGACGTTGGCCAGCGCCCCCTGCGCGATGCGGAGCAGCGCCGTCTCGATGGGGGGCGGCAGCGGCGTCGGCGTGCCGCTGACCCGCACCACCACGTCCAGTCCGTCGACAGCGGTCCCGTCGCCGCTCGCGGCCACCGTCGCGTTCCGGGTCGCGGCGGCCAGCCGCTCCAGCGCGCCGGCCAGCGTCTGGTCGTCCAGCGCCGGCGGCGTCAGGGCGTCGATGAACCGCCGCGTCTCCTCGAGGTTGAGGGCGGCCGTGGCCCGGGCCAGTCGGACGTGCTCGATGCCCGGCCGCTCGTCGTCGGCGCGCTCGGCGGCGTGCAGCAGGAGCTGGATGCTGGCCAGCCCCTGCGCCACCGTGTCGTGGATCTCCCGCGCCAGCCGTGCCCGCTCCGACAGCACGCCCGCCTCGCGCTCCTTCTCGAGCAGTTCGGCGCGGGTGGCCAGCAGCTCGTCGATCAGCCGCTGGCGTTCCAGCGCCTCCCGGTACACGGCACGGTACCCCAGCCCGACCGCGACCGCCGCCGTCGCCGCGACCACCGGCCCGATGATGCCGCCGGCGGAGAGCCGCCCGGCGAGCGCGGACGTCAGGACGGCCAGCCAGACGCAGACGGCGACCGCCGCGACGCCCCACCACGTCGGCAGCAGGTGCAGGTAGAGGACGAAGAGCGGAAAGATCAGGTAGGCGGCACTGGGGGTGAGCGCGCCGAGGGCGAGCGCCTCGACCGTCAACAGCGTCAGCCAGGCGACGAGGAGGCCGGGCCGGGCCTCGGCCAGTCGACCCGGCCAGACGACGCCGGCCGCGTACGTGCCGAGGAAGGCCAGCGTCAGCGCGACGACGGCCACGCGGTCCGGCTGCCCCCACTCGCGGACGACGACGAACACCGCCAAGCAGCCGACGAGCAGGTGCAGCGCGAGGCGCAGCCGCGTGAACACCGAGGCGAGCGACGAGCCGTTCGTGCCGTTCATGTCGGAAGCCTGCATACCTCCGGACATCCGGCGCATCGGCCAAAAGGTGCAATCCCGGCTCCGTCGCAAGACGCGCCCGAATCATTCCTGAGCCCGATTTGCCGAACGGCCCGATTTCCTAAAGTTGATGCAGAACCCAAGCCGCGGAACGAGCCGCGGGTCTCAACCGGGTCACGGCCGTCGGATCGGCCGAGAATAGGAAGGTATGACATGTTAGGTCTCGCCGTCGTCACCATCACGCTCGCCCTCGTGCTCTACACCGTCGGCGTCTGGGCCGAGCGGTTCAGCGGCCGCCTGAAGCCTTGGCACCTGGCCTTCTTCTGGGGCGGCCTCGTGTTCGACTTCATCGGCACCCGGGAGATGAGCCGGCTCGCCGAGGGCGGTTTCACGTTCAATCTCCACGGGGTCACCGGCCTCGTCGCGCTGATGCTGATGGCCGCCCACACCGTCTGGGCCACCGTCACCGTGATCCGCGGCCAGGAGCCGGCGCTCCTCTCCTTCCACCGGCTGAGCACGGCCGTCTGGGTGATCTGGCTGGTCCCCTACATGACCGGGATGATCATGAACACGGGCCTGCTGGCCTAGCGGGCGGGGCGAGCGAACAACGGCGGCGCGCCTTCGGGTGCGCCGCCCGCGGATCGACAGCGAACAAGGAGCAGCATCCATGCAGACCGCCCACGTCTCCGCCAACCTGCCGGCCGCGGCGCGCCCGGGCAGGCTGGCAACGGCCGGCGTCGTCGTTGCCGGCCTGACCGCCGCGATGGTGCTGGTGATGGCCGTTCTGGCCGGGCAGGCCTGGTTCGGCGGGCAGATGGGCCTCATCGCCCTGCACGGCACGCTCGGCGGGTTCGCGCTGCTCGGCGCGCTCGCCTCGACGGTGATCGCCTTCGTCAGGCGACGGCGCGCCGGCGGCGGCTGGGCCCCGCTCGCCCTCTCGGCCGCCCTCTTCGTCCTGATGTTCGGGCAGACGGCGCTCGGGATGAGCGGACGCTCCAGCGCGGCCGCGGCGGCGCTGCACATCCCGAACGGCGTCCTCGTGGCGATGGTCGCCGCTGTCGTCTTCGCGCTCGCGGCGCTGACCCGCGCGACGAGCGAGGCCTAGTCCGCCGCCCGGATGGCGACGCTCGCGGGAAGTCAGGGCCGCCCCGACCCGCGGGCGAGCCGGCGAGGGGATGGCGGTCGCCGCGCACGGTGTCGCCGGCCCGGATCACGGACGCGCGTCAGCCGGTCTTCCGGAAGGCGGCCATCAGCGTCTCGTAGGGCACGGCCACCTCGGCCCGGCCGGCCAGTTCCGGCGTCCGCGCGATCAGTTCGCGGACTTCCCGTTCGACTTCGGCCCGCTCGCGCTCCGGCAACGCCGCGACGAAGCTGACCGAGAGCGAACGCTGGACGACCATCTGCTCCGGGTCGCCGACGTGCCGGTGCCGCGCGGTCCGCTCGCCGACCGGCGCGAGCCCCTCGGCCGGGAACACCTCGCGCCACGCCCCGCTCAGGTAGCGCGGCTCGTCGACCTGCCGCGCCTCGATCAGGTCGGCGAGCTCGGCCACCCACCTCACGCTGGTGTCGCGCCCGTTCCAGGTCAGCCCGAGCCGGCCGCCGGGCTTCAATACCCGCCGGAACTCGGCGAGCGCGGCAACGGTAGCGAACCAGTGGAAGCTCTGGGCGCAGACGACCGCGTCGAGCGACGCGTCCGGCAGGGGGATCCGCTCGGCGGTCCCGGTCAGCACCTCGACATCGGGATGGGCGCGCGCCAGCTCGGCCCGCATCTCCGCCACCGGCTCCAGCGCGACCGCCCGCGCCCCGGTCCCCAGCAGCAGCGGCACGAACTTGCCGGTGCCCGACCCGCAGTCGAGCACGACCGTCCCCGGCCGCAGCCCGACGTCCTCCCGCAGCCAAGCCAGCGCCTCCGGCGGGTAGCCGGGGCGTCCGCTGGCATAGGCGGCCGCCCCGGCGGCGAAACCCTTGGCGGCCTGCCGGTGGATGCTCACGACGACCCCCTCCCTCCGGTTGCCGAACGCCGGCCCGAGTGATCCCGGCCGGGCTCGCGGCGCACCCGCCACAGCCACGGCGGCGCGGCGACCGTGGTGCCGCCACGCTCCCGACCATCGCCGCAGGCACGATCCGGGCCGCGACACCCCGCGGCGTTGCGCCGCGTCGCCGCCCTGCCGCAACCACGCCGTGCCGCACGGGGCCTCGCGGGCAACCTCAGCGACGAGGCAGGCAGGCGATCTCCGGGCACGCCCCGTCCGGCGTCGTGCAGATGCCGCAGCCGCCCGGGCAGCAGACCTCGCCCGGGTCGCAGACGTTGTGGTCGCAGACCACGCCGCCGCTCGGCGGGCCGCACAACTCTCGCGTGCACCCCTGCCCGTTCGGCACGCAGCGGCTGCAGCTCGCGTTGCAGCAGTACTCGCCGTCGCCGCAGAGCGCCATGCCGCACGGCTCGCCTTCCGCGCCGTTGTCGTCCGGCTGGCAGTCGACCGCGGCGCAATCGACGTCCTGGTCGACGCAGACCCCGCCGCAGACGTCGCAGCAATGAGTGCCGGAGGCACAACGGATCGTCGAGCAGGGGGAGACCGGGATGTACGGCCCCGGGCCGGTCACCGTGACCGACAGGCAGAGCCCCTCGCAGCCGAGCGACGGGAGGTCGCAGGCGTCGGCCGGGTAGACGCAGGTCATGCCCGAGGGGCAGCCGACGTTGTCGAAGCCGCCGCAGACGAGGCGGACCGGCCCCGGGTGGAACTGCGCCCCCGCCCCGGCCCGGCCCAGCAGCACGCCCGCCGCCGCCGCCATCGTCCCCAGCACCCGCCGTCGCGACGCCCCCGCCGCCATCGTCCGCGCCAGCCGGTCGAACCGTTCCCCGTCCATCGTGCCTCCTGCCTGTCGTCGTCTCGCGGCCGTGTCTCACAATCCGGTAACGCGCCGGCCGCGCCGGCGGTTCCCGTCGGGGCGGGCGGCTACACTTCCGCCAGCCAACGCCGCTCGGGGGGAGCGGCCATCCGGGCGGCGCGGCGGGACCGGCGCGCCCCGAACCGAGCAAGGAGACCGGACACGATGACCGTCGATCCCTTGAAGAGCGCCAGCATCACGGTGGCCGACACCGAGATCGCCACCGGGCTGGCCGACACGCTGAAGCAGCTCGCCCAGTTGCCGGCCGCGACCGACGTCCCGTACGTCACCGCCTCGGTCGACTGGAGCATCGACGGCGCGGCCCCCGGCCACACCCCGGGCGAGGCGCTGAAGGCCTCCCAGCGGCGCGAGCTGGACCAGCCGAAGGGGACCACCAAGCGAACCGGCCGCGGCGAGATCGAGCGCGAGCTGAAGCAGGCCGCCGAGCAGCACGACCCGCGCAGCGAGGTCCGCGCCAGCCTCGAGGCCGACAGCGGGAAGATCACCCACTACCTCGACCACGAGCTGACCACCGCGGCCCAGGGCGCGTTCGTCGTCTCCCGCGCCGCCGGCGACGTCTTCGTGCCGCTCGCGCTGGCGATGCCGGTGCCGACCGAGTTGCGGGTCGGCGCCACCCCCGACCTCTCGCCGCTGGTCCGGCTGATCGAGGACAACCCGCCCTACGCGGTCCTCGTCGGCGACCAGGCGCAGTCGCACCTGACCGTCGTCTCCCGCTCGCGCCCGGTGGGCAGCCTGTCGCTGACCGGCTCGAAGTACCCGCGCCACCAGAAGCAGGGCGGCTCGCAGCGCCGCTACCAGAACCGGGCCCAGAACCGGATCGACGAGTTCGCCAAGGAGACGGCCCTCGCCGCCGCCGACATCGTCGTCAACAACGGGATCGGGACCGTCATCGTCGCCGGCGACGAGGTCTTCACCAGCGCGCTCGAGGCCGGGATGCCGAACGCGCTGCGCGAGCGGATCAAGGCGACGATCCGGCTCGACGTCCGCGCCACCGACAAGGAAGTGGTCGACACGACGCTGCCGATCGTCGAGCGGCTGGAGCGGGACGAGGAACTGCGGGTCGCCAAGGCGCTCGCCGACGCGGTCGGCGCGGACAACCGGGGCGCCGGCGGCGCGGTCCGGGTGCTCAACGCGCTGCAGGCCTCGCAGGTCGCCACCCTCGTCATGAACGAGGACTACGAGGAGGACGGCTGGGCCGACTTCACGATGGGGATGTACGGCGTCGGCCCGGTGCCGACCACCCACCCCGCCGGCGGCGACGTCGCCAACCTCGTCGACATCGACTTCGACGAGGAGCTGCTCCGCCTCGCCGTCCTCACCGACGCCGAGATCGAGATCGTCGAGGTCGAGGTCCCGGTCAGCGCCGAGGGCGAGGTGCCCCGCGCCGGGCAGGAGACGCCCCGCTCCGAGGCGGCGACCGTCCTCGACGGCTTCGGCGGCGTCGGCGCGCTGCTGCGCTTCTAGGCCGTTCCCACCCGTCGGGCACGGACGGGGCGACAAGGCGAAGCATCGGTTGGGAAGCCGCCGCACCGCGGCAACCCGGGGCACGGGGGAGGGCTCGGCCCTCCCCCGACTCACGTGCTCCCCCTCTCCCATCGCCATGGCTGACAGGGGGAGGTATCCCAGGGAAAGCGGCATCCGCGTCTCGCGGCCGGTCCCGCCGGGACCGCCCTCACCCCCCAGCCCCCTCTCCCATTGCGATGGGAGAGGGGGAGCAAATGAATCGGGGGAGGGCCAAGCCCTCCCCCAGACCCCCGGGTTGCCGCGGCGCGGCGGCTTCCCAGTCGCTTTCCAACGGATACCTCCCCCGGTCAGCCGTCGCGATGGGAAAGAGGGAGAAAACTGCTCGGGGGAGGGCTGGGCCCTCCCCCAATTCAGTTTCTCCCCCTCTCCCATCGCAATGGGAGAGGGGGCTGGGGGGTGAGGGAGTCTCCGACGACCCCGGCCGGAGAGGTGCGGGTGCCGCTTCCCCGTGGATACCTCCTCGTGTCGGTCATCGCAACGGGAGAAGGAGCCGAGGGAGGGAGTCCCCGGCCAGCCCAGACCAGATGTGCTGGTGCCGCACCCAGCCAACACCTCCCCATCGTCAGGCACGACCGCCCGCGTCGCCGTGCGACAATCGCCGCCGGTCAGCCGATCGCGGCAGGTCGGCGCGGCGCGGGCCGGGGGGACGAGAGGGTGCTCGCCAAGGTCTTCAGCTGCGCGGTGGTCGGCCTCGACGGCCGGCTGGTCGAGGTCGAGGTCGACGTCGGCCAAGGCACGCCGGGGATGATGATCGTCGGCCTGCCCGACGCCGCCGTCCGCGAGAGCCAGGAACGGGTCCGCTCGGCGATCCGCAACTCCGGCGGCCGCTTCCCCCACGGCAAAGTGACGGTCAACCTCGCCCCGGCCGACCTCAAGAAGTCGGGGCCGACCTACGACCTGCCGATCGCCCTCGGCATCCTCCTCGCCTCCGAGCAGGTCCGGCCCGAGCGTGACCTCGACGACGCCATCGTCGTCGGCGAGCTGTCGCTCGACGGCGTCACCCGCCACACCCCCGGCCTGATCGCGATGATCGCCCTCGCCGCCGGCAAGGGGATGCGCCGCGCCTTCGTCCCCGCCGCCGACGCGCCCGAGGCCGCCCTCGTCGGCGGGGTCGACGTCCACCCGGTCCGCACCCTCGCCGACCTCGTCAACCACCTCGCCGGCGAGACGCCGATCCCGCCGTGGACGGCCGAGGCCGTCGCCCCCGAGACACTCTTCGCCGGCGTCGACTTCTCCGACGTCCGCGGCCAGGAGCACGTCAAGCGCGGGCTGGAGGTCGCCGCCGCCGGCGCGCACAACGTCCTCCTCTCCGGCCCGCCCGGCTCCGGCAAGACGATGCTGGCCCGCGCCCTGCCGACCATCCTGCCGCCGATGACGATCGACGAGGCGCTGGAGGTGACCAAGGTCTACAGCGTCCGCGGCCTGCTGCCGCCGGAGACGCCGCTGCTGCGAGAGCGCCCGTTCCGCGCCCCGCACCACACCACCAGCTACGCCGGCATCGTCGGCGGCGGCGCGTGGCCGCGGCCCGGCGAGATCAGCCTCGCCCACCGCGGCGTCCTCTTCCTCGACGAGCTGCCGGAGTTCGGCCCGACCAAGCTGGAGGCCCTCCGCCAGCCGCTGGAGGACCGCACCGTCACCCTCGCCCGCGCCTCAGGCACCCTCGCCTTCCCGGCGAACTTCACGCTGGTCGGGGCGATGAACCCCTGCCCCTGCGGCTACCACGGCGACCCGGTCAAGCCGTGCAGCTGCGCGCCCTCCGCCGTCACCCGCTACCAGAAGCGGATCAGCGGCCCGCTGCTCGACCGGATCGACATCCACCTGGAAGTGCCCCGGATCGAGCCTGAGCAACTGGCCGACCGCCGTCCCGGCGAACCCTCGGCCGCCATCCGCGAGCGCGTCACCGCCGCCCGCGAGCGGCAGGCCGCCCGCTTCGCCGGCACTCCCCTGCGGACCAACGCCGACATGGGCCCCCGCGAGCTGCGCGAGCACGCCGCGCTCGACCCCGCCGGCGAGGCGCTGCTGCAAGCCGCCGCCCGCCGCCTCAACCTCTCGGCCCGCGCCTACCACCGCGTCCTCAAGCTGGCCCGCACCGTCGCCGACCTCGCCGGGGAGCCCGGCGTCGGCCCCGGCCACGTCGCCGAGGCCCTCCAGTACCGGCCGCGGGTGGCGACGGACACATAGGGGTCTCGGGGAGCCGCGCGCGGCCCCCACCCCGCTCCTGTGCGGGCAGTCGGCTTGGCGCGGCTCGATCCGGGCATGGACCACGCACCGCTGCCGGACCGGCACGTCGCCCCGCTCGGCGACCGGGGTCGCGTCGTGCTCCCGTCGGGGCTCCGCAGGCTCGGGCTGCGGCAGGGCGACCGCCTGATCTTCACCCCGGACGGCCAGGGCGGCTTCCGGGGCGTCTCGCCCCGCGAGCAGGCCCGCCGCCTGTTCGACGCCCTCCGCGACCTCGCGCCGGAGCGCTCGCTGGTGGACGAGCTGATCGCCGAGCGGCGTGAGGAGGCCCGACGCGAGTCGGAGGCGTGACGGGCTGCGGCGCTGCGGTCGTGCTCGACGCTTCCGTGCTCCTCGCCCACCTGCTGGGCGAGGTCGGGCGCGACGGGCTGTAGGGTCCGCCCCGAGACCGCCAGGACCCGGCCCCCCGGCCGCCCCCCGCCCGGCTCAGCCGCGACGCTCACCCCTCGCCCGGCTGCCGGGTCAGCCACGCGCGCAGCACCGCCTCCCCCTGCCGGTCCGTCACCAGCAACAGACGGTCGCCGGGCAGCAGCACCGTCGCCGCGTCCGGGAAGAACGCGCCGCCGTCGCGGGTGACCGAGACCACGAGGGCCCGGGCCGGGAACACGACCTCCCGCAGCGGCCTGCCTGCCAGCGGCGACCCCGGCCAGAGGTCGGCCTCCAGCAGTTCGCTCTCGACGCCGACCGCGCCCGACCGGCGCACGCCGCCCGCCTCGGCCGCCCGGTACGCCGCCGCGATGTCGCGCGTCGTCAGCCAGCCGAGCGACCGGCCGTCCTCGACCACGAGGGCCGCGACCGCCCCGGACTCGGCCAGCCGGGCCAGCGCGTCGTCGAGCGCGACCTCCGGCGCCAGATGCGGCAACCCCGGCGTGCCGTCAACCGCCGCGGGAGGCGCGCCGGCGGTCATCGCGTCGCGAACCCGGAGCGAGGCGAGCAGCGGGAAGCTGAGCCGGACCCGGTGGGCCGGCGCGCTGCCGCGGTCGGGCAGTTGGCTGCGGTAGATCGTCTCGTCGCCGACCAAGGCGGTCGAGAGCGCGACCGCGATCATCGCCGGGGCGAGCAGGGAGAGGTTGCCAGTCATCTCGCCGACCATCAGCAGCATCGCCAGCGGCGCGTGGGCGATGCCGCCGAAGAGCGCGATCATGCCGACGATCACGAACGGGGCGGGGCTGTCCGGCAGGGCGGGCAGCACCCCGTGCCCGAGCCGCCAGAACGCCGCCCCGACGAAGCCGCCGATCACCATCCCCGGCCCGAAGATGCCGCCCGAGCCGCCGGAGCCGATCGAGAGCGAGGTCGCCAGGATCTTCGCGAACGGCAGCACCAGCACGAGCCAGAGCGGCAGCTCCAGCAGCCCCGGGCCCATCGCGATCTGAACCCAGCCGTAGCCCGTGTGGACCGCCCCGTTCACCGCGAGGCCGATCAGGCCGACCAGCATGCCGCCGAGCGCCGGCTTCAGCCAGCGCGGCAGCCCGAGCCGCCGGAACTGCGCCTCGACCCCGTAGAAGACCCGCGCGTACAGGAGGCCGACCGCGCCGCAGACGAGGCCGAGCAGCGCGTACGAGACGAGGGTCAGCGGCTGCTCGAAGCCGAGGCCCGGCTGCGCCCCGAAGATCGGGGACCATCCCTCGAACAGCCCGAAGACGCTGTAGCCGACGATCGAGGCGATCAGCGCCGGCACCAGCGCCTCCGCCTCGAGGTCGTGCAGGTAGAGGATCTCGGTCGCCATCACCGCGCCGCCGAGCGGGGCGCGGAAGATCGCCCCGATCCCCGCCCCCATCCCCGCCGCGACCGCGATCCGCCGGTTCCGGGGGTCGAGGCGCAGCCACCCGGACAGCAGCGAGCCGAAGGTCGCCGAGATCTGGGCCGCCGGCCCTTCCCGCCCGCCCGAGCCGCCGCTGCCGATCGTGATCGCCGAGGCGACCAGCTTGACCGGCGCCACCCGGCCCCGCAGCCGGCCGCCGTTGAAGTGGATCGCGGCGATCGCGGCGTCGGTGCCGTGCCCTTCCGCCTCCGGCGCGAGCGAGAAGACGATGATCCCGGAGAGGAGGCCGCCGATCCCGGTGACCACCGGCAGCAGCCACGGCCGCGCCATCTCAGCCACCGTCGGCGTGCCCTCGCCCACCGGGCTCGGCGGCAGCCAGCCGACGATGCCGCCGAGGAAGACCTCGGTCGCCAGCCCGATCGCCCGCAGGAAGACGACGGCCCCCAGCCCGGCGACGATCCCGATCAGGCTGCCGACCAGCAGCCACGTCGTCAGGTAGCGGGTGCTCTCGACCCCCTGCCCGCCCGGCACCACCGAGCGCACCCGGACCAGCCCCTGTCTCGCCCGCGCGCGCACCGCCACCCTCATGGCCGCTCCTCCCGGATGCCCGGAGCGCCGCCCGCCCCTCAGCCGACCGTCGCCGCGCCGAGCCGCCGCAGGCATGCGCCCGCCACCGGTCCGACGGCACGACCCGCTCGGCAGCCGCGCACCCCGTCGTCACGCCGGCAGCGTACCGCGAGCCCCGCACAGGCTGGCTGACGCGCCCCCGACCCCCCGACTCC
>JBDHWC010000083.1:0-10948 GCA_039809985.1 Thermomicrobiales bacterium | reverse complement strand
TTGTCGCCCCTCAGGCGGCGGCGTCCCCGCGAGCGGTCGACCTTGCGCCGACGCGGTTCGGCGCGGACTCCTCCACCGCCTGCCTCGACGACGAGGAAGTGCAGTTCCTGAAGCTGATCAACGACTACCGGCAGCAGAACGGTCTCGGCCTGCTCGAGGCGTCCGTGACGCTGACCGCGGCCTCCGACGTCCACTCGCTCGACATGGCGGCCACCGGCCATTTCGACCACACGATGAGCAACGGCGTCGGCGTCGCCGAGAACCTGAAGGACAACGGCTACACCGGCACCACCTACGGCGAGAACATCGCCGGCGGCGTCGAGGACGCCAAGGACGCCTTCACCACGTGGCAGAACAGCCCGGAGCACAACCAGAACATGCTCCGCGGCGCGTTCAAGGCGATCGGCATCGCCCGCGACTACAACGCCGACTCGGAGTACGGCTGGTACTGGACGACCGACTTCGGCGGCAGTTTCGACGCCCCGGCCGAGGAGTGCGGGAAGAGCCAAGGGACGGCTGACCAAGGGCAGAGCGGCGTCCAGAACGAAGCCCAGCAGGTGATCCCCGGCGCGTACCGGACCACCACCGCGGCCACGCCGTTGCTCGGCGGGCCCGAGGCGGACTACCCGCAGCTCGTGTCGATCCCGCTGGGCGGGGTCGTCCAGCTGACCGGCGACGTGAACGGCGGGTTCCTGCCGGTCGAGTACGACGGCAACCGCGGCTGGGTCGACGCGACGGCGTTGTCGCCGGCAACAACCGCGACCACGACGACGGTCGTCAACTTCCGGGCCGGCCCGAGCTACGACGACTCGGTCCTGACCACGATCCCCGAGGGCGACGTGGTTGCCCTCGACGGCAACCGCGCCAACGGCTTCGTCGGCGCGACCTTCGCCGGCCAGAACGGCTGGATCGACAGCCAGTACCTGGCCGATGGTCAAGCCAACCCCGCCCCCGCCGCGACCGCCGCCGCCCCGGCCGACACCGGGACGGCGGGCAGCACGGGCGCATCCAACGCCGCCCCGGCCGACACCGCTCCGGTCGCCACGGCGACGACGCTGGCGGACACCGCCCTCCGGAGCGGGCCGGCAACCGAGGACAGCACGATCGCGACGATCCCCACCGGCACGCAGGTCGGGCTGACCGGGGAGTCGGGCGGCGGGTTCGTGCAGGTGGTCGTCAACGACCAGACCGGCTGGATCGACGCGGCCTACTTGAAGTAGTTCTGCGGCGCGACTTGGCAACCCGAACGGCTGGCCGTCCCGGACCCGGGACGGCCAGCGGCGTCCAGGCTCGCAGGCGAACTCGTGCGTCCAGCCGTCAAACGCCTCGGTTCAGGTCTGCGACGCTGGTGATGACGGCCACTGCCCCGCAAAGATCCGGACCCGATGCAACGGGACCAAGCGACCTGCACGCCAACGGAGCCGTGGCGGGGACCGCGCTCGAGAGGCGACATATCCCCGTGAGCATACTCAACACTGGCCCTCGCTCGCGGCCTCGCCCTGTTCGGCGCACCTACGTTCGGGCCGCGGTGGCCCGCGTTGCTGCCGCGGCCTCGGTCACCGCCTCGATCCCGGAGAGGTACGCTCCGTGGCAGGTTGAGAACCAGTCCTCCGAAAGCGCCTCCCCCGCGAAGTAGACGCGGTCCTCCAGCGGCTCCCGGATGACGGACCGGTCGTGGCCGTGGCCCGGCTTGGCGAATGCGTAGGCGCCTCGGATGTACGGCTCGCTCTCCCAGCGCGTGACCGCCGTCGCCCGGACGTGGCGGTCGATGTCGCTGCCGACGACCAGGCGCAGGTTCTCCAGCGCGTAGTCGACCATCGCCGCCTCCCCGGCCCGCTCCAGTTCGCCGCAGAGGTCGCCGGCGATGTAGGCGTCGGCGAAGTCCCGGCCGAATGGCCGGAGTTGCAGATAGAGGCCGCGGCTCGGGTCGGCCGCGGACCAAATCGCCGCGCCGCTGTGCCCGCCGTCGCTGAGCCGACGGCCGTCGTCGACCAGGATGCCGACCTTGTTCGCCAGCCCGAGCGGGACGTTGCGCGCCGCCTCGAGCTTCCGTCCCGGGAGCGGCGGGTCGAACGCGATCACCTCGTCCGCCAGCACGTTGGTCGAGACGGTGACGACCACTGCGCGCGTCTCGAGCACGCCGCGCAGCGTGTGGACCCGGATGGGGGTCCGGCCCCACTCGATCCGCGTCACCGGCGTCGCCAGTTCGACCGGGATGCCAGCGGCGTGCCGCGCGACCAGCGCGCCGAACCCGTCCTGCACCGGCCAGTCCTCGCCCGTGTAGGCGGCGTCGTAGCCCGAGACGTTGATCGTGGACGTTGCCTCGGGGCCGGCCCCCCACTCGGCCCGGATCGCCAGCGCGAACCGGCCGTAGTACGGGCTCGCCGTGTCGACGACGTCGGCGACGGGCACGTCCTCGCCGTTGTCGCCCGCCCTGGTCGCCGCTTGGTAGGCCGCCTGCTCGTAGGCCTCGACCTCCGCCATGCGGTCGCTGATGTCGGTCCCGTCGAGCAGCAGGCGCGATTCTGGCGCGTCCGTCTTGTACCGGAAGCCGTACTCGTCGGCGAGCTTGGTGAACGGGTTGACGCTGGCGGAGTGGAGCCAGTGGCAGCCGGCGTCCCACGGCAGCCCGAACGGTCGCGGGTCGGTCAGCGCCCGACCGCCGATCCGCGGCATGGCCTCCAGCACCGTGTAGGTGAGACCCTCCGCCGCGGCCTGCTTGGCCGCGCCGATGCCGGCCGCGCCAGCCCCGACGATCACCATGTCCTGCACGCTCGATGTCCCGCTCATGCGCTCCCCTGTCCGGCCGGCTCCAGCCGCTCCCTGCCTGCGTGAGTCTACCCGTGCGCTTCCGCTTGGTCAGGGGTGGACGCCCTGCTCGCGCAGCCAGCCGACGGCCGCTTGGAGATTCGGCAGCGTGACGGTCGGCGGCTCGTCGGGGGCCAGGTCGCGACTGGCGGCGTTCGGCACCCAGACGCGGCGCATGCCGGCCGCCGCCGCCGCGGCCAGACCCGACGGGGCGTCCTCCAGCACCACGCTGCGGGCGGGCGGGACGCCGATCCGCTCCGCGGCGAGCAGGAAGATGTCAGGCGCGGGCTTGCCCCGGGCCACCTCGTCCCCGGTCGTCTCGGCGTCGAAGCGGCCGGCCAGCCCGGCCTCGGCCAGCGAGAGGTCGACGTGCCGCCGGGTGCCGGAGGTGGCGAGGCTGAGCCGCAAGCCGGACGCCCGGGCGAACTCCACCAAGGCCACGGCCCCGGGCATCGGCCGCACGTTGCCGACGAGCGCGTCGTAGCGCAGGTTGTCGAACTCCGCGACCAGGGAGTCGATCGGCCGGTCGAGGCCGTAGACGTCGGCCAGCACCGCGACCGCTTCCGGCAGCCTGCGGCCGAGCGCCGCCTGCAGGGTGCCCGGCCGCCACTCGCGCCCGTGCCGGCGCAGCAGTTCGACGAGGGCGCGCTCGGCCAGCGGCTCGCTGTCGACCAGCAGCCCGTCCATGTCGAAGATGAGGCCTTCGATCGGCTCGGCTTCCGTCACGCTCGTTCCGCGCTCCCCGATGCCGGTGCCCGGCCGGGCATCGTCAACTGCCGTTGCGGGTTGTCGACCAGCATCGCCCGGATGTCGGTTGCCGCGACCCCGCGCTCCATCAGTTCAAGCACGAACCGCTCCGTCAGCCCCGCCCAGCCCGGCGCGCCGCCGTGCGCCCGCAACCGTGCGGGCTCGGCGATCCCGCTGCCGAGCACCACGCGGTCGGCTTGGCCGTCCCTCGCCAGCGACGCGACGAGGTCGGCCGGCGACTCGGCGTGGCGAGCAGTGCCGTAGGCATTGAACGCCAAGCTCGCACCGGCCCCGAGCAGGACTTCGCGCGTCGCTTCGTCCAGCCCGGCCGCGTCGAGCACGGTGAGCGAGTGCAGGTTCCCACTAGCGCGAAGTATCGCCGTTCGCGCGGCGTTCGGGCTCGGCACCGCCGCGGCTTCGATCAGCAGCGGCATCGAGACGGGCCAGCCCAGTTGGGCGACGGTCGCGGCCTCGTCCAAGCTTCGTGCCCGAACCGCGCCGACAGGCGGCAGCGCATCCAGGAATTGCCCCTCCCCCACCAGCACCACGTGCAGCGGCGAGTGCGAGGCGAGCCGTCGCAGGTCCGTCAGGTTCTCGGTGTCCACTCGGTCGAGGGCGACGGCCCCACGGACGCCAACCGCGTAGAGGTCCTCGATTTCGGCCAGAGCCGCGTCGAAGCGATCGAAGGTCGCGCTGGCAGCGGTCTCATCTCGGAATTCGAGCAGTCGCTCCCCGAAATGCGTGACGCCGAGCGCCGCCGGGTCGATCGGGCCGAGCGCGGTCATGATGTGCGGTCGGCTCAGGTCGAACGCCTCGTCCTCGGCGGCGAGTCGGGCGTCGAGGTCGTCGTCGGGGTCGGCCCCGACCCAGCCGCTGTCCGTCTCGTGCGTTCGGGTTCCGGCCAACCTCGTCACCTCGTTTTGGTACGTTGTTGGGAATGTGTACAAGGGATATGTTGTGCTTGGTGCAGGTCGTCGGTTGCGCCCGGCCGTTGATCGCCCGATGATCCCCCTCTGCGCCGCCGAACCTTCCGCCCCGGAGGCAGCCCGTGTCAACGCCTGACCACTCCATCCACCCGTGGGTCGCCGGCTTCCGCGACCGAGTCGGGTTCGGCCTCCAGCCCGTGCCACGGCCCGACGACCCGGAACCCGGCCGCCACCTGCTCGACCTCGCCGTCCGCGCGGAGGCGCTCGGCTTCGACGGGTTCTTCCTCGGGGACCACCCGGGGTACATGCCGGAACCTTGGCTCCACCTCGCCGCGGTCGCCGGGCGGACCGAGCGCATCCGGCTCGGCTCGGTGGTCCTCTGCGCCCCCTATCGCCTCCCGGTCGTCACCGCCCGGCTCGGCGCCGACCTCGACAACCTGTCGGATGGCCGCTTCGTCCTCGGCCTCGGCCACGGCTGGAACGCCGGCGAGTTCGCCCAGCTCGGGCTTCCGTTCCCACCGGTGCCGGAACGGCAAGCCTCGCTGGAGGAGGCCGTCCGCATCATCCTCGGCGCGTGGGGCCCGGAGCCGTTCTCGTTCGGCGGCGTCCACCACCGTGTCACCGGTGCTCAGATCCTGCCGCCGCCGGTGCAGCGACCGCGCCCGCCGCTGATGCTGGCCGGCGGCGGCGAGAAGGTCGGCCTCCGCCTGGTCGCCCAGTACGCCGACGCCTGCAACTTCGGCCCCGGCCACGCGACCGGCCTCGC
Source organism: Thermomicrobiales bacterium (assembly GCA_039809985.1). Lineage (GTDB taxonomy): Bacteria > Chloroflexota > Chloroflexia > Thermomicrobiales > UBA6265 > JAICJJ01. Next base: position 5,701 of record JBDHWC010000083.1, on the reverse strand, counting down.
CCGCAATGCCGCCGACGTGCGCCACAAGCTCGACGTGCTGCGTCGGCACTGCGACACGCTGGGCCGGACGTTCGACTCGATCCTCCGCACCCACTTCACATCGTGGCTGATGGTCGCGCCGAACGCCGCGGCGGCGCGCGCCAAGCTGGACCGCTACTATCCGAACGGATTGAACGAGGAGCAGCGTTTCAGTCGGGTGGTCGGGTCCCCCGACGAGGTGCTCGACTACTACCAAGGCTTGGTTGACGCCGGTATGCAGTACTTTGTCGTTCAGGTGCAGGACGCGGCCGACCTCGAGACCGTCGATCTCTTCGCCACCGAAGTCATGCCCCGGATTCGCGCCGCTCGCGCGTGATTCTGGCGCGCCACGGCCCTTGCGCCGTCAGGAAGGAATCGATCCGTGCCCGTTGACCCCCTCTCCCCCACCGCCCCGTTCGCGGCGGAAGCGGCCGCGGCCGTCCTGGCGGCGACCAAGGCCGGAGCCGCCGTCCGCGACTTGTACGACCGTGCCGCGGCCCGGGTTTACGAGAAGGCCGACGGGTCCGAGGTGACCGACGCCGACCTCGCCTCCGACCGCATCATCCGGGCGATGACGGCGGAACGGTTCCCCGCCGACCCGATCCTCACCGAGGAGGGCAAGGACGACCCCGCTCGCCTCGCGCATCGCCGCTGCTGGGTGGTCGACCCGATCGACGGCACCCGCGAGTTCGTCCGCCGCACGGGCGAGTTCGACGTGCTGATCGCCTTGGTCGAGGATGGTCGGCCAGTGGTCGGCGCGGGCTACCAGCCGACCACCCAGCGTCTCTGCCTGGCGACGCTCGGCGGCGGCGCGTGGCTGCGCGACGGGGACGACGCCGCGTTCGCGCCGGTTCGCTTCGCCCCGGTCAGCGACGGCGCCGCCCCGATTCTCGCCTCCACCATCTGGTTCGGCTCGCCGGAGAACCAGCCGTTGCTGGCCAAGATCATCGGACGGCTCGGCGGCCAGCAAACGACGCCGCTCGAGACCGGCTTCTCGCCGCGCACCTTCCTGCCCGACCGCCACTGCGACAGCATGGTCGGCTACCGGCCCGGCAAGCCCGCCGACCAGCAGGGCATGGCGTGGGAATGGGACTTCGCGATGCCCGACCTCTTCGTGCACGAGGCGGGCGGCCTGGTCACCGACATGAGCGGCCGCCGCTACGTCTACAACAAGCCGCATCCTCGCAACGGGGGCGGACTGCTGGCCGCGGTCGACCCGACGACGCACGCCCGCGTCCTCGCCGCGACCCGGGCGGAGCTCGGGCTCGACTGACCGCGGGTCAGGGCTGTGACTCGGGCGGCGGCACCATCAGGACCGGTGCGACGTGCGAGAAGGCGAGACGTCGCGCCAGTTCGCTGTGCTGGCCGACCCGCGCCGTGGCGGTGGCCTTGCTCGTCAGCACGATCAGCGAGCGGTCGAGCGTCCGCGCCTCCTGCCGGATCCGGCTGAAAGGATCGCCGACGCGCACCACGGTCGCAGTCGCGCCGATCGCCTGGCCGAGCGCGTCGAGGTAGCGCTGCGCCTCCCCGATCGCCTCCAGCACGTCGGGCGGCAACTCCTCGGTGTCGGGCCAGATCGCGCCATGGGCCGGGCGGACCTCGAGCGGCTCGGGGTACGGGACCACGTGCAGGAGCACCAGCGCGGACCCGGTGCAGCGGGCGATGTCGCCGGCCATGGTCAGGACGCCTTCCGCCGCCAGCGAACCGTCGAGCGGCACGATCACCGTCGCGATCGACGGCGGGTTGGCGGTGCCGGCGGTGTCCGGCGGGGTGTTCGGCATCGCGGCCTCCTCGCGCTGCGGGACCAACGTCCTCGTGCGAGAAACTGTAGTCGCTCCGGGAACGGCAGGTGCGGCGTGCGCCACCGATCGCCGGTCGCGGGGATTCCGTCGCAAGGGGCGGGCAGAGCGGCAGTGCAACGGCGCGGCAAACGGCCGCGGCGGCGGTCTCCGGGTCGCCGGACCTTCCCGCGGCGGCGTCGATTCACGGAGAATGCCCGCGACACGTCGCTTGCCGTCCGCGGCGCGCCGCGGGCGCGCCTGACCGAGGTGATTCCCGATGACCATGCTCCAGCCGGTGCTGCGCAGCCGAAACCGTTCGCTCTGGCTGCAGGAGGCGCTCGAGATCGAGCCGGACGCCGAGCACGTCGAGGCACTGACCGGGCAGGAACGGGCCGACGTCTGCGTCGTCGGCGGCGGCTACACGGGGCTCTGGACCGCGCTGGGGATCAAGGCAGCCGACCCCTCGGTCGACGTTGTGCTCCTCGAGGCCGACATCTGCGGCTCCGGGGCCAGTGGGCGCAATGGCGGGTTGGTCACTGACTGGTGGCCGCGGCTGGCGCAACTGACCCGGCTCTGCGGCACCGAGGAGGCGGTTCGGCTCGCCCGCGCAAGCGAGGACGCGATCTCCGCCATCGGCGCGTTCTGCGATGCGCACGGGATCGACGCCCACTTCGTGCCCGGCGGCTGGCTCGGCACGGCGACCGCCCCGGCACACCTGGGCAGTTGGGACCGGTTCCTGTCCCTGACGGAGGACTACGGCATCGACGTGCTGCGCCGGCTCGATCCGGAGCAGGTCGCCGCCCGCACCGGCTCCCGCATCCACCTCGGGGGCGTCTACGGGCGCAGCGGCGCGACCGTGCAGCCGGCGCACTTGGCCCGCGGCATGCGGCGGGTGGCCGTTGAGCAGGGGGTGCGCATTTTCGAGCACTCGCCGGTGACCTACGTCGACAAGAAGTCGCCGCCGGTGGTCAACACCCCGGAAGGTCGCGTCGTTGCCGGCACCGTCGTGCTGGCGATCAACGCCTGGGCGGCGTCGCTGCCGGAACTGCGGCGCGCCCTGCTGCCGATGGCGTCCGACATGATCGCGACCGCGCCGATCCCGGAGCGCCTGAAGGCGATCGGCTGGACCGGCAGCGAGGCGATCACCGACAGCAACCTGATGGTCGACTACTACCGGACCACCCGCGACGGGCGCATCGCGTTCGGCAAGGGCGGGCTGACCCACGCCTTCCTCGGCCGCATCTCCCGCGGGTTCGAGGAGCCGGGCGGCCGGATCAAGCAGACGGAGCAGGCGTTCCACCGCGCCTACCCGTCGCTCGCCGACGTGCCGATCACCCACCGCTGGGCCGGCCCGATCGACCGCACCGAGAACAACACGCTGATCTTCGGCACGCTCGACGGCGCGCCTGCCGTTCACTACGGGGTCGGCTATTCCGGCTCCGGGGTCGGCCAGTCGTGGCTCGGCGGCAAGTTTCTTGCCTCCCGCGCCCTCGGCCTGAAGGACGAGTGGACCGCCTCGGCCCTGAACCGCGGCCCGTGGTCGCTCTTCCCGCCCGACCCGATCCGCTTCTTCGGCGGCATCGCCGTGCGCGAGGCGGTGCACCAGCGCGAGCTCGACCTCTACGCCGGGCGCGTCCCCGCCGCGCCGGTGGAGTGGCTGGCCGACTTCGCGCCGTCCGGGATGAAGAAGGAGTAGCCGGCCGCGCTACCCCGAGACCGGGGCGGCGAGCGGCACCACCTCGGCGATGCGCCGCCGTGCCTCGGCCCGGTTCGCCGCCCACCACGTCGCGTCCGGCACGAACAACTGCCCGACGCGCGACGGGTCGGTCGGCAGTGTCGCGGCCACGAACGGGTCGACCAGCCCGAATGCGTCAGGCACGACCGGCCCGAGCGGCAGCACGCTGGCGAGGGCCGCCTGCACCTCCGGCGTCAGCGCGTAGCGGACCATGTCCGCCGCGACGTCGGCGTTCTCGGCCGCGACGGGCACGCCCCAGCGGTCGGCGACCAGCATCCCCTGCCGCCAGACGATCGTCAGGCCGAGGCCGTCCCAGTTGCCGGCCACCACGCGGTGGTGCCACGCCGACGCGAGCGCGGCCCGGCCGCTGCCGAGCCACCCAACCGGGTCGAACCCGGCCGTCCACCAGCGATCGCCGACCGCGTCGCGCACCCGCCGCAGCGAGGCCGTGGCGCGGTCGAGGTCGAGCGGGTAGAGCCGGTCGGCGGCCACACCGTCGGCCAGAAGAGCGAACTCGAGCGTGCCGAACGGATCACTGCCGAGCGCCCGCGGGCCCGGGTGGACCTTGACGTCCCACCACGCCTCCCAGCCGTCGAGGGGCGGCGGGGTGCCGGCCAAACCGGCCACGTGCGCGCCAACGAGCGCGTAGGCGAACGCCGGCACCGTCAGCGGGCTCGTCCCGAACCGCTCCGGCACGGCGGCAGCGAGGCCGTCGTCGAGCGGCTGAAGCGTCGCCGCCGCCTGCCCGCCGGCCGCCCAGACCGCGTCGACGAGGACGAGATCGGCGAAGGACGCCCGCCCAGCCTGCGGCGTGCCGAGCAACGCGGCGTCGCCGACCACGTCGTCGACCTCGGCCCCGGTGGCGCGCGAGAACGGCCCCCAGACGGCGGTGCGCAGCGCGTCCTGCACTTCGCCGCCCCGGGCGGCGACGGTCAAGCGGCGACCTCGCCAGCGGGTCGGGTCCTCGAAGGCGGCGACCGCGATGCCGGGCGTGGCGAAGGCGATCGGAGCTTGGTCGATCTCGGGCTGGCGACCGCAGCCGCCAAGGAACGCGGTGCCCGCCGCCCCGACGAGCATCGCCCGCCGGGAGGCTCGGCGCGGACCCGGGGGCGTCTGCTGTCTGGCGCGAGGCGTCGGGGCAGGTTCCACCGCCGCCACCTCCCGCGGCGGTCCCGCACTCGCGCCGCCGCCTGACGTGGGCCATGTCGCGCAGAGCCTAGCAACCTACGCCCGCCCCGTCCATCCCGGCGGCCTTGACCGGTTGCCGCGCACCGTTCGAGCCGTTACGCTGCCGACCGATCCCTCGAACGACGGAAGGCGGAACGGGAGGCCCCGGTGCTGGAGACGTGGAACCTCTACATGGACGACGTGCCGCTCGCGCCGGAGCACAACGGCGACGGCACGATCGAGGTCGAATTCCGCGTCGTCCCCAACAGCGCCGACGACGGCGACCCGGAGGCCAACGCGATCCTCGCCGGCCTCGACTTGGTCGACCTGATCGGCCTGCGCGACGCCATTCAGCAGGAGATCGACACCTACGCGCTGGCGGCGCTGGAGGCGCAGCTGGCCTCCGACGACGAGGGGCTCGACGAGGAGCTGATGCCGTAGCGCGGTCTCGTCCGCGTCACGCCCCGGCCAGAAGCATCCCGGCCGCTCGGACACTAGCCGCACTCACCGCAGCGCCAGCCGCCGTGGCCCGCTCGGCGCGCGACCGCGCCCGGTACCGTTCCATGAACCACTGCTGCACGTCGAACGGCTCCTCGCCCGGGGCGGGGGCGGCGGCGACGTAGGTGCCGTCCGGCCGCAGGATCTGGGCGTTGACCGTGTCGCGCAGGTAGGCGGGCAGCACTTCGTCCCTCAGGTGGGCGGCGATCGCCCGGTCGGCCACCGGGCAGACCACTTCCACCCGCCGGTCCATGTTGCGCTCCATCAAGTCGGCGCTGCCGATGTACACCTCGTCCTCGCCGCCGTTCCGGAAGTAGTAGATCCGGCTGTGCTCGAGGAACCGGCCGACGATGCTGACGACGCGGATGTTCTCGCTCCAGCCCGGAACCCCCGGGCGCAGGCAGCACGCGCCGCGGACGATCAGGTCGACGGTCACCCCGGCCTGCGACGCCGCGTAGAGCGCCCGGATCACGGCCCGGTCGACCAGCGAGTTGACCTTGAT
>JBDHWC010000082.1:0-11216 GCA_039809985.1 Thermomicrobiales bacterium | reverse complement strand
ATTGCCGCTGCGCGGCGGCTTTCCAGCCGCTTTCCAACGGATACCTCCCCCTGTCAGGCGGCGGCGGGAGAGGGGGAGAAACCAGACCGGGAACGGGCTTGGCTCTCCCCCAGCCCTCCCGGATCGCCGCGGCGGGGCGGCTTTCCAGTCGCTTTCCAGCGGATACCTCCCCCTCTCCCGCGGCGGCGGGAGAGGGGGAGAAGATTGCTCGGGGGAAGGCCAAGCCCTTCCCCGAACCCCCCGGGTTGCCGCTACGCCGCCACTTCCCGACGGAGACCTTCCCCTGTCAGAGCGAGGGGCCGGAGCGGCGAGGACCGCCGGACTCCTCGTCGTCGAGGCCGTCCCCGTCTCCCGACCGGGACGGGGCCGCCCGCGGCGGTTCGGCGGGTGGCCGTCGGCACCGGTTGGCGACCGCGGCCGGAAAGTTCGCCGTGGGCGCGGGAGGCGGACTCTCCGGCAAGACCGCCGATCAGCCGCCGCGCCGTCGGCTAGGCCGTTGCCAGCATCTGCCGGGCAACGGTCTTTGCCGCCTCGACGCCGTCGGCCTCGCCCTGCTGCCAGCTCGCGAGGAACACCTCGCGCCCGACCCGCTTCCGGACGGCGGCGGCGACGGCCTCGACAGCCCTCGCCTCCTGCGACTGGGCCGCGATGCGTGACGCCGCCCGCTGGTGCGCGGCCGCGCCGAGCAGCACGCCGGCGGGCAGGTCGGCACCGATGTCGTGGGCCAGCTTCGCCGCGCATTCCATCGTCTGGACGAAGCCGACCGGGTCCTCGTCGTCCGCCTCGGGGTCGAGGGCGCGACGCAGACGGGCCACCGCTTCCGGCAGTTCGCCTTCCCGGCGGGCCACTTCCGCGAGCCGCTGCTCGGCGCGGGCCTCCGACCGGCGTTCCCCGAGCTCGTGAAAGACGGAGATCGCCTCCTCGGCCAGCCGTCTGGCCGCCCGGGTGTCGTCGCGCAGCAGTTCGAGCTCGGCCATCTCGTCGTGGATGTAGCCGATCGTCAGCTGATCCCCCGCCGCCTTCGCGATCTTCTTGCACTCGAGAAAGTGGGCGATCGCGTCGTCGTACCGACCCTCGGACCGGCAGAGTCGCGCCAAGGCGAACAGGGCGGAAACCACCCAGTCGTAGCCGGCGCCCCGCTCGCGCAGCTCGAGCGCCGCCCGCAGGTACTCCCCGCCCTCGCGCAGCTCCCCCATGTCGGCGGCGACGATGCCGAGGCCGACCAAGGCCCGCGCGACGGCGTGCTGGTCGCCGTGCTCCTCCGAGAGCGCCAGGCTCTGCGCGTAGAGCGCCCGCGCGTCGTCGAGCGAGCCCTGCCCGCTCGCGGCGTTGCCCAGCTTCAGCAAGGCGTCCGCCCGCAGCCGCGGCGGGGCGTCCGGCGCGTCGCGGATCGCCTGCTCCAGCCAACGGCGCCCCTCGCCGAGATTGCCCTGCATGTGCCAGAAGCGCCAGAGCGTGGAGGCCAGGTCCAGCGCGGTCGCGGCGTCGTCCGGGCGGCTGAGGAGCCACGACAGCGCGCCCCGCAGGTTGTCTCGCTCGTCGCGGAGGCGCGCCAGCCAAGCGGCCTGCTCGGCCCCCTGCAAGTGGCTGACCGCCTCTCGCGCCAAGGCGAGGGCCCACGCCGCGTGCGCCGCCCGGGCCGGGTCGCCGTCCCCGCTCGCCTCCAGCTGCTCGATGGCGAAGGCGCGGATCGTCTCCAGCAGGGCGTAGCGGGCGGTGCCGTCCGGCCGGCCGCGGCGGCGGACGAAGCTCCGCTCGACCAGCGCCAGCAAGGTCGGCAGGGCGTCCGGGTCGTGCTCGGCCACCGCCTCGGCCGCCTCGAGGTCCCAGCCGCCGGCGAAGACCGCCAGCCGCCGCAGCAGCGCCCGCTCGCCCGGCCGCAGCAGGTCGTGGCTCCAGGCGATCGTCTCCCGCAGGCTCTGGTGGCGGGCCGGGGCGTCGGCCCAGCCGCCGACGAGGTCGAGCGGGCGCGACTCCAGCCGGGCCAGCAGCGCGGGCGGCGGCAGGACCCGGGTCCAGGCCGCGGCCAGCTCGATCGCCAGCGGCAGGCCGTCGAGCCGACGGCAGATGGCGGCCACCGCCGGCACGTCGGCGGCGGTCAGTTCGTAGCCGGCCCGGGTCGCCGCCCGCTCGACGAAGAGGGCCACCGCCGGCGCACCGGCGACCGACGCCTCGGCCGCCTCCGGCTCCGGCAGGCCCAGCGGCGGCAGCGAAAGTTCCCGCTCCGCCCCGAGCCGCAGCGGCAGCCGGCTGGTCGCCACCGCCCGCACCCCCGGACAGCCGGCCAGCAACGCCGCGACCCACGGCGCGACCCCCGCCACCTGCTCCAGGTTGTCGAGCAGCAGCACGAGGCCGTGCCCGGCCGTCGCCTCGGCGAGGGCCGCGACGGGCGACTGCCCCTCCCCCGCCGCGACCCCGGCCGCGGCGAGCACGGCCGAGGGCACGCTCTCGACGTCGCGGACGCTGGCCAGCTCGACGAGGGCCACCTGCTCGCCCGCGGCCTCCAGCCGGTGGCCCAGCTCCAGCGCGAGACGGGTCTTGCCGACGCCGCCGGGCCCGGTCAGGGTCAGCAGCCGGGTGCCGCCGGCGAGCAGCCGCTCGGCCCGCGCCAAGTCCTCCTCCCGCCCGATCAGCGAGGTCGGCGGGGTCGGCAGCCGGGCCGGCCCGAGGACGCGGGCCGGCCCGGGGCCGGCGACGGGCACGTGGTCGGCCGAGCCGAAGGCGGCAGGGCGGGCGGCGCGGAGCAGGTGCTCCAAGTCCGCCGGGTCGAGGCGCAGCGCCTCCCCGAGCATCCGCACCGTCTCCAGCCGCGGCTCGCGCCGCGCCCCCCGCTCCAGGTCGCTGATGCCGCGCGTGCTGAGACCGGACCGCTCGGCCAGCTCCTCCTGCGAGAGGGCGGCGGCGATCCGGTAGCCGCGCAGGCGCGCGCCGAAGGTGGCGGGCTCGGAGCCGGGCATCGCCTCCCTCCGCTGGTCCCGGGAACTGGCCCCGGGGGACGACACTAGTCTAGCCCGACTCTCGGAGAGCGCAAAGGCCGGCCGACGCCGAGGCCAGTCTCGCGCCGCCGCCCCGGTCCCGGCCCCCTAGGCCCCGGCCCCCTGCCCCTCCGGCGAGGCGATCCGCGGCCGGCCGACGCCGAGGCCGATCAGGCGGGCCGGGAGGTTGCGGAGGCCCGGGGCGGCGAGCAGGAGATGGAACCGCCGGCTGCTGCCCGGGTCGGCCGCGCCGCCGATCGTGGGCGCGATCACCTGCGCCTGCAGCAGCGACTGGAAGCCTTGGATCAGGCGGGTCGGCACTTCGCGGTGGCGCTGGACCGTCGCGAGGTCCGCGGTCGAGATCCGGCCGTCGCGCAACGGCCGCCAGAGGACGTTGGCGGCCTCGACCGCGTCCTGGATCGCGAGGTTGATGCCGACCCCGCCCATCGGCGACATCGCGTGCGCCGCGTCCCCGATGGCGAGGTAGCCGGGCACCCACCAGCGCCGCAGGCGGTTCGACTGCACGGTCAGCAGCTTGACCTGGTCCCAGTCCTGCAGTTCGCCGACGCGGTCGGCCAGTTCCGGCAGCAGCGCGGCGACCGACGCCCGGAACGCCGCGAGCCCCTCGGCCCGGACCGTTTCCGCCCCGTCCTTCGGGATCAGGTAGCCGACCTGCCACAGGTCGCCGCGGTTGAGCATCAGCCCGAACCGGCCCGGTCCGGTGCGGGCCTGCACGGTCCCCGGCTCGTCCGGACGGCGCGGCAGCCGGAACCAGAAGACGTCCATCGGCACGCCGAACTCGACCGGGCGCAGCCCCGCCGCCTGTCGGGTGACCGAGGTGCGCCCGTCCGCGCCGACCGTCAGCCGGCCGAGGGCGACCTGCTCGCCGCCGGCGGTGCGGTAGCGCACGCCGCGGACGACCCCCGCCTCGACCACGAGCCCGGTCACCTCGGCGTTCATCCTGAGGCGGAAGCCGGGGTAGCGACGCGCCTCGCCGGTGAGGAAGTCGAGGAAGTCCCACTGCGGCACGAACGCGATGTACGGGAACTTCGTCGGCAGCCGCGAGAAGTCGACGCTGATCGACGCACTGCCAGCCGTCAGGCCGAACCGGCCCACCTTCGCGTGCGGCAGGGCGAGGAAACGGTCGGCGAGGCCGAGCTGGTCGAGCAGTTCGAGGGTCGCCGGGTGGATGGTGTCGCCGCGGAAGTCGCGCAGGAAGTCGCCGTGCTTCTCCAGCACCAGCACGTCGAGCCCGGCCCGGGCGAGCAGCAGCCCCAGCATCGCCCCCGCCGGCCCGCAGCCGACGATGACGCCGTCGTGCCGGCGGCTCGGGTCCGGGGCTTCGGGCGTGGTCATTCGGGCGTCCCCCTCGCTGCGACGACGGTTCGCCGCGCCGTGCGCCGCCGGCGCGGTTGCTGCGAAAATCGTGCCACCGTCCGCGCCGCGCCCGTTGCCCGAGGCCGCCCGATGCCGACGATGCCCGACGCCGCTGACTCGCCCGGACCCGCCGACGGCGCGCCGCCGCGGATGACCGCCGCCGACGTCCTCTTCCTGCGCGACCGCTTCCGGCGGGCCGGCATCCCCTTCTGGGTCGATGGCGGCTGGGGCGTCGACGCCCTGCTGGGACGCCAGACCCGGGACCACGCCGACCTCGACGTCGTCCTCCTCCGGCACGACCGCGAGCGCTTCGTCGCGACCCTCGCCGGGCTCGGCTACCGGCCGGTCAAGCTTGCCGAGGCACGACCGCACAACTTCGTGATGGGGGACGGGGCGGGGCGCGAGGTCGACCTCCACGTCGTCTGGTTCGACGCCGCCGGCGTCGGCCGCTACGACCCCGACCCGGCTGGCGAGCACTACCCGGCCGGCTCCCTCGCCGGTCGCGGCGCGATCGCCGGCCAGCCGGTCCGCTGCGTCGCGCCGGCGGCGATGGTCGCCTTCCACACCGGCTACCCGCTGCAGCCGAAGGACCTGGCCGACACCGCCGCCCTCTGTGCCGCGTTCGGCCTGCCGCTGCCGGAGGAGCACGTGCGCGCCGCCCGGGAGCGCGGGCGCGTTCGCCCGACGACCTGCTCGCCGTGGTAGGTCGCGTCACCCGACAATCACATACTATTTGACCTATGGGTGACATGAAGAGACTTGGCCCGAACGAAGCGTGTCTCTTCGGGATTGCGTCGTCCCAGCACGGGCACTTCACCACGGAGCAGGCGCGATCATGCGGTTACTCCGCGAGCCTCGTCGCGCACCATGCGAAGACGGGGCGGTTTCGGCGTCTTCGTCGTGGTCTCTATCGCCTGCGGGACTACCCGTCCGCTCCCACCGATCATGTCGCCGCGTCTTGGCTCGCACTCGGTGGGGAACCTGCGGCGGTTTCTCACGCGAGTGCCCTTGCCCTGCTTGGACTCAGCGACGTCGTCGCCGACCGGGTTCACCTCACCGTGCCACGCTCACGCCGACACCTCCCGCGCCTGCCCGGCGCGGTGGTGCACACGACGAGCCGGCCGCTCGGGCGCGACGAGGTCACGATCCGCGACGGACTGCTGCTGACCAACGCGGCTCGCTCGATTCTGGACGCTGCCGAGTACGGGGTGGCACCCGAGCAGATCGAGGCCGCAATGCGTCAAGCGACCGCGCGCGGCCTGGTAACCCCGTCCGAACTGCGGGACCGTTCCAGACAGCGCAGCCCCAGGGTGCAGAAGCTGGTCGCACAAGCGCTGCATGGGACAGGCCAGTGAAATACGCCACAGGCTCGGCGTTCCGGGCGGCAATCGAGGACAGACTGAGCGATTTGTCGGAGCCGGAACGAGTTCGTCGGCGAAAGGCCATTGCATTTGACCGATTCTTGGCCAGACTGGCGAGCAACGACCAAGATCTCTGGCTGGTGAAAGGTGGGGTCGCGCTCGAGATGCGATTCGGCGGGCTTGCGCGAGCGACCCGAGACCTCGATCTCGGATGGGCGAAGGATGCTGATGCGATCGACCGCGCAATCCTCGCCGTCTCGACGGCACACGTCGTCGATCATTTCATCGTGACTGTCGAGCGTGACGACGGAAGCCCCCGGCCGACCAGCTTGACGCATCTCGCCGGTACCGCGCTCGGGTCGAAATCGGCGGGCGACTGTTCGAGGAATTCGTGATCGACGCTTTCTCGGAACACCTGGGATTCCCGGGTGTCGGGATCTCGCATGAGGCGTTGCTCGGATTCGCCGAGATAACGGCAACCAACGTCCCCGTCTTGCCTTTGGAGCAGCACATTGCCGAGAAGTTCCACGCGTACACGCGCACCTATCAGGGAGGACGCCGAAGCAGTCGAGTGAAGGATCTCGTCGATCTCGTCCTCATCGCGAGCCATTCGCGAGATCGCCTGGCGATGGGTTGGGCCGTGCCGTACCGACGGCTGGCGGCCGATGTTGACCTTCCGGGGAGCATCGGCGCGGGCGTTCGTGTCGCAGAGTCCTTCCTCAATCCGGTGCTCGGACCTGAGTGCGACGCCGGGTCGATCTGGGAAGCCGAAACCGTGCGATGGCTTCCGGCATCGGCTCACGGCACTGGATGAGACTGCGGCGCAATTTCGTGGACACCCGGGTTCGCCGCAAAACCGTTTGGGCGGACCCGGACGCTCGCCAGCGCTCCCAATCTCCCCCTACTCCCCCTCGCCCCCCGCCGCGACCGGGGGCGGGGTGATCCCCTCCATCGCCAGCCAGCCTTGGCGCAGGCCGAGGACCACCGCCTGCGTGCGGTCGGAGACGCCGAGCTTGCGGAGGATGGCGGTGACGTGGTTCTTCACCGTCTGGGCGCTGATCCCCAGCTCGTCGCCGATCTCGCCGTTCGTCTTGCCGGCGCTGATCCCGCGCAGGACCTGCAGTTCGCGGGCGGTCAGCGGCGGCCGGCGCGGCAGGGGGCGGCCCCGGCCGAACGCCCCGGCGCGCTCGACCACCCGGCCGGAGACCTGCGGCCGCTCCAGCAGTTGCTGCTGGATCACCGGCTCGCCGTGGGCGACGCGGCGGATCGTCTCCCGCAGCGTCTCCTCGCCGGCGTCCTTGCCGAGGTGGGCGGCGGCCCCGCCCCGCAGCGCGGCGACGAGGTCGTCGTCCCACGCGGTCTCGCCGACGACGATCGCGGGCAGCCCCGGCGCGCGGCGGGTCAGCTCGTCGAGGGCGGCGAAGCCGGGGGCGTCGGGGAGCGAGGTGCCGACGAGGACGACGTCCGGCCGCAGCGAGAGCGCCAGCCGGAGGCCGTCGCCGAGGGTGCCGGCGTGGCCGACCACCTCGAACGGGTCCGCCTCCAGCGCCGTCGCCACGCCGCGCCGGAAGAGCGGCTCGCGCTCGACGATCAGCACCCGCGTCCGTTCGGCCATGTCGTCCCCCGTCCCGCGTCGCCGCCCCGGGGCGCGTCCTCCCGAGCCGGCCCGGCACTCGCATCAACGTCCTGCGGCCGTCGCAGGTTCCGCGCCGGGGGGCGAGACCGGCTCAGTCGCCGGTGGCGTGGCGGCCGAGGCCGGCCGGCGGCGTGGAGTGGCGGACCAGCCCGGTGATCGCGACCAGCGTCAGCAGGTAGGGCAGGGCGATGATCAGCTCCTGCGGCACCGGCAGGCCGAGGGCCTGGACCTGGAACCGGAGCGCCTGCGCGAAGCCGAACAGCAGCGTCGCCCCGAGCGTCCCGAGCGGCGTCCAGTTGCCGAAGATCACCGCCGCGAGGGCGATGAAGCCGCGGCCGGCGGTCATGTTCGTCGTGAACTGCGAGAGGTCGCCGATCGAGAGGTAGGCCCCGCCCAGCCCGGCCAGCGCCCCCGCCGCGATGACGCAGGCGTAGCGGTAGGCGGGCACGTCGATGCCGACGCTCTCGGCGGCGCGCGGGTTCTCGCCGCTGGCCATGATCCGCAGCCCCGGCTTGGTCCGGCGCAGCAGCCACCAGACGACCGGCACGATGCCGAAGGCGACCGGGACCAGCACGCTCAGGTCGAGCCACGTCGTCGGCAGCCGGGTGACGCTCGGGGAGCCGCCCGCCTGCCCCCAGATCCGCTGCACGAGGAAGGCGGTGAGGCCGACCCCGAGCAGGTTGATCGCCGTGCCGCTGACGATCTGGTCGGCCCGCAGCGTGATCGCCCAGTAGGCGTAGACCGCCCCGGCCAGCCCGGCCACCAGCACGCCGACGGCGAGGCCGGCGAACGGCTGGCCGGTGAAGTAGCTCCCCGCCGCCGCCCCGAAGGCCCCGAGCAGCATGAACCCCTCGAGGCCGATGTTCATCACCCCCGAGCGCTCCGACAGCAGCCCGCCCATCGCCGCCAGCAGCAGCGGCGCGGTCGAGCGCAGCGTCGCCGCCGCCAGCGCGACGACGAAGATCGACTGCAGGTCGTTCACGGCTGCCCCCTTGGCGCGGCTGGCGGCTGGTGGCTGACGGGCGGCGGGCCTTGCCGCCCGCCGGGCGATGCGTGGCTGCCAGCCGCCAGCCGCCGGCCGCCAGCCACCTAGACCACCTCCTTCGGCGTCACCGGGTCGACGTCCGGGTCGCCGGCGCCGGCGGCGGCGCGGTCGCGGCTGTCGCCGCGGGCCCGGGTCGTCTGCCGGCGGCGCTGGCGGTACGACTCGATCGAGGCGAAGGCGGCGACCGAGAGGATCACCAGCCCGAGCAGGACCGAGACGAGGTCCTTCGAGGTGCCGGCGGTGTTCTGCATCCGGTTCGCGCCGGCGCTCAGCGCGCCGAAGAGCAGGCCGGCGAAGACGACGCCGAGCGGGTTGTTGCGGCCGACGAGGCCGACCGCGATCGCGGTGTAGCCGTAGCCGGTCGGCACGCCGTAGTAGCGGCCGTGCAGGCCGAGCGCCTCCGAGCCGCCGGCGAAGCCGCCGAGCACCCCGCTCAGGAACATCGCCAGCGTGATCGCCCGGCCCCACGAGATGCCGGCGTAGGCGGCCGCCCCCGGGCTGATCCCGACCGTCCGCAGCTTGTAGCCGAAGGTCGTCCGGAACATCAGCCACCAGAGGGCCAGCGCCGCCAGCAGCGCGACGAGCAGGCCGGCGTGGAGCCGGGTCGGCGGCATCAGCCTCGGCAGCAGCGCGGCGGGGGCCGCCTTGTCGGTCGCCTGCAGGTCGGGCCGGACCGGCAGCAGGTCCGCCTTGTTGAGCACGAAGGTGCTCAGCTGGAAGGCGAGGTAGTTGAGCATGATCGTGGTGATCACCTCGTGCGCCCCGGAGCGCGCCTTCAGCAGCCCCGGGATGCCGCCCCAGACGCCGCCGGCCAGCGCGCCGAGCCCGAGCGCCAGCGGCAGGTAGAGGAGGGCCGGCAGCCCCCAGTTCGCCGCCCCGACGAGGCCGGCGACGAGGCCGCCGACGACCATCTGCCCCTCGATCCCGATGTTGAACATCCCGGCCCGGGCCGCGACCGCGAAGGCGAGGCCGCCGAGGATCAGCGGCGTCGCCGCGATCAGCGTCTCGGCGATCGCCCGCTGGCCGCCGAAGGCCCCCTCGAACAGGGCGCGGTAGGCGAGCACCGGGTCCTGCCCGGAGAGGAGGATCACGACCCCGCCGACCAGCAGCGCCAGCCCGACCGCCGCCAGCGACGAGAGCACGGTCGGCAGCAGGCCGCCGACCCGGGTCCACCACGGGCCGGGCGCGTCGGCGGCGCGGCGCGCCTCAGCCGACGGCACGGGCGGCCTCCTCGGCGGTGCGGCCGCCCATCAGCAGGCCGAGCTCGGTGCGGTCGACCGCCCCGCTGGCGAACTCGCCGACGATCCGGCCGTCGTAGATGACGAGGATCCGGTCGCTCAGGTCGAGGATCTCGTCGAGGTCGAAGGAGATCAGGAGCACGCCCCGCCCCTTGTCGCGCTCGGCGACGAGCTGACGGTGGACGAACTCGATCGCGCCGACGTCGAGGCCGCGCGTCGGCTGGATCGCCAGCAGCGCGTCCGGCTCGCGGTGCAGTTCGCGGGCGATGATCAGCTTCTGCTGGTTGCCGCCGGAGAGCGCCCCGGCCGGGGTCTCGGCCGAGGGGGCGCGGACGTCGAAGGTCCGCATCAGCTCCTCGGTCAGCCGCTCGGTGCCGGCGTAGTCGATGCGGCCGCCGCGGCTGAACGGCGGGTCGTCGCAGTTGCCGAGCAGCACGTTCTCGGTCAATGAGAAGGGGAGCACGAGGCCGCGCCCGTGCCGGTCCTCCGGGATGTAGGAGAGCCCCGCCCGGCGACGCTCCTGCGGCCCGGCGGCGGTGATCGCCTCCCCCTTCAGCGTGACGCTGCCGCGGTCGGGCCGGCGCAGCCCGGCGAGGCACTCGACCAGCTCGGCCTGCCCGTTCCCCTCCACCCCGCAGATGCCGACGATCTCGCCCCGCCGCACCGTCAGGTCGAGCCCGTTCAGGCGGGGGCCGCGCGCGTCGCGCACCTCCAGCCCGGCGGCGACCAGCACCGGCTCGCCGGGGCGGGCCGGGGGCCGCTCGACCCGCAGCGTCACCTCGCGGCCGACCATCATCTCGGCCAGCTCCGGCGAGGTCGTCTCGGCGGTCGGCCGGGTGCCGATCGTCCGGCCGCGGCGGATGACGGTGACCCGGTCGCTGACGGCGGCGACCTCGCGCAGCTTGTGGGTGATGAAGATGATGGTGTCCCCCGCCGCGCGGAATCGGCGCAGGACGTCGTACAGCTCGTCGACCTCCTGCGGCGTCAGCAGGGCGGTCGGCTCGTCGAGGATCAGGGTCCGGCCCCCTTGGTAGAGCGCCCGCAGGATCTCGACCCGCTGCTGCATGCCGACCGGCAGGTCGCCGACGAGGGCGGCCGGGTCGACCCGCAGCCCGTACTGCTCGGCCAGCTCGCCGACCCGGCGGCCGGCGGCCGCCCGGTCGAGCCGGGTGCCCGGCCCCTCCGCCCCGAGGATCACGTTCTCGGTGACGGTGAAGCGGGGGATCAGCATGAAGTGCTGGTGGACCATGCCGAGGCCGGCCTCGACCGCCTCCCGCGGGCCGGAGAAGCGGACGGGCGCGCCGTCGATCCGGACCTCGCCCGCGTCGGGCTGGTAGAGCCCGAACAGGATGTTCATCAGGGTCGACTTGCCGGCCCCGTTCTCGCCGAGCAGGGCGTGGATCTCGCCCCGCTCGACCACGAGGTTGATGCCGTCGTTGGCGACCACGCCCGGGAACCGCTTGACGATCCCCAGCATCGCCACCGCCGGCGGCACGCTCCCGCTCCCCTGCGGCATCGGCGCTCACCCGGGCCGCGCGCCGGGGACGGCCCGGCGCGGCTGCGGGCGCGGGCCGGCGGGGGTTC
>JBDHWC010000081.1:0-11300 GCA_039809985.1 Thermomicrobiales bacterium | reverse complement strand
CTCGACCGGCACGTCGTCGGCGAAGCCGCCGAACGGCTGGAAGATGCCGGGGTATGACTCGTTGCCGCCGAGGCCGAGCCCGGCCGCCATGTTGAGCGACATCTGGTGGCCGCCGTGGGGGACGAGGCGGCGCGGCGACCAGCCGAGTTCGGCCATCGCGTCGAGGGTCCGCAGGTACTCGACGAGGCCGTAGGAGAGGGCGCAGTCGAACTGGAGGACGTCGCGGTCGGGCCGCAGGCCGCCGTAGCGGAGCAGGTTGCGGCTGTCCTGCATCGAGAAGAGGTTCTCGCCGGTGGCGAGCGGCAGGGGGTAGTGGGCGGCAAGTTCGGCCTGCAGGGCGTAGTCGAGCGGGTCGCCCGCCTCCTCGTACCAGCGCAGGCCGTAGGGGGCGAGGGCCTCGCCGTAGGCGATGGCGGTCGGCAGGTCGAACCGGCCGTTGGCGTCGACCGCGAGGTGCTCGCCGGCGCCGACGACCGCCAGCACGGCCTCGATGCGGCGCAGGTCCTCGGCGAGCGGCGCGCCGCCGATCTTCATCTTGACGTCGGCGTAGCCCATCGCGAGGTAGCCGCGCATCTCGTCCTGCAACGCCGCGAGGTCCTTGCCGGGCTGGTAGTAGCCGCCGGCGGCGTAGACCCAGACCTTGTCGTCCGCCGCCCCGTCCCGGTAGCGGTCGGCGAGGAGCCGCCAGAGGGGGACGCCGGCGATCTTGGCGGTCGCGTCCCAGAGCGCCATGTCGAGGGTGCCGACGGCGACCGAGCGCTCGCCGTGGCCGCCCGGCTTCTCGCCGGTCATCATCACCGCCCAGCAGCGGTGGGGGTCGATGGTCTCGCCCGCCTCGTCGAGCAGCGCCGCCGGGTCGGCCGCCGTCAGGCGGGGGATGAACCGCTCCCGAAGCAGCCCCTGCGGAGCGTAGCGGCCATTGGAGTTGAAGCCGTAGCCGACGACCGGTCGCCCGTCGCGGACGACATCGGTGACGACGGCGACGACCGAGACGGTCATCTTCGAGAAGTCGATGTAGGCGTTGCGGATGCTCGAGGAGATCGGCGCGACGGTCTCGCGAATGTCGGTGATGCGCACGGTGGGGGATCCCTCCTGCGGGTGCTGGCCGGCGGGCCGGGCGATAGAATGCAAGTGTGCGCATCGTACCCAATGGATGCGTCCGCGCGTCGGCATTCGGGGCAGCACGAGGGAGGCGCGATGGCGGCACCGATGCCCGGGCCGTTGTTCGACGAGCTGGAGCGGCGGCTGCCGGAACTGCCGCGCAAGCAGCAGCAACTGGCGCGGACGATCATCGAGACGCCGGAACTGGTCGCGCTCGGCTCGGTTCGCGATCTGGCGGCCCAGCTCGGGATGAACAACGCGACCGTCATCCGCTTCGCCAAGTCGCTCGGCTTCAGCGGCTACCAGGAACTGCAGTCCGTCGTGCGCGAGGCGTACCTGGCGCGGACCGGGGCTCGCCCCGCCCAGCCGACGGGAAGCGGCCCGGCGGCCCAGACCGCCGCCCGGCAGCGAGCCAATCTCGAGCGCGCCCTCGACGAGCTTGACCCGGCAGTCCTCGACCGGGTGGCGGCGGCGTTCGCCGCCGCCGGCCGGATCGTCGTCTTCGCGACGAGCGGGGCGTCGATCCCGGGCCTCGCCCTCGTCCGGCTGCTGCGCCACGTCGGGCTGCGGGGCGAGCTGGTCGGCGGCTCCGGGGTCGACCGGGTGATCGCGCTGCACGACGTGGGGCCGGGCGACGTGGTCGTCGTCGTCGGTCTCTGGCTGGCGTTCGACGACCAAGTGCGGGCGCTGCAGACGGCCCGGACCCGGGGGGCGACCTCGGTCGCGCTGGTCGGCAGCCCGACCAGCCCGCTCGGCCGGCTCGCCGACCACGTGCTGCTCGCCCCGGCCCAGGGGGCGACCCTGCCGTTCTCGATGGTGGCGACGGTCGCGGTGGTCGAGACGCTGGTCGCCCACACCGCGGCCTTCGTGCCGGAGCGGGCGGCCGGGATCGAGCAGGGGCTGCACGACCGCTATCTGGCCGAGGGGCTGCTGGCGCAGGCGTTCCCGGCCCGGACGCGGGCGGCGAAAGCAACCGATTGAACGCACAATCTCCGACAATGCGACCGGTTGTTGACATCGTTTCGGGGGCGGCATAGACTCGGGCCACGAGCTCCCGGCTCGGTCCAACGGCGGGGCAGGCGGAACGGCGCGGGCAGGGCGGCCCGGCCGGCAGCCCGCGCGACGCAAGGAGAGCCTTCGATGTCCGAGCAGTTCATCGACGTCATGGTCGGCATGGGCCTGTCGCGGCGGGCCGTCCTCCAACTGATCGCCGGCGCCTGCGGCGCGGCGGCGCTCGGCACCCGGGCGGGCGGCGGGCGGGTCGCGCTGGCCCAGGGCGAGAAGCCGACCGACATGGCCGACTCGCAGGTGCTGCGGGCGGCGACCGGCTCGACCGGCGCCTCGAGCTTCGTCTTCACCCCGCTCCAAGGCGGCGGCGACCAGCAGAACTGGCAGACCCTGCAATGGGTGCCGCCGATGTACTTCGACGTCGACCTCAAGCTCCAGCCCGGCATCTTCGCCACGTGGGAGCCGAATGCCGACAGCACGGAGTGGACGTTCGCGATCGACCCGCGGGCGAAGTTCTCCGACGGCACCCCGGTCACCGCCGCCGACGTCAAGGGGACGTGGGAGCTGATGGCCGACCCGCTGACCGAGCACGGCCGGATCGTCGGCTACATCGGCAAAGTACAGGGCTTCGGCGACCTGCGCGACGGCAAGGCGACCGAGATCACCGGCATCACCGCGCCCGACCCGGCGACGGTGAAGGTCGCGCTGACCACGCCCGACCCGGCCTTCGCCAGCCGGATCGCGACGACCCACATGAACCCGGTCAAGGCGGAGCAGGCCAAGGCCGCGCCGACCGAGTTCTGGAAGCCGGAGAACAAGCCGGCGGTGACCGGCCCGTACGTGATCTCCGCCTACGACGTCGACGGCGGCACCGCCGAGCTGGTGCCGAACCCGAACTGGTGGATGGGGACCGGGCCGTTCCTCGAGAAGATCGAGTTCCGCTTCGTCGGCGACCAGCAGGTGCTCGGGGCGCTCGTCCAGAACAACGAGATCGACGCCAGCCTCGCGCCGCTGCCGGTGGAGCTGATGCAGGCGGTGCCGGACTTCTTCCGGCCGATCAAGGCGTTCGGCTTCAACACCTTCTGGTTCAACGTCGGCCACGCCCCGACCGACGAACTGGCGGTGCGCAAGGCGCTGACCCTCGCCGTCGACTTCGACGAGGTCTTCGCCGCCGCCTACCCGCAGGCCGAGGGCGTCGCCAAGCGGGCGACCCAGATCGTCGACCAGGACCTCCCCTGCATCGACACCGAGAACGTCTGGTACAAGCAGGACGTTGAGGCGGCGAAGGCCGCGCTCGCCGAGTCGACTTACAAGACGGCCGACGCGCTGCCGAAGATCCGGGTCACGCCGCGGGCGGACTACCCGCCGCTGCAGCGGGCGCTGGAGACGATCATCGAGGCGTGGCGGCAGAACCTCGAGATCGTCAACGTCGAGTACAAGGCGAAGCCGGACGAGTTCGGCCCCGACGTCGACAAGCTCAACGTCAGCCGCGACGACGTGGTGATCCGGTTCCCGGACACGGCCACCTACATGTGGACCGCCGCCTACTCGACCGGCCCGGTCGCCAGCAAGGGCTCCAACCCGGGCTCCGACATGCTCGGCGGCTACAGCAACCCCGAGGTCGACAAGCTGATCGACCAGGCGCTGACGCTGGCGATGGACGACCCGAAGCGGTGCGAGCTGGCGCTGCAGGCGCAGGTGCTGTTCATGAACGACTACACCTGCATGCCGTTCGCCGAGGAGATCATGACCCTCAACGCCCGCGACTACGTGCACGGCTACGAGAAGGGGCCGGACGTCACCCTGATCGCGCCGTGGAACCTCTACATGGCCAAGCAGGGATAGCGCACGGACGGGCGCGCCCCCGCACAGGGGGCGCGCCCGCCGCACAGGGGCAGCGATGAGCAGCCGGGGCACCCGGTTCCGCTCCGAGTCGACGCTGGCCGTCGACGAGCGGACCGGCGCCACGGTGCGGCAGGTCACGGCCGCGCCGGCGATCCACCACCACCCGTTCTTCTTCGTGCCGGCCTACGACGACGCCATGCGCCGCCTGGTCTTCGTCTCGCACCGAACCGGCACGCCGCAGCTCTTCGCCGAGGAGCGGGCCAGCGGGGACCTCGTCCAGCTGACCGACCAGCCCCGCATCGCCGAGTGGTCGGTCCACCCCTCGCACGACGGCCGCTTCGTCTACTACACCGCCGGGGCCGAGGGGTGGCGGGTCGACTGCGCCACCTGCGAGGCGGAGCAGGTCGCCGTCTTCGGCGACGTCGCGCTGCGCGAGCAGGGGATGGTCGGGGCGGCGATGGGCACCACCGCGCTCAGCCGCGACGACCGCTGGTGGGCGGTCAAGTTCAACGAGGGACCAGTGGCGTGCCTCGCCGTGGTCGACACCCGCGACCGCTCGTGGGAGGTGATCCTGCGACGCGACACGATCGGCCACCAGCAGTTCTGCCCGGACGACGACACGCTCCTCTTCTACGCCGGACCGCTGACCGACCGGGTCTGGCTGGTGAACCGCGACGGCAGCGGCAACCGCCGCCTGCACGAGCGGGCCCCCGGCCAGTGGGTGACGCACGAGACGTGGCTGCCCGGCCGGCGCGAGCTGGCCTTCGTCGACTGGCCGCACGGGGTGCGGGCGATCGCCGTCGACAGCGGGGCGGAACGGCAGGTGACCACCTTCAACGCGTGGCACGCCGCCTCCCGCCGCGACGGCCGGCTGATGGTGGCTGACACCAACTTCCCCGACAGCGGCCTCCAGCTGTTCGACCCGACCGACGGCGTCGGCGCGCCGACCACGCTCTGCCATCCGGAGGCGAGCAGCCTCGGCGCGCACTGGGCCGGCCCCTTCCCCTACGCCGACGGGCCGATCACGGTCCACGCGCCGCAGCACACCCACCCTCACCCGTCGTTCGCGCCGGACGGCAGCCGCGTGGTTTTCACCAGCGACCGCACCGGCTTCGCGCAGGTCTACGAAGTGACGGTCGGAGAGGAGTTCGCCTGATGGTCCCGCCGCTCGAGAGCCCGGTCCGGGTCGCGCTGGTCGGCACCGGCAACCGCGCCCGCACGATCTACCTGCCGTTGTTCAAGGCGCTGGCGCCGTGGGTGACGATCACGGCCGTCTGCGACCCGGTGGCGGAGCACGCCGACGCGGCGGGGGCGGCACTCGGGGTGCCGGCGTTCCACTCGCTGCCGGAACTGGTCGCGGCCCGGCCGATGGAGGCGGCGCTCGTCGTCACCCCGATCGACGGCCACCACGCCATCTCCTGCTACCTCTCGAGCCACGGCGTCCACAACCTGGTCGAGACGACGATCGCGAACCTGCTGGCGCAGGCGGTCGAGATGCGCGACACCGCGCGCGCCCACGGCGTGGTGATGCGGGTGGCGGAGAACTTCTTCCGCTTCCCGTTCGACCGGATCGCGAAGCGGGTCGTGGCGACCGGCGCGATCGGCGACGTCCACCGGGTGACGTCGTTCCACGACCACCTCGGCTACCACAACAACTCGCGCTGGATCGTGCTGATGGGCGACCGGCCGCAGTCGGTGCAGGCGGTCCGGCACACGATGCCGACCCTGCCGCACGACGAGGCCCCCCACCGCCACCACGAGTCGGAGACGTTCAACGCCCGCTTCTTCGTCTTCCCCGGGGACCGGCTGGTGACCGACTTCGCCGCCAACATCAAGGGGATGCTCGGCCGCTACCCGCGCCCCGGCTACACCGAGATCGACGGCATCCGCGGCGCGATCGCCCGCTGGGCGGTGCGGAACTGGTGGGGCGAGGCGGAGGTCCGGATCTGCTCCGACGCCGCCTTGGCCAACGGCGCGATCGCCGACATCGTCTGCCCGATCGTGCACGAGGCGGAGGGCGGGTTCTGGACCCGCGACTGGGTCGACCTGCCTTCGGGCCGGGTCGCGTGGGAGAACGTCTTCTCGCCGCAGGCCGGACTGGAGCCGGGCCACGTCTACCACCACCGCGACTACTACGGGGCGGCGGTGATGGACCACATCGTCGACTTCGCGCGGGCGGTGCGCGGCGTCGCGCCGTCGGAGTACACCGACGACGACGCCGTGGCCGCGATGATGATGGAGGTCGGGTCGCGGGAGTCGGTCCTGCGCGACGGGGCGCGGCTCGCCCTGCCGCTGACGGGCGACCTCGAGTCGGAGACCGTCGTCCGCGACCAGTTGCGGGCCAAGCTCGGGGTCGACCCGATGGACGTCGAGGCGGTTTTCGGGCTGAGCTTCCCGAGGCCGTAGCCAGACCGGGGCAGGCATCCATCGAGGAGCCTCGCTGCGGCAAGCCGGGGGTCCGGGGGAGGGCTTGGCCCTCCCCTGATTCAGTTTCTCCCCCTCTCCCGCTGCGGCCTGACAGGGGGAGGCATCTGATCGATAGCGGCAGCCGCACCTCGCGGCCGGGCTCTGCCGGGACGGCCCTCACCCCCAGCCCCCTCTCCCGCGGCGGCGGGAGAGGGGGAGCAATGAATCGGGGGAGGGTCAAGCCCTCCCCCGGACCCCCGGGTTGCCGCGGCGCGGCCGCTTTCCAGCCGTTTTCCTATGGATGCCTACCCCTGTCAGTCGTGGCGGCGGGAGAGGGGGCTGGGGGGCTCACAACATGACCGTTTGGGAATCCGGCGGCCACGGATCCGGCAGCGTCCCCGATCCGGGCCGAAACGTGGCCGGGCCGCGGGTTCCACCCCCGCCCAGCGGCCCGTCGCTGCCCGTCGGCGTCCCCTCCGGTCCGGTCGGAGGCGGCCGGGAGGGGCGCGTCGGCCCTCCCCGAGCGGCCGGGACGGCCGCCCCGCTCCGGTGCCGAGAGCATCTTGGGGGAACGCCGGCAAACGGTCATGTTGTGAGGGGCTGGGGGTGAGGGCGCCCCCCGTCAATCCCGGTCCCACCAACCACGTGCCGCCCTCGACCGGCGCGCTCCCCTCGAAGGCCGACCGCGGTCTAGACCTCCTCCACGGTCGGCAGGACGCGCTCCAGGATCTCGCGCATCTGCCCGGCCACCGTCTCGAGATGGTCCGCCAGGTAGTTCCCGTGCGCGCCGGGCAGCGGGATCACGGCGAGGTCCAGCGCGTCGTCGGCCGTCCAGCCGAGCGCCGCGTTCTCCTCGCCCCACGTCTCGTTCACCAGCAGCACCAGCGGTCGCGGCAGGCGGGCCGGCTCGTAGGCGTGGAGCACCTGCCGCCGCCCCTTCACCGACGCGTGCCCTTGGCGGAAGGCGTGCTCCTCACGGGCGCGGCGGCGGCCCGCCTTCCGCTCCCCCTTGTCGACCCGCCACCCGTGACGCTCGCCCTTCCCGGTGCGCCGGACGCTCGGGTGCCACGTGTCGAGCAGGACGACCGCAGCGACGTCGCGTCCGTCGGCCAGCAGCCGCTGGGCCACCTCGTACGCCAGCAGGCCGCCGGCGCAGGCCCCGGCCAGCACGCACGCGCCGGCGGGCCAGCGGGCCTGGATCTCCCCCGCGTAGGCCCGTGCCTTGGCCGCCACCCAGTCGCCGTCGGCCTCCTCCCCGAGGTCCTCGCCCCGCTCGAGGAAGCCCCACGCCGGGCGGTCGCCGTCGACCTCGCGGAACAGCTTGGCGAAGCGGAAGAGGTTGAAGGCGTCGCCGCCTCCCCCCGGCACCAGGAAGACCGGGGCCTTGCTCCCCGTCTCCTGCAACGGCACCAGCGTCGCCCCGTCCTCGGCCAGCCGGTCGACCGGGCTGCCGCCGAGCATCGCGTCGACCGACTCGGCCAGCCGGGCGACGGTCGGCGCGAGGAAGAGCGCCCGCAACGGCAGTTCGACTCCCAGCGCCTCCGGCAGTGCCGCCATCGTCCGCGCCACGAGGAGCGAGTGGCCGCCGAGGTCGAAGAAGTTGTCGTGGACCCCCACCCGCTCGAGCCCGAGCACTCGCTCCCAGACCCCGACCAGCGCCGCCTCGGTCGGCGACCGCGGCGCGACGTAGACGGCCGCCGACTGCCCGGTCGCCTCCGGCAGGCTGCGGCGGTCGATCTTGCCGGTCGGGGTCCGCGGCAGTTCCGGCAGCGTCGCGATCAGCGACGGCACGAGGTGGTCGGGCAGCCGCTCCCGCAGCCAGCCCCGCACCTCCTCCGCCGAGAGCGCGAGGTCGTGCGGCACCACGTAGGCGACGAGGCGCGCCCCGCTCGCCCCGTCGTCGCGGGTGACCACCACCGCCTCCCGCACCGCCGGGTGGGTGCCGAGCGCCGCCTCGACCTCCCCCGGCTCGACCCGGAAGCCGCGGATCTTGACCAGCCGGTCCATCCGGCCGAGCAACTCCAGCGTGCCGTCGGCGAGCAGCCGGCCCCGGTCGCCGGTGCGGTAGAGGCGCGCCCCGGGGCGCGCCGCGAACGGGTCGTCGACGAATTTCTCGGCCGTCGCCTCAGGCTGCCCGAGGTAGCCGAGCGCGACCTGCTGGCCGCCGACGACCAGTTCCCCCGGCATCCCGACCGGGGCGAGGTCGCCGTTCGGCTCCCGCACGTAGACCCTGCTGCCCGTCAGCGGCCGGCCGATCGGCACCCGCGGCTGGTCGGCGGCGGTCGGCCCCACCTCGGCCACGGTGACCACCGCGGTCACCTCGGAGGAGCCGTAGGTGTTGACCAGCGTCGCCTGCGGCACCCGCTCCCGCAGCCGTTCGGCGAGGTCGACCGGCAACGTCTCGGCGCTGCTGAAGAGCCGTCGCAGCCGCGGCAGTCGGTTGGTGAGGTCCGCCTGCGTGTCGAGCATCGCCCGCAGCAACGACGCGGCGGCGATGATCCGGCCGACGCCGTGTTCGGCCAGCACGTCGATCAGGCGGTCCGCCTCGCGCCGGTCCCGCTCCGGCACGATCACCACCGGCGCGCCGTTCAGCAGCGGCCCCCAGAGGTCCCAGACCGCGTCGACGAAACTGAGCGAGACGGTGAAGGCGCTCGTCTCGTCCGCCGCGAACGGGTGGGCCGCGCCGATCCAGCGGGCCAGTGCCACCGCGCCGCGATGCGTCCCGACCACTCCCTTCGGGGTGCCGGTCGACCCGGAGGTGTAGACCACGTAGGCCGGGTCGTCCGGGCCGACGCCGATGTCGACCGGCGCGCCCGCCGCCGCGGCGTCCGGGCCGAGGTCGAGGTCGTCGACCCGCAGCAGCGGCGCGCCCGTGGTCGCCGCCGTCGCTTCCGACGCCGCGTCGGTCAGGACCAGCGCCAGCCCGGCGTCCTCGGCCATGAACGCCAGCCGCGCCGCCGGGTACGCCGGGTCGAGCGGCACGGCGACGCCCCCCGCCCGCAGCACGGCCAGCAGGGCGACGATCGTCCGCGGCGTCCGGTCGAGGCAGAGCCCCACCCGTGCGCCGGGTCGCACCCCCTCGGCCGCGAGCCGCGCCGCCAGCACGGCCGACGCGGCCGCCAGTTCGCCGTAGCTGACGCGCACCTCGCCGAAGACCAAGGCGGTCGCGTCGGGCGCGGCGTCCGCCCGGGCGAGGAATGCGCCGTGGATCGTCGCCGGCTCGGCCACGGGCTCGTCCGCCGGGTTGAGCGCCAGCAGCGCGGCCCGCTCCGCCGGGTCGAGCAGCTGCAGGTCGACCAGCGGTCGGTCCGGCTCGGCCGCGGCCTGCCCCAGCAGCCGCGCGAACTGGCCGACGAGCCGTCGCGCGCTCACCTCGGCGTAGCGGTCGAGGCTGAAGTCGAGCCAGCCCTGCCAGCCCCCCTCCTCCCCCTCGCCGAGCGCCAGCGCGAGGTCCTCCGCGCCGTCGCCGTGCGACAGGTCGATCAACGTCGCGGACAGCCGCGACCCGAAGTCGGGCGCGGCCGGCGTGGTCGTCGCGTCGAGCGTGACCGGCACCAGCGGCGTCCGGGCGAGGTTCCGCTCCGCCTTCACCGCCGTCGCCACCCGCTCGACCGGCGCGCGGCCGTGCGCGACCGAGAGGCCGATCACCCGCTGCAGCCGTTCCGCCGCCTGCCGCAGCGACGGCCGGTCGGTCAGGTCGACCCGCAGCGCGAGCCGGTTCGCCGCCATCCCGACCATCGCCCGGGCCGCCGGGTCGTCGCGCAGGTCGAGCGAGGTGCCGACCACGAAGTCGTCGCCGGCCCCATGCCGGGCGAGGAGCGCCGCCCAGACCGCCAGCACCGCGGCGAAGGTCGTCGTCCCGCTCTCCGCGGCCACGTCCTCGATCCCGGCCCGCGTCGCCGCCGGCACGTCGAAGCGAACCCGCCCCGCCCGCCGCGACGGCACCGCCGCCTCGCGGTCGGGCATCACCTCCGGCGTGCCGGCGTCGGCGAGGGCGACCTGCCACCAGGCGAGGTCCTCGGCCAAACGGCCGTCCTCCAGCCGGTCGCGCTCGGCCCGGTTCCAGACGTCGAGGCCGATCGTCGGCGGCAGTTCCGGCGGCACGCCGGTCGTCTCCGCCCGGTAGAAGGCGGCGATGTCGGCCAGCAGGATCCCCGCCCCCGCCGCGTCGACCGCCAACGGGTGGACCAGCAGCAGCAGGACGTGGTCACGCGGCGTCCGCTTCACCAGCGACGCCCGCAACGGCGCTTCCGCGGTCAGGTCGAGCTGCCGGGTCGCCTCCCGCTCGGCGAGGATGCCGACCGCGGCCTCCCAGTCGGCGTCGCTCTCGCCCGTGCGCGACTTGCGGACCCGGGCCGAGGGCAGCGGCACCGGCGCGGCCGGCAGCACCGTCCCGGTCGGCTCCTCGCCATCCGGCACGACCCGCATCCGCAGCGCGGCGTGGCGCGCCACGGTCGCGTCGAGGGCCCGGCCGAGCGCCTCCTCCGAGAGGACGCCGGTCAGGCGAACCGCCACCGCCCGCAACTGGCGCGACTGCTTCGGGAAGAGCTGGCCGAGCAGCCAGAGCCGGAGCTGGCCCGCCGAGAGGGGGAACCGCTCGCCCTTCGGGGACGCGTCAGCGGCACCTGACCCCTCGCCCAAGGTGGCCGGGCCCACGCCGGGTTTGTGCGGGTCGCCGTCGGTGTCGGCCGCAGAGTCAACAACCTCCAGCACCATCGGCTTGGCTGCTCCCGTCGCGACGCGGGGCGCTCCCGCCCGCGATCCCCGTCTCCCCGCGCCGACCCGACGCGTCGAGCGTCGCCAGCGGCGAGGCGTCCATGAAGGTTACGCGGGGCGGGTGAGGGTGAGATTAGCAGACGGCCGCCGTCTTTCCGAACACGCCCACGACCCCCTCCCGGTTTCGCGGCCAGTCGGCCTCGACGACCGCCCACCGCCCCCGC
>JBDHWC010000080.1:0-11506 GCA_039809985.1 Thermomicrobiales bacterium | reverse complement strand
CCGCCAGCCGGGCCGGCGCGCAGCCGTCGATGCCGACCCGGGCCGAGATCGACGCGGCGCTCGCGCGATGACGCGACGCCCGCACGGGGTCGCGGCGCCCGGGCCGGCGCTCGGGGCCAGCCGTTGAGCACGCTGGTCCCGCTCGTCTGTCCCGTCTGCTCCGCGCCGCTGGACCCGGACACCGCCCGCTGCCCGTACTGCGGCACCGTCGTCGTGGTCGCCGTCGGCACCGCGCGGATCGACCCCGCCCAGATCGACCGTGCCGTGGTCGACGAGCAGATCGACGCCTTCCGGGCGCAGTTGCGCAACCGACCGACCGACGCTGAGGCGGCCCGCGCCCACTACGGGCTCGGCGTCGCCTACTTCAACCTCGGCCTGACCGACGACGCGGTCGACGCCCTGCTCAAGGCTGCCCGGCTGACCCCCGAGAACCCGCGCATCCAAGCCCAGCTGGCCGCGGTCTACGCCGAGCGGGCCGAGCGCGGCGACCGCGCCGCCGACGCCAAGGCCCGCGACCGGATCGGCCGTGCCCTGCGGGTCGACCCCGACTGCGCCGAGGCGCTCCTCGTGCTGGCCGCACTGGAGCTGCGGGCCGGGGAGTGGACCGGGGCGGCGGCGATCTGGCAGCGCGTCGCCGCCGCCAACCCCGACGCCGCCCGTCGCCCGGTCGCCGACTTCCTCCGCGCCCACCTGCGGACCACGCTCCGGGCCCCGATCTTCTGGTCGCACCCGCAACGGGCCGAGCGCCGCGACGCGGTCACCCGCGAGAAGGTGCGCTGGCTGGCCGGCGGCGCAGCGGCCGTACTGCTCCTCTTCGTCGTCGGGTCGCTGCTCCTGCGGACCGACAACCCGCTTGCCACGCTCGGCGTGCCGTTCGAGCTGGCCTCGGCGGCGACGGCGATCGGTGCCTACGTGGTCGGCCGCCGCGCGGTCGAGGCCGCCCGCGAGCGCGTCACCGCCCTCGACATGACCCCGGCCGAGCGCGAGCTGCTCTCCGGCGAAACCGGGGACGGCCGGATGCTCGCCGACGTGGCCGCCAGCGTCGCCGCCGAACTACAGCGCCAGAGGAACACCGCCGCGCCCTGAGCCCGGCGGGCGCGGCCGTCCGCCGGCCAACGATCAAGCGAGGCCCACGGAGCACCGAGTCGCGGGCGCGAAGACCGACCGCAAACGCCAACGGCGACCCGTTCCGGTCGCCGTCATCGCTCAGATGCTGCTCGGCGGAGAGGGTGGGATTCGAACCCACGCTGGCTCAACACCAGACCGCTTTTCGAGAGCGGCACCATCAACCACTCGGACACCTCTCCGCCGCAGAATCTACCACACCCCACGCTACCGCGCAGCCGGGCCGCCGCCCGGCCGGTGTGCTACGGTCACAGGGTTGATCTTCGGAGCCGCGTCCAGGCACGGCATTCAGGAAGGATTCGTTCGATGTCGCTCGGTTCCCGTCCCCCGCGATCGCGCCGCGCCCTGCTTTCCGGGGGGTTGCTGCTGGCGGCCGGCGGTGCGTTGGCCGTTTCCGGCAGTCTCGCCGAGGCACGGGCCGCCGCCGCCCGGCTTCTGGCCAGCGAGGAGGCCACACCCACCGTCAGCCCGGTCGCGCCGGGCACCCCGGCGTCGGCCACGCCGGGCGCGACGCCGGTCGGCGCGACCCCCGTGGCGACCAGCGGCAAGGCCGTCGCCGTCGCCATCAAGAATTTCGCCTACAACCCCTCCCCGGTCACGGTGCCGGTCGGCACGACCGTGACGTGGACCAACGAGGACAACACCCCGCACACCGTCACCGGACTCGGGCCGGCGAAGGCATTGATCAAGTCGGGGGTGATGAAGACCGGCGCGACCTTCAGCGTCACCTTCGACAAGGCGGGGGAATACGACTACTACTGCGAGTTCCACGCCGGCATGAAGGGCAAGGTCATCGTCAAGTAGTCGCCGTTCGCCGCGAGGCGTTGCGGGCCGGGGCTGTCGCCCCGGCCCGCTTGTCGTCGCCACGCCATGTCTCACCCGGCGGCCGACGCAGCGCTCGTCCCGACCCCGGCGGCGAGCCGCCGAACCGGGCCACGCTCGCCCCGGGCCGGCAGGCCCGGCACGTCTCGTGGTCGGCATTGACGCGCGCCGGGCCAGTCGATAGGCTTGGCCAATATCCGACCAGATTCATCGGATATTGGTGGCGAACGACCAGACGTGCCGGGGCAACGGCGCGAACTCCGCCCGCGAAGCTCGGCAACGAGGGCCGACGACGAGAGGAGCGACGCATGGCGAATGGGCAGGGCAGTGCCCGTTCCCCGATCGGACGACCGATTTCTAGGCGCGCGGTCGCGCTCGCGGCCGGAGCAGTGGCCGTCGCCGCGGCGGCAGGCAGCCGTGCCCGCCGGGTGGCCGCCCAAACCGAGGCGACGCCGACCGCGGGCCGTCTGACCATCTACTCCGGGCGCAACGAGAACCTTGTCGGGCCGTTCATCGAGCAGTTCACGACGGCCACCGGCATCGCCGCCGACGTCCGCTACGCGAGCACCGGCGAACTGGCGACCACCCTGCTCGAGGAGGGCGACGCCTCCCCCGCCGACGTCTTCTTCGCGCAGGACGCCGGCGCCCTCGGGCTGTTGCAGGACGCCGGCCGCTTCAGCCCGTTGCCGGACGCTCTGCTGGCGACGGTCGACCCGCGCTTCCGCTCTGACGCCGGTCTGTGGACCGGCACCTCCGCCCGGGCCCGCGTGCTCGTCTACAACACCGACGCGCTCGCGGAGGACGAAGTGCCCGACAAGGTGGGAACCTTGCTCGACCCGGCCTGGAACGGGCGCGTCGGCTGGGCACCGACCAACGCGTCGTTCCAAGCCTTCGTCACGGCCTTCCGCACCCTCGAGGGGGACGACGCCGCGCGGGCGTGGCTCGAGGGGATGGTCGCCAACGGGGTGGTCCCGTTCGACGACAACACCACGATCGTCCTCGCGGTCGGCAACGGCGAACTCGACCTCGGGCTGGTCAACCACTACTACAAGTACGCGGTCCTGCGCGAGGAGGGGGCCGACTTCCCGATCGAGAACCACTACCTCGACCCGGCAGACCCGGGGGCGCTCGTCAACGTGGCCGGCGCGGGCATCCCGGGCACCGCCAAGCACCCGGCGGAGGCGCTCGCCTTCGTCGAGTACCTCCTGAGCGACGACGGGCAGACCTACTTCGCGACGAAGACGTCGGAGTACCCGGTGGTCGGCACCGTCGCCTCGCCGGCGGGCCTGCCGCCGCTGGCGAAGGTCGGCAGCCCCGAGATCAACCTCACCGACCTGGCCGACCTGCAGGGCACGGTGGCGATGCTGACCGACCTCGGCATCCTGTAGCGCCGGCGTCGAGGCGAGCCCGCACGCCGATGGCGAGACGACACCCGCTTCCCGCCCCCGGGGCCGGCGTCTGGGCCGCTCCCGACGAGGCAACCGGCCGCGACCTCCCGCGGCCGACGCGGGATCGCGTCGGCCGCGGGCGGCCCGCGCCGCCGTGGCTGCTCGCGGCCGGCGGCGTGGTCGCCGTCGTCTCGCTGCTGCCGCTCGTCTACTTGGTCGTCCGCACCAGCGGCGACCTCGGGGCCGCCACTCGGGCGCTGTGGCGACCCAAGACGCTGCAAGTGGTCGTCAACACCGTCCTGCTGGTCGCGGCGGTCTCGGGTTCCGCCGTCGCCCTCGCCGTGCCGCTGGCGTGGCTGACCGCGCGCACGACGTTGCCGGGCCGCCGTCTCTGGGCGACCGCGTTCACTCTGCCGCTGGTCATCCCCTCCTTCGTTGCCGCGCTCGCCTTCGTCGCCGCGCTGGGTCCGCGCGGCTTGGCCCAGCAGCTTCTCGAGCCGTTCGGCGTCTCCCGCCTGCCGTCCCTCTACGGGTTCTGGGGCGCGTGGTTCGTCCTCACCGGCGCGACCCTGCCCTACGCGTTCCTCGCGCTGCGGGCGGCGTTCCTCGGTCTCGACCCGAGCCAGGAGGAGGCGGCCCGCAGCCTCGGGCTGACCGCGACGGAGGCGTTCCGTCGGGTCACCCTGCCGCACCTGCGACCGGCGATGGCCGTTGGCGGCCTCCTCTCGGCCCTCTACACGCTCGGCGACTTCGGCGTCGTCACCCTGCTCCGCTACGACGCGTTCACGCGGGCGATCTACACCAGCTACCGCGCCAGCTTCGACCGCACCGCCGCCGCCGGCCTCTCGCTCGTCCTCGTTCTCCTCGCCGTGGCGTTGCTGGCGGTCGAAGCGGCGGTGCGCGGCCGGGTGACCCTCCACCGCGTCGGGGTCGGCACCCGCCGCGCGGGGACGCCGGTGCCGCTCGGCCGCTGGCAGGGCCCGAGCCTGGCCCTCTGCGCCGCGGTCGCCGCGGCGTCGCTGGTGCTGCCGATCGCCGTCCTCGTCTACTGGTGCGCCCGCTCCTTCACGCTCCGGGACGCGAGCCCGCACCTCCTGGCCGCCACCCAGACCTCGGTCCTCCTCGGCGGCGGCGCGGCGCTGGCCGCGGCGGTCGGCGCGGTGCCGGTCGCCGTCCTCAGCGTCCGCTACCGCTCGGTCCTCACCCGCGTCCTCGAGCGCACGACCTACCTCACCTACGCGCTGCCCGGCATCGTCATCGCCGTCGCCTATGTCGCGGTCACCGTCCGCACGCCGTGGTACCAGACGCTGGCCGTGCTGGTGCTCGCCTGCGCCACCCGGTACGTGGCCCAGGCGGTCGGCGCGACCCGGCTGTCGCTGCTGCAAGTCAACCCGCGGCTGGAGGAGGCCGCCCGCGGCCTCGGCTGCACCCTCCCCCGCGCGACGTGGCGGGTCACCGTCCCGCTCGTCCGGCCGGGGCTGCTGGCCGGCGTGCTGCTGGTGTTCCTCTCGACCATGAAGGAACTGCCGATCACCCTCCTGCTGATCCCGGCCGGGGGTCGCACCCTGCCGACCTTGGTCTGGACCGCGGCGGGCGACGCCCGCTACGGCGAGGCGGCCCTGCCGGCCCTGCTCCTCGTCGCCGTCACCGCCGTGCCGACGTTCCTGCTGGCGCGGCGGCAGCAGGCGGTCATCGCGTGAGCGCGGCACCGGGCCCGCCGGCCCTGCAATGCGTCGGCATCGGCAAGCGCTTCGGCGACCTGCCCGTCGTGGGTGGCTTCGACCTGCACGTGCCGCGCGGCGAGATCTGCGCCCTGCTCGGGCCGAGCGGGTGCGGCAAGACGACGGCCCTGCGGCTGATCGCCGGCTTCGAGCGGCTCGATCGCGGCCGGGTCGTCATCGGCGACCGACTCGTCGCCTGCGCCGAGTCCGGGCGGGAGGTCCACCTTCCGCCCGAGCAGCGGCGGGTCGGCATGGTCTTCCAAGACTACGCCCTCTTCCCTCACCTGAGCGTGCGCGGCAACGTCGGCTTCGGCCTGCCGCGCGGACTACGGGCCGCCGCCGACGCCGCCCTGGCCTTGGTCGGCCTGCAGGACCTCGGCGAGCGGATGCCGGCTCATCTCTCGGGCGGCCAGCAGCAGCGCGTCGCGCTGGCGCGGGCGCTGGCCCCCCGGCCAGACGTCCTCCTGCTGGACGAGCCGTTCTCGAACCTCGACGCCAGCCTGCGCGCGCGCGTGCGGGCCGAGGTGCGCGACATCCTGCGCGAGGCCGGGGCCACCGCCGTGCTGGTGACCCACGACCGGGAGGAAGCGTTCACCGTGGCCGACCGGGTGGCCGTCATGCTCGACGGCCGGGTGGCGCAGATCGGCTGCCCGGAGGACGTCGCGCTCCGGCCGCGCACGCGCGCGATCAGCGACTTCCTGGGCGAGGCGCAGTACCTCCCCGGCACGGCGAACGGGCGGACGGTGCGCTGCGCCCTCGGCACCGCCCCGCTCTACACGCCGCTGTACGGGCCGGTCACGGTCGTCGTGCCGCCAGAGGCCGTCTGCCTCGACCGGATTGGCGACGACGACGGCGCCCGCGGCGTCGTCCTGCACCGCCAGTTCCTGGGCCACTCGTTCCTGCTGACGGTCGCGCTCGACACGGGCCCGACACTGACGGTGCGCTCCGGGGTCCACGACGCGCCGGAGACGCGGCAGCGGGTCGCAGTCCGGCTGGCTGGCCCGGTCCACGCGCTGGCCGATCCTGACGCATCCCTCGATGCGGACGACTCTCGAAGCGGACCCAACCTCCGCCACCCCGACGCGAACCCACAACCGACCGCGCCCGACACGGTGGCACTCGGCGCACAGGTCGAACGGCCGACCCGAGCGTGAGTCGGTCGGCGGCGGGTGGCTTGGCGGTGAGGGTCAGTTCAGCACGGCGGTGCCGCTGGGTGGTACGCCTGGCAGGATTCGAACCTGCGGCCTTTGGGTCCGCAACCCAACGCTCTATCCCCTGAGCTACAGGCGCATCGTCCCGAGTGTACGCTCCCCGCCGCCGCCCCTGCAACAGGCACGGCCGCTGGGACACGACAACGGCCCGCCCACTGGCGGACCGGCTCGGCGGGAAGGGAGGGATTCGAACCCTCGGAGGACGTTAAAGCGCCCTCAACCGCTTAGCAGGCGGCCCCATTCGACCACTCTGGCACCTCCCCGAGTGACGCCGAAGTGTACCCCTTCATTCCCAGCCGCACAAACCGAGCGCGCTCGCCGGGCATCCGCCGGCGAACCGCGCCGCGCCGGTGGCCGGCTCCCCTCTCCCACTGCCGAAACGGGGAGATCCCGAACGATGGCGGCGTCCGCCCCCCTCACCTGAGCCCGTTGGGACCGCCCACACCCCCAACCCCCTCTCCCGCGGCGGCGGCTGACCGGGGAGGTTTTCGTCGGGAAGCGGCCGCGCCGCGGCCATCCGGGGGTTCGGGGGAGGGCTTGGCCCTCCCCTGAGGCCATTTCTCCCCCTCTCCCGCGGCGGCCTGACAGGGGGAGGTATCTGATCGACAGCGGCAGCCGCACCTCGCGGCCGGGCCCGCCGGGACGGCCCTCACCCCCCAGCCCCCTCTCCCGCGGCGGCGGGAGAGGGGGAGAAGATGAATCAGGGGAGGGCCAAGCCCTCCCCCGAACCCCCTATTTGCCGCGGCGCGGCCGCTATCCCTTGGATACCTCCCCCGTGTCAGGCGGCGGGAAAGGGGGGAGAATCAGGCCCGGGAGAGGGTCAACCCCCTCCCCCGAACCCCCGTTTGCCGCAGCGCGGCCGCCTCCCGATGGATACCTCCCCCGGTCAGTTGCCGCCGCGGGAGAGGGGAGGCAATGTATCGGGAAGGATCAAGCTCTCGCCCGAGCCCTCGGATTCCCGCGGCGCGGCGGCTTCCCGAGGAATACCTCCCTTACCAGATCCCCGGCCGCAGAAGACGCCCGCGCCGCGACGCTCAACGCGCCTTCGAGCCCGGCAGGCCGATGATCGCCTCGCAGCGCTGGTGGCACTCCCGAACGGCGAGCGCGGTTCCGCCCGGCAGTCGCGGCAGTCGGTCGCAGCAGGCGTGGCAGGCCCCCGCGCTGCCGACGCTGTAACAGGCCAGGCCCACCAGTCGCTCCGGTCCGGTTCTCCACCATGCGAAACCGCCGAGCAACGCCGCCACTCCTGCCGACTCGAGCAGCAATGCCCGCCGCGTGCGCGACGCACCGCGTCGCTCCGTGCTAGGGTCAGCGCGGCCGGAAGCCACCGAATCCCACCGTTTCTCGCGCCCGGTCCGCGACCACGCGACGGCCCTCCCCGACGCCGGACCCGGCGCGGCGCTCGCGCGGCCCGCCCCGTCGGCCAATCGCACGCCGGAGCGCCCTTCGCCGATGCCCGACTCGCCGTCCGTCACCGCTGAACGTCACGCCCCGCCGCCCGCCCGTCGTCGGCAGGACCTCGCGCTGCTCGTCACCTCGGTCCTCGCCTGTCTCGCCTGGCTGCCCGTCCAGCGATGGTACGCCCTGCCGGACAACCGGGACCGGACCCACTTCGCGTTCGAGATGGTCCCCGGCCGCTTCGACTCGCCCATCCTGCGCGGCACGCTGATCCTCTTCGTGCTGATCGGCGTCCTGCACGCCCTCGGCTGGTGGCTCCTGCGACGGGCACGAACCGCGCCGTCCCGGACCGCCAAGCTCGCGGTCGTGCTCGCCGCGGCCGGGCCGGCGGCGGCGAACCTGCTCCTCTACCCGGTCGGCGCGCTCGACGTCTTCGACTACCTCGTCGAGATGAAGCTGACCTGGTTCTACGGCCAGAACCCCTACCTGGCGACGTTCGCCGACCATCGGGGCGATCCGTTCGCGCTCCCCGCGTTCCTGCTCAACGTGCCCCTCTTCTACGGCCCGGCATGGCTGGCGGCTTCTGCCGTCCCGGCGCTCGTCGCCGGCTTCTCCGACGTGACTCGCCTGCTGGTTGCCGTCAAGGTGGTCAACCTCCTGCTGGTCTGGGCAGTCGCCGCGATCCTCTTCCGCCATCACGGGGGCGGCCAAGCGGGATGGTCCGCCGTCTATCTCTTCGCCGCCAGCCCGCTGGTCCTCTTCGAGGGCGTCGGCAACGCCCACAACGACGTGCTGATGACCGCCTTCCTCGTCGCCGCATTGGTCGCCGCCGCCAACCGCTCGGCCCTCGCGGGACCGGCGCTCGTCCTCTCGGCGCTCGTCAAGTTCTTCAGCGCCGCGCTGGCCCCCCTTTTCCTCGCCGCCGCCGTGCGCGAACGCTGGGGCTGGCGGATCGCGACGACGGCGGCCCTCGCCGCCGCGGTGGGCGTCGCGGTCACCGTCCCGTGGTGGGCCGACGGCCAGATGGTCAGCGGCCTCGCCAAGGGCACCGCCATGTCGCAGAAGATGGACCACGTCTCGCCCTTGTCCCTCGCCCAGCAGTGGTCCCGGCGACACCCGCTGCCGAGCGTGCTCGCCGTCGCCTCCGCCGCGGCCGCGACCGACTGCGACAGCCCGTTCGCCGACGAGCCGGTCGTCCTGCCGGCGGTCGGGGCCCGCTGCGCCCCGGTCTGGCTCTCGCCGAGCGAGCGGGCCGAGATCGTCCGCAACGTCAGCGCGGCCCTCTTCGTGCTGCTCGCCCTCGGGCTGACCGTCGCCGTGCTGCGCGGCCGGCCGCTGGCGGACGCCGCGGTCGACACCATGCTCCTCTTCGCGCTGCTGATGACGAACCTCTACCCGTGGTACCTCGTCCCGATCGTCGCCGTGGTGGCGCTGCGGCCGCGGCGGGCGACCTTGGCGTGGCTCTTCGCCGCCACCACGCTCGGCCTCGCCTACTATCCGGCCTACGTCTGGGCCCGCTTCAACGCCGGCTTCGACGAATGGCACCGGCACCTCTTCCTCGCCCTCTTCCTGACCGTGCCGATCCTCGCGCTGCTGGCGTGGGAACTCGCCGCGCCGGCCCTCCGCGCCGGCCGCTGGCGCCTCGCCGCAGGCTGACCGACAGCCGGCGGAACGGGCGCGGTCGTCGAGTCCTACAGCGGCCGAATCCCCTGCGGCGCGTGGAAGAAGCGGCCCGGGTCGTAGGCCGTCTTCACCTGCCGCAGACGGCGACGGTTCGGGCCGTAGTAGGCGGTGGCCCAGTCATCGATCTCGAGGTCGAGGTAGTTGACGTACGCGCCGTTGGTGAACGGGGCCATGGCCAGCCGGGCGTCGCGCACCCAGCCGACCTGCGCCGCGGCGAGGCCCGGATCCGACCAGTACGCTTGGTACTGGAGATCGAACAGCGCCCGTCGGTGCGGGAAGGCCGTCGCCGTCGGGTCGACCGCCGCCACCGCACCGCCGAGGGCGAAGAACGAGACGAGATTCCACGGGTTCGGCGGTGCGGCCAGCCGGGCGAGGAGCGCGGCGATCGCCTCCGGCCCGAGCAGGCGCTCGGCGATCGCCGAGCTGTTCTTGAACGTGGCGTGGGCCGCCGGCGTGCCGCCGAGGTAGGTCGCCGCGTCGAGCGTCGAGGCCGCCCACCACGAGACCGAGCTCGGCGTGCCTGTCGCGAGGATCGGCGCGAGCAGCGCCCCGACCTCCGCGTCCGCCCCGGTGAAGAGCCCGCGCAGCGAGACGAGGTCCGCTCCTTGGCCGAAGATCGCGAGCGAGGTCGAGAGCCGGCTGTCGACGGTCGGGGCCCAGCGCTGCCACGCGTCGACCACCGCCGCCGCGTCCGGCCAGTGCCAGGCGACCTCGACCAGCACCACCTGCCGCAGGGGAACGGTGTCGAAGGTGAAGCTGGTCGCCACGCCGAAGTTGCCGCCGCCACCGCCCCGCAACGCCCAGAAGAGGTCCGGGTGGGTCGCCGAGTTGGCGGTCAGCACTGACCCGGTGGCGTCAACCACCTGCACCTCCCGCAGCCGGTCGCAGGTCAGGCCGTAGGCCCGGGCGTAGTAGCCGATGCCCCCGCCGAGCGCGAGCCCGGCGATGCCGACCCCCGGGCAGGTGCCCGCCGGCAGCACCACCCCTTGCCCGGCGAGCGCGGTCGCCACGTCGAGCAGCCGCGCCCCGGCTCCGACGACGGCAATCCCGCTGGCGGGGTCGGCCTGCGCCCAGTTGAGGGCCGAGAGATCGGCCACCACGCCGCCGTTGAGCGTGGAGAGTCCCTCGTAGCTGTGGCCGCCGGAACGGGCGCGGAACGGCATCCCGGTGCGCCGCGCCCAGCGGACCGCCTCCTGCACGTCGGCGACGTTCCGGCAGAAGACGACCGCCGCCGGCCGCCGGTCGAACCGGCTGTTGAAGACGGGCCGCGCCGCGTCGTAGCCCGGCATCCCCGGCACGACCGTGATCCCCGCCAGCGGCAACGGGATCTGCGCCGCCAGCGGCGGCAAGGGGGGAGCAGGCGGTTGCGCCGCCGCCCCGCGCCACGCGCCCGCGAGCAGGCCGCCGCCCGCCGCCAGCAAGGTCCGCCGCCCGAACGCCGAGGTCTGCACCCGTGCGCCTCCCGGCCCGGCGCGCCGGGCCGCCGGCCAGCCCGCGCGCCGCGCATCCGCGCCATCTTCACACGAGCCACACCACTGCGCAGAACCTTGCCCGCACGTCGTCCCCTCCGTGCGGGCGATCATTGGCGCGGTGAGGACCTGATCGGCAGGTGCATTCGAGCTTCGGGCCCGAGCCCACCCTCACCCCCGGCCCCCTCTCCCGCGGCGGCGGGAGAGGGGGAGGGATCCAAGGGAACGCGGTATCCGCGTCTCGCGACCGGGCTCGCCGGGACCGCCCTCACCCCCCCGCCCCCCTCTCCCGCGGCGGCGGGAGAGGGGGAGCAACTGGATCGCGGGAGGGCCAAAACCTCCCCCGGACCCCCATTTGCCGCAGCGCGGCCGCTTTCCAGCCGCTTTCCAGCGGATACCTGCCCTTGTCGGCTGCGGCGGCGGGGGAGGGAAGCAAGGGATTCGGGGGAAGGCCAAGCCCTCCCCCAAACCCCCGAGTCGCCGCGGCGCGGCCGCTTCCCAGCGGAACCCCGTCGTGAGGTCGTGCCAGAGGAACGCAGCCGTGGGGCCCCTGCTTCCCAGAGGAAATCGCCCCTTGTCAGGCGGCGGCGAGAGAGGAAAAGCCATTGAACGCGGGAAAGCCAAGCCCTCCCCCGAACCCCCAGATTGCCGCTCCGCGGCAGATTCCGAACGAATACCTCCGCCTGTCA
>JBDHWC010000079.1:0-11597 GCA_039809985.1 Thermomicrobiales bacterium | reverse complement strand
CGGCACCTACCGCTACCGCCTCGGCTGGCACGTCCCGACCCGGCGGCACCCGCGGTAGGTTCGTTTGGGACTGGGGATTGGGGACTGGGGACTGGCTCGTCGGGCCAGTCCGGGTCGGGGCGGTTGCCGGGGTGCGCGGCGGTCGGCCGGCCGAGGAGGGGAGAGCGTGCGCGTCGCGGCCCACGAGTGGACGCCCCGGCGGATTCGCGACCTGCGGCGGCAGTTCGGCGACACGCAGGCCGACTTCGCCCAGCGGCTGGAGGCGCTGCGCGGCGCACCGGTGCAGCGCGACCGCGTGGTCCGCTGGGAGGGGGGGACGGCCCGGCCGTCGCCGGAGTACGTCGCCCTGCTGCGGGAGCTCGACCGCGTGGCGTGGGGCGTGAACGAGGCGCGGCAGCCGGCGCAGCCGGAGGCCGAGGCGGGCTGGGTGCAGCGGCGGATCCCGATCCGGGCGGAGGAGCGGCAGGCGATGGCGGCGGTCGACCCGAACTGGCTGGCGATCATCGACCGGGCGCTGGCGGAGGACGGCATCGGCGACGTCACCTCCGAGGCGACCGTGCCGGAGGGGACGTGGGGCCGCGGCGT
The DNA here is from genome assembly GCA_039809985.1 of Thermomicrobiales bacterium. Taxonomy (GTDB): domain Bacteria; phylum Chloroflexota; class Chloroflexia; order Thermomicrobiales; family UBA6265; genus JAICJJ01. The sequence continues at coordinate 11,012 of JBDHWC010000079.1, read as the reverse complement.
GGTGCTGGCGAAGGGGAGCGGGGTGCTCTCCGGGGCCGAGGTCGCCCGCGCCGTCTTCGAGCGGGTCGACCCGGCGATCGCCTACACGCCGCGGCTGGGCGACGGCGACCGGCTGGTGCCGGGGGCGACGATCGCGCTGGTCGAGGGGCCGGCCCGCAGCCTGCTGAAGGCGGAACGAGTCGCCCTCAACCTGATGCAGCGCCTCTCCGGCGTGGCGACGACGACCGCCAAGTTTGTCGAGGCGGTCGAGGGGACCGGCGCCCGCGTCGTCGACACCCGGAAGACGACGCCCGGCCTGCGGGTGCTGGAGAAGGCCGCGGTGCGGCACGGCGGCGGCCACAACCACCGCTTCGGCCTCAGCGACGGCGTGCTGATCAAGGACAACCACCTCGCCGCGGTCGGCGGCCCCGACCGGGTGACGCAGGCGGTGCGGCGGGCGCGCGCGTACGCGCCCCACTCGCTGCGGGTCGAGGTCGAGGTGACGACCCTCGACGAACTGCGGGAGGCGCTCGCCGCCGGGGCCGACGCGGTGCTGCTCGACAACATGAGCACCGAGCAGATGCGGGAGGCGGTGGCGATCACGCAGGGGCGGGCGCTGCTGGAGGCCTCGGGCGGCGTGACCCTGCGCCGGGTGCGCGAGATCGCCGAGACCGGGGTCGACGTCATCTCGGCCGGGGCGCTGACCCACTCCGCGCCGGCGATCGACATCAGCCTCGACTTCGAGACCGAGCCGGTCCGGCCGCACGCCCCGGACGGGCGGGACTCTTCCGGCCAGTAGCGGCATTCATCCCCCATTCGGGCGACCGGTCAGGTCGAACGTACGCGGTCGGCGATTGCCGGGGGCGGGCGAAGCCGCTATTCTGGGCCGAGCGCATTGCGCTGCCGTCGACTTCACCCCGCATGAAGCCACGCTGGCCGACTGGACGAACCCGAGGTGGCGTCGGCGCCGCCGCAACCGCCTTTGGGGAAGGGCGCGTCGCGGGCCGGGACGAACCTGACGGAGTGGGAGCCATGACTTTGAGCAAGGACCGGGGCAGCCGGCGCGTTCGCGCGTACGGGCGCGGCGGGTCCGGGGGGGGACGGTCGGGAGCGGGCCGGGGCGGCTTGCGCCGCGTCGGCCGCGCGGGCGTGCTGCTCGCGGTGCTCCTCCTCGCAATGCTGCCGCTCTGGCAGCAGCTCGCCTCGGCGCAGGACAGCGGGGTGGTTCCCTCGGTCGGCGACGCGGTCGCGGTCGTCAACGGGCAGCCGGTCGACGGGTCGGCCTCCGGCGGCGGGAGCGGGGGCGGCGGTCTGGCCGCCCCGGTGCAGGACCCGACGACCGGGCGGTGGCTCGACCGCCAGAACGGCTTCGTCCTCGACCCGAACCAGAACCGCTGGGTCGACCCGACCACCGGCGCGCCGGTGGTCGCCGGCTGGGTGATCGACCCGAACACCGGCGCGTGGGCGCTCGGCGACGACAGCAACGGCGTCTCCGGCAGCGGCGCAGCCGCCCCGGCCGACGCCTCGGCCACGGCCGACCCGAGTGCCGCGCCCGCGGACGCGTCCGCGACGGCGGACCCGAGCGCCGCCCCGGCGGACGCCTCGGCGACGGCTGCGCCCGACACCGCGACCGCCGACCAGTCGGGCGGCGGCGCGCTGCCGCAGATCCAGTATGTCAAGGACCCGAACACCGGCGGCTGGATCGACCCGAACACCGGCCAGCTGGTCGACCCCCACTCGCTGCCGTACGGGATCGACCCGAACACCGGGCTGCCGGTGCAGGCCGACCAGACGTGGGACGGCGGCGACTTCACGGTCGGCAGCTACTGGCCGGCCGGCCCGGACGTCTACCCGGCCTCGACCGCCGGCCCGACCTTCCAGTGGGCCGCGCCGCGGACGGTCTACCTGCCCGACACCGGCCACTCGATCGACGGCTACTTCCTCGACGTCTGGCGCCAATGGGGCGGCGCGGCGTCGTGGGGCGACCCGATCTCGGCCGAGTTCACCATCGACGGCCGCACCGAGCAGTACTTCGCCTACGGCCGCTTCGAGTGGTGGCCGGAGGACCAGCAGCTCCACTACGGCAACCTCGGGGCCCAGACCCAGCCGTTCGCGCTGCGGCGCGGCCTGCCGGGCACCGGCAAGGCGATGACCGACCTCGCCGCGTCGGCGAAGGCGTGGAACGCGATGCTCCCGGGCACCGCCCCGGCCGACAGCGACACCTCGACCTTCGTCGGCGACACCGGCCACGCGGTGCAAGGGGGCTTCAAGGCGTTCTGGGAGGCGACCGGGACCACCAGCTACCTCGGCAACCCGGTCAGCGAGCCGTTCAGGCTCGGCAGCCGGACGCTGCAGGCGTTCCAGCGCGGCGTCGTCGCCGAGGACGCGGGCGGCTCGCCGTTCCTGCTGCCGATCGGCTCGATCATCACCCAGCGCTGGGCGGTCGACACCTCGCCGACCGACCAAGGGGACCTGCCGACCTACTCCGAGTCGCTCTTCGTCCAGCCCGACACCAGCACGCTCGGCCAGGCGGTCGACCCGAACGCGGCGCGCTGGGTGAAGATCAGCATCTCGCAGCAGTACGCCTGGGCGATGCAGGGCGACGTGGTGGTCTGGGAGGGGTACGTCTCGACCGGCCGCGCCGGCTTCGACACGCCGACCGGCGAGTTCCAGGTGCTGCGCAAGCTGCCGAGCCAGACGATGGCCGGCGTGCTCGGCGGCGACTTCTACAACGTGCCGAACGTGCCGGACGTGATGTACTTCACGGACGAGGGGCACGCGCTGCACGGCACCTACTGGCACCACAACTTCGGCACGCCGATGAGCCACGGCTGCGTCAACCTGCCGATGGACGTCGCCGACTGGATGTACCAATGGGCCCCGGTCGGGATGCGGGTCAGCATCGTGCCGTAGACACCGGCGACCTGCCGTTCGCGCACGCCACAACCGAAGGGGGCCGGTCGGGCAGTCCGACCGGCCCTCGTCGCGTTCGCGGGGATCGCGACAGGGCGGCCGGCGAGCCGGAACCGCGTCCCGGTCGGTCGCACACGGACGGCGCGCCTGCGCCGGGACGTTCGTCGGCGAGGTCGGACCGAGGAGCCCCCGGGTTCTCGGTTCGGCCGCTGAGACGAGGCGGCGAGGACACCGAAACCGCGCTGCCCGGCCGGGTTCCGACAGGAATCTGGCAAGAGGCACACGCCCACGGATCGCTTCACGTAGCCAGAGAACTGTCGGCGGTCGGTTCGCAGCTCCCGTGAACGAGGGCATGGGAGCCTGAACCGCGCCCGGCGCGAGCCGTGCGTCGGTGGCGCGAAGCGGACGGGGCACAGGTGGGGCGACCTCGAAGCCGGCGGTGCTCGCCCTTGGCGCGCTTCAGTCCGGGGCGTGCGCCGTCTGGCTCGCGTGGCGGTGGCCGTGGCCGGCAGGCTTGCCGGGCGAGCGGAGGGTCGCGGCGCAGGCGGCGCGGCCGGCCGCGGTGTCGAGCGAGCATTCGCCGCCGCCCGGAGCGTGCGCGTCCTCCGGCTGCAGCGTGACGTGGGCGATGCCGAACTGGTCGCGCAGCCCGACCGTCAGCTGGTCGAGCATGGCGTGCCAGTCGCGCAGGCGCGCGGTCTCGACGTGGGCGCTGAGGGCCACGACGCCGGACGTCACGGACCAGACGTGGAGGTCGTGGACGCCCTCGACCCCCGGCACCGCCAGCATGGCGCGGCGAACCGAGGTCGGGTCGACGCCGGGCGGCGTCGCCTCGAGCAGGACGTCGACCGACTCCCGCAGCAGCCGGAACGAGCTCCAGAGGACGAGGACGCCGATCAGGGCGGAGAGGAGCGGGTCGGCCCGGACCCAGCCGGTGGCCATGATCACGAGGGCGGCCAGCACCGCCGCGACCGACCCGGCGAGGTCGCCGAGGACGTGCAGCATCGCGCCGCGGGTGTTCAGGTTGTGCTCGGCGTCGCCGCTGGCGAGGACCCGGGCCGAGACCGCGTTCGCGGCCAGCCCGACCGCGCCGACGACGAGCATCAGGGTGGTGGCGATCTCCGGCCGTTCGTTCCAGCGTTCCCACGCCTCCCGGAAGATGAAGAGGGCGATGACCACGAGCGCCACGGCGTTGACCAGCGCGGCGAGGATCTCGGCCCGCAGGTAGCCGAAGGAGTAGGTGTCGCTCGCCGCCTTCCGGGCGAGCCACGTCGCCCCGATCGCCAGCGCCAGCGCCGCGGCGTCGGTGGCCATGTGGGCGGCGTCGGCGATGAGCGCGAGCGAGCCGGAGAGCCAGCCGCCGACGGCCTCGGCGACCATGGTCACCAGCGTGATCGCGAGGGCGGTGGCCAGCGGTCGCAGGCTGACCCGGTTCCGGGAGTCGCCGTCGCTCGGCTCGTGGTTGGCATGGGGGCCGGTCGCGTCGTCGTGCGCCCGGCGGGGTTGGGAGGTGGCGGTCACGGCGAGGTCCCGGCACGGTCGAGCAGGGCGGCATCGTAGCGCAACCGGCCGTTGGGGCGGGTGCCCACAAGGGCCGTGCTACCCTTGGCGGCAGACTGCGGGCCGCGCCGGGCCGGCCCGGCCGAGGGTGTCGCCTTGCCGATCCGCCGAACATCACGCGCCGGCTGGAGGGTGCTCCTCCTGCTCGCGGCCATGGCGTTGATGACCCTCCCGGTCGACCTCCGCGCCGGCCTCCCGCTCGACCATCCGCACGCGCTCCTCTCACTGCTCGCCGACGCGGCGGACGGCACGATCGACCACGACCACGCCGTCGCGGACGCGGGGTTGTTCGGCCGCGACCACGCGGACCATGGCGCAGTCGGGGCGACGGTTGCCGACCTGTTCGACCCGGGGTTCGCCAACGTGCCCGTGGCCGCGACCCGCGCCGCGACTTCGGCGACAACGCCCCCGACCCACCCGGGGTCGCCCGACCTGCCGAGCCTCAGCCCGGCGGGGCCGGGCGTCGGCGGCGGTGCCGTGGTGTGGCTGGCCGCCGCGGTGCTGCCGGTGCCGACGGCGACCGGCCGTCGGCTGCTCCCGATGCCCCTGCCCGTGCTCCTCGGCCGGGCTGAGCCGCCGACCTCCCCGCCGCCGCGCGCCGCTTGAACCCGCGTTGCCCGGAGCGATGTCGCGCCTTGCCGGAACTGGCCTCGCCGGCCCGGCGGGTCGGCATGGCCTCGGGCGCGGGACCGCGCGTCGCGTCTGCTTCGCGGGCCGCGCGGTCGATGCTGGCATCGTCCGACCGGGCGATGTCATGCTGGCAACAACAGGACGGCCGCGACGCGGCCGGGAACGCGAACGGACGCCCGGGCCGCCGGGTGCGGCCGCGTCCGACGACGGGGGTACCAGAATGCAGTTCCACCATCAGAAGGGTCGGGGGCTGGCGCTGGCCGGCTCGCTGCTGGTCGGCATGGCGGCGGTTGTCGGCACGGTCTCGGCCCACGAGGGGCACGGCCACCCGACGCTGATCCACGAGGGAACCTGCGACGCGCTCGGCAAGGTCGTCTACACCCTGAACGGGGTCGGGGCGGCCGAGGACGAGCACGGCAAGCCGATCGCGACGCCGGAGGCGGTCAACCCGCGGAGCGCCTACCAGGTGATGATCGGCGAGTCGGAGATCGCCGCCAAGCTCGACGACCTGCTGGCGAAGCCGCTGGCGGTGATGGTCTACAACGACGACGAGTCGATGCAGGGGATCGCCTGCGGCAACCTCGGCGGGGCCAAGATGGGCGACGAGCTGATCGTCGGCCTGGCCGAGATGAACGTGCCGGGCCACAGCGGCTTCGCCATGTTCGACCAGGACGGGGACGAGACCGACGTCACGGTCCTGATCGGCCACGGTCTGGCCCCGGTCAGCGCCGGCGGCGCGGGCCACGACGGCACGGCCGACATGGGGACGGCGACTCAGAGCCACGACGACGGCGACAGCCACCAGATGCCCGCGACGCCGACCGCGTCGTCCTAGTCGGGAGGGGAGCGAATGACACGGGTTCCGCGTCTCTCGGCGGCGGTGCTGGCGGCCTGCGCGCTGGTCGCGGTGCCGTTGGCGGTCTCGGCCCACGGGTCGATCAAGTTCGGCGACGGCGCGTACCAGATGGGGCTCGGATTCGAGAACGAGCCGGCCTACCTCGGCCAGCCGAACGCGATCTACGTCGAGGTCGGGAAGTTCGGCACCGGCGGCCTGCAACCGGTCGACGATCTCGCCGGCAGCCTGCAGGCCGAGGTGAGCAAGGACGGCAAGACGCTGGCGCTGCCGCTGGTGCCGAAGGGCGACGGCGTCTACGTCGCGCCCTTCTTCCCGACCGCGACCGGCGACTACACCTTCCGCGTCACCGGCACGGTCGAGGGGGTGGCGGTCGACGAGTCGATGACCTCGTCGCCGACGACCTTCGACTCGGTGCAGCCGATCGCGGCGGTCGAGTTCCCGGTCGCGTCGCCCGACGCGGCGGCGGTGGCGCAGCAAGCCGCCAGCGCCGAGGCGGCAGCGGCGACGGCCCGCACGCTCGGCATCGGCGGGCTGGTGCTGGGGGCGCTCGGCACGCTCCTCGGCGTCCTCGGGCTGACCCGCGGCGGTCGGCGGCGGGCCGCGCCGGAGTCGGCCGCCGCCACGCAGGCCATGTCGGCGGACACCCCGCTGATCAAGCACTGACCTCGGGCGGGGGCGGGCCGGAGCCGGCCCGCCCCCGGCCCCCGGAACATGCCGATGACCGAACGCCTCGACAACCGACCCATGTCCCGGCGGGTGCGAACGCTGCCGTCCTTGCTGGCCTGCCTGCTGGCGGTCGCCCTGCTCGCCGGCCTCGCCGGCGGGCGCGAGGCGGCGGCGCACGCCTTCGTCGCCTCCAGCGACCCGGCGGCCAACGCGGTGGTGCCGACCGCGCCGTCGCAGGTGACCCTGAAGTTCACCGAGCCGCTGGAGCGCTCCTACAGCCGGGCCCAGCTCTTCAACGAGCAGGGGAAGGAGGTTCCGGGCGCGACGAGCGGCTTCGGCAGCGACCCGAACACGATGGTGCTCGGACTGCCGCCGAACCTGCCCAAGGGCACCTACTCGGTGCTCTGGCGAACGCTCTCCAACGCCGACGGCCACACCGCCCAAGGGTACCTGGCCTTCACGGTCGGCTCGGCCGCCGACATCCAGAACGTCGTGCCGCCGGCCGCGACGACGGTCGACATCGGCGCCCCCGACTGGCTGAAGGCCGTCTCGCGCTGGTTCGCGCTGCTCGGGCTGGCGGCGGTGATCGCCGTCTGGCCGATCTGGCTGTTCGTCGTCCGGCCGGCGCTCTCGCCGGTCTGGCAGATCGGGCCGAAGACGACCCGGCGGGTGCGCGGCTACGCGATCGGGGCGGTGGTGGTCGCCCTGCTCGGCGCGCTGGTGGCGCTGGGGGTGCAGGCGGTCGGCATCGGCGGCGACGCCGGGCTGCTCGGCGGCCTGCGGACGACCCTGACCCAGACGCGCTACGGCAGCCTCTGGCTGCTGCGGCTCGGCTCCCTCTTCGTCTACGCCGCGATCCTGCTGGGGGTCAGCTGGTGGCGGCCGTGGCAGCGCGCGCCGTACACGGTCGCGGCGCTGCTGCTGGCGGCGTTGCTGCCGGTGCCGTACAGCCTGATCTCGCACGCGGCGGCGCAGGCGAACGGGGCGGCGACGGCGGTCGCCTTCGACGCCACCCACCTCGGGGCCGCCTCGCTCTGGGCCGGGGGCATCTTCCTGCTCGTCTTCCTGCTGCCGCCCCTGCTGGGGAACCTGACCCCCGCCGGCCGGCGGGTGGTGCTCGCCCGGGCGTTGGCGCGCTTCTCGCTGGTGGCGCTGACCGCCTGGGGGGTGCTGCTCCTGACCGGGGTCTACAGCGCGATGGTCGAGGTCGGGAACCTCGCCGCGCTGCGCAGCACCGAGTACGGGCAGATGCTGATCCTGAAGCTGCTGCTGCTCGTGCCGCTGCTGACCCTCGGCGCCTTCAACCTGCTGATTGTCACCCGCAAGCTCGACCGGGCGACGACCGAGGAAGGGGCGACCGGCTGGAGCAGCCACCTGCTGACCTCGGTCATCGCCGAGGCGATCCTGCTGCTGCTGGTGTTCGGCGTGGTCGGCTTCCTGACCGGCACGCCGCCGGCGCGGGAGGTCGCGGTCCAGAACGCGGGGCACCTGGTGATCCCGCTCAGCGCGGACGGCCAGGACGGGCAACTGATCATCACCCCCGGCGCGACCGGGCCGAACCACTACCGGCTCGAGCTCGGCAGCGGCCACGAGGCGCACCTGCGCAGCAACGTCGGGGTCGAGGCGCTGCTCCGCTTCGAGCTCGCCGGCCAGCAGACCGGCCAGACCGAGGTCAAGCTGATCCCCGCCGCCGCCGGCGCGTTCGAGGGACACGGCAGCGAGCTGAGCATCGCCGGCGACTGGACCATCAGCGTCACGGTGCGGACCCCCGGCGCGGCCGACTGGAACGCGCAGGCGACGCAGGCGATCTCGACCACGCCGGAGCAGGCCGACCTGCCGCCGCCGCCGCCGCTGTTCGGGCCGGTCGGCATCGCTGGGCTGCTGCTGCTCGTCGCCGGGTTCGCCGGGCTGGTCTACGCGGCGCGGGTCGGGCGGTCGCCGACCCGGCGGGAAGCGGCCGGGCTCGGCGCGGTCGCGCTCCTCGTCGGCGCGGTGCTGCTGCTGCAGGCGCGGCTGCCGTCGGTGGCGGAGGCGACCGGCGCGGCGGCGATCCCCGTGCCCGACCAGGCGGCGGTGGTTCGCGGCCAGCAGCTCTTCCTGACCAACTGCGCCGTCTGCCACGGGGCCGACCTGAAAGGGGACGGCCCGGACGCCAAGCAGCTGAAAGTGCCGCCGGCCGACCTGACCGCCGCGCACGCGGTCGCCCACCAGGACGCCGACATCGCCTACTGGATCGAGAACGGGATCGCCGCCGGCGGGATGCCCGGGTTCGGGTCCAAGCTGAGCGGCCAGAACGTGACCGACATCATCGCCTACGTCCGCGGCGTCCAGCTCGTCGCGATGGCGAACCGCGACGCGCCGGGGGCCGAGGGGTGCACGGTGACGGCGCGCACCTTCGGCCAGATCGCCGCGCTGGCGCAGACGCCCACGGCGGGGCGAACCACGCCGGTGCCGCTGGCGGACGACCCGGCGGTGACGCCGGCGGCCACCCCCGACCCGGAAGTGGTGCGCGGCCTGACCGACACCGCCCGCCAGCTGATCGCCTGCGCCAACGCGGGGCTGGTCCTGCAACGGCTGGGGCTATACACCGACGAGGCGGTGCTGCGCGCCTACCCGCAAGGCCCGACCGAGGCCCTGAAGGTGATGGCCGCGACCCCGGTCGCGGTCAGCCAGATCGAGCGGGTCGCGCTGGTCGGGGTCAAGGACATCCGCCCGCTCGCCGACGGCCGGGTGGCCGCCACCGTGGTGGTGGACAACCCGACCTTCCACACCCACGGCCCGGCGACCCCGGGCGCGAACGTGACGCAGGACGTGGCCACGCTGGTGTTCGTCAAGCAGGACGGACGCTGGCTGATCGACGACGTGGCCCGGTGACCGGGGACGGCCCCGCCGGGCGAGGGAGGAGCAAGGCACGATGACCGACCCGAAGCGAGAGGACGCCGGCCCGAAGAAGGGTGGCCGGGAGGAAATGAACCGCCGCCGCTCGGCCCGGAAGATCGCGGCCGAGCGGGAGGCCCGCCGCAAGCGTCTCCTCTCCGTGGTCGGGGCGGTGGTGCTGGCCGCGATCGCGGTCGGGGCGCTGGTCTGGGCGATCGACCGGCAGCGCGGCGTCGAGCTGGTCGCCGGCGCGCCGTTGCCGGAGGGGGTGGCCCTCGACGGGCGGACGATGGGCGACCCGGCCGCCAAGGTCCACGTCGTGGAGTACGGCGACTTCCAGTGCCCGCACTGCGCCAACTTCCACAAGACGGTGGAGAAGCAGCTGGTCGACACCTACGTCAAGAGCGGCAAGGCGACCTTCGAGTTCCGCGACTACCCGTTCATCGGCCCGGAGTCCCTGGCGGCGGCGGCGGCGGCCGACTGCGCGCAGGACCAGGGGAAGTTCTGGGTGTTCCACAACCTGCTGTTCGCCAACCAGGAGCCGGAGAACAGCGGCGGCTTCACGCCGGACCGGCTGAAGGCGATGGGGGCCAAGGCCGGGCTCGACACCGCCACGTTCGACCAGTGCGTCGACGACGGCACCCACAAGGCCGCGGCCGAGCAGGCGCAGAAGGACGCCCAGGCGAAGGGCGTCGACTCGACGCCGACGGTCTTCATCAACGACGCCGAGGTGCTCTACACCTGGGACGCGATGCAGGCGGCGATCGAGAAGGCGCTCGCCGGGTCGTGAGCCCGCGGGCGGGAGCCCGACCTGCGCCCCCCGACGGGGGGCTGATCGGAGGTGGCAGCCGCTCCCCCTCGGCCGGGTGGGCTGGGACTTCCTCACTCTCCAGCCCCCTCTCCCGCGGCGGCGGCTGACAGGGGGAGGTGTCCGTTGAGACGCGGCTGGAACGCGGCCGCGCAGCGGCAACTCGGGGGTCCGGGGGAGGGCTTGGCCCTCCCCTGAGCCTGTTGCTCCCCCTCTCTCGCCGTCGCGGCTGACAGGGGTAGGTATCCCTCGGGAAGCGGCCGCGCAGCGGCAATTGGGGGGTCCGGGGGAGGGCTTGGCCCTCCCCCGAGCTTGTTTCTCCCCCTCTCCCGCCGCCGCGGGAGAGGGGGTTGGGGGGTGAGGGCGTCCCCGGCGGACCCGGTCGCGAGACGCGGATACCGCTATCCCTTGGAGACCCACCCCTGTCCGCCATCGCCATGGGAGAGGCGGAGAAACTGATCTGGGGGGAACCAAGTTCCCCTCAGGACCCCGGACTGCCGCTGCGCAGCCGCTTCCCAATTGATGCCTACCCCTGTCAGCCCGTGCGAGGGGAGAGTCTGCGATCTGGGGGAGGGCCGAGCCCCCGCCCGACCTCCCGGGTTGCCGGGGCGCGCCCGAGCCCTTGGGGACCCATCGGTTTGTCGGCCCCGCGCTCCGGGAACGGGACGAAGCGGCGGGGCCCGGAGCCGCCTCGGACGGTGGGACGGGGCCGGAACGTGTTAT
>JBDHWC010000078.1:0-11651 GCA_039809985.1 Thermomicrobiales bacterium | reverse complement strand
CGCCGGGGCCGACCTCGGCGGGACCGAAGGCGGCGAGCGCGATGCCGGGGCCCGGCCGGCCGCCGGTGCCGAGCGCGGCGAGCGGGCCGCTCGCCAGCAGGCGGGGCGGCAGCAGGCGCTGCAGGCCGTTGTAGCCGAGGACGAGGTTGAGGACGCTGTTGTCCGACGAGGAGCCGACGTAGGGCCGCTGGTCGGGCGGCGTCAGGTCGACCGCGACCGCCCACGCGAGCGAGACGGCGAGGAGGACGGCCGCTGCGCCGACGAGCTGTCCCAGCCGGCGGCCGAGGCTGCCGCGGGCGGCGACCAGCCACGCCAGCGCGAAGGCCGGAACGACCAAGTAGGCCTGCAGCATCTTGACGTTGAAGCCGAGGCCGACCAGCGCGGCGGCGAGCAGCAGCCAGCCGGTGCCGCCGTCGTCGAGGCCGCGGAGGAGCGCCGCGGCTCCGAGCAGCACGAAGAGGGTGAGGAGCGCGTCCACTTGATTGGTGCGGGCGACGGCGACCGAAACCGGGGTGAGCGCGAGGGCGAGCGCGGCGGCCAGTCCGGCGGGGTCGCCGAAGGCCCGGCGCGCCAGCAGGCCGACCAGGCCGACCGAGGTGACCATCGCCAGCGCCTGCGGCAGCAGCAGGCTGAGGCCGTGGTAGCCGAGCAGGCGGGCGCTCGCGGTCTGCAGCCAGAGGCCGAGCGGCGGCTTGTCGACCGAGACCCAGCCCGCCGGGTCGAAGCTGGCGAAGAAGAACGTGTGCCAGCCTTGGAGCATGCTGCGGACGGCGGCGGCGTAGTAGGGGTTGCCGAAGCCTTGCCGGTCGAGCCGGATCGTCTGCAGGGCCAGCGAGCCGCCGAGGATCGCGGCGAGGGCGAACCGGAACCGGCGATCTGACGACGACGCCGGCTCGGGGGCGGGAGCGACGGCGGCAGGCCGGCGGTCGGCGAGGGTCACGCGGCGTCCTCCGAGCGCGTGCGGGGGCGAGCGGCGTCCGTTCGGCGCTCCGCGACGCCGCCGCCGGCGGGGCGGCGCGAACGGTAGCAGGCCGGAGCCGGCGCGACGAGCCCGGTCCGGCAGCGACGCGGGGCGTCGTATCATGGTGGACAGACGACCGACGTCTGCGCGGACGGGGAGGGACTGGGATGAAGCGGGTGCTCTGCTACGGCGACTCGAACACGTACGGGGCGCCGCCGGTGGCGGGCGAGGGCCGGTTCGGGCCGGACGTCCGCTGGACGGGCGTGATGGCGAAGGCGCTCGGCCCGGGCTACACGGTGGTCGAGGAGGGGCTGAACGGGCGGACCACGCGCTGGGACGACCCGATCGAGCTCGGCCGCAACGGCCGGACCTACCTGCGGCCCTGCATCGAGTCGCAGAACCCGATCGACCTGATGACGATCATGCTCGGCACGAACGATCTGAAGGTGCGCTTCGACCTCGCGCCGTCCGACATCGCGCAGAGCGCCGCCGAGCTGGCGAGCGAGGCGCGGCGGTTCGCGGTCAACGCCGAGGGGCAGCCGGCGATCGTGCTGCTGCTGGCCCCGCCGCCGACGACGACCCTGACCGACTACGACCAGATGTTCGCCGGCGCGGACGTGAAGTCGGCGCAGTTCGCCCACTACTACGCGGTGATGGCGAAGCACCACGGCCTCCCGTTCTTCGACACCGGCTCGGTGATCCGCAGCAGCACGGGGGACGGCATCCACTTCGACCCCGACCAGCACGCCGTGCTCGGCAAGGCGCTGGCGGCCGAGGTGCGCCGCCTCCTCGGCTAGGGCGACGCGGCCCGCGCGCCGCGCCGCGACGAGGCAAGCACCATGGAACCGTTCGTGATCGATCCCGCCAACCTCGGCGACCCGGCCGCGCTCGTCGGCGCGGTGATCGCCGAGGAGGTTCGCGCGGGCGGGCGCAAGGCGTTCTCGAAGGGGCACCGGGTCGAGCAGGACGACCTCGCCACGGTCGCCCTGCTCGACCGGCCGGTCCACGCCGTGCGGCTCGGCCCGGAGGAGGTGCACGAGAACGAGGCCGCGCTGCGGCTGGCGCGGGCCACCGCGCCGGGTCTGGAGATCCGCGGCCCGGTCCAGAGCCGTTGCAACCTGCTGGCCACCGGCAAAGGGCTGCTGCGAATCGACCGGGAGCGCCTGACCGCGCTGAACCGGCTGCCGGGGGTGGCGGTCTTCACGCTGCTGGACCGCCTCTGCGTGCTGCCGGGCCGGATCGTGGCCGGGGCGAAGATCACCCCGGTCGCGATGCCGGAGGCGACACTGCGCGAGGCGGAGGCGATGGCCCGCGGCCGGCCGGTGATCCGCGTCGACCCGTTCGTGCCGCACCGGGTCGGGGTGATCCTGACCGAGGCGCTGGAGGGGCGGGTCCGGCAGCGGTTCGAGGCGACGCTCGACCTCAAGCTCGGCTGGTACGGCGCGACCCAGCTCCGGCTGGTGCAGGTGCCGCGGGAGGCCGCTGCGGTCGCGGCCGAGATGGCGCGGATGATCGACGATGGGGCGACGCTGGTGCTCGCGGTCGGCGGCAACACGATCGACCCGCTCGACCCGACCTTGCTGGCGCTCGACCTGATCGACGCGCGGCTGGTCCGGTTCGGGGCGCCGGCCCACCCGGGGAGCATGTTCTGGCTCGCCTACCGGGGCGAGGTGCCGATCTTCAACCTCGCCTCGTGCTCGATGTACTCGAAGTCGACGATCGCCGACTTGGTCCTGTCGTGGATCATGGCCGGGGAGCGGGTGACGAACGACGCGTTGGCCGAGCTCGGCTTCGGCGGCCTGCTCGACCGGGGGATGGGCTTCCGATTCCCGCCTTACGACACGGAGACGGCGGACGACGAGTCGGAGGAGTAGCGGCCCGCGCCTCAGCGACGGGGCACGCTGGCGGCCCAGAGTGTCTCGAGCGGCGGCGCGTCCTCGTACAGCACCCGCCAGAGGGCGGTCAGCAGGGGGAAGCGGCGCGCCGCCGCCGCCTCCGAGCCGGCGAGGCGCAGCGCGAGCCGGTAGCCGAAGCCGACCGCGTTGTACCCCTCGACCGTCGTCCCCTCGGCGGTGAGCGAGGCGACCGCGACCGCCGGGCGCTCGCCCGCGCCGACCAATTCGCCGAGCCGGCGGTTGCGGCCGGAGGTGAGTGTCACCTGCAGGTCGCCGCAGCCGGCCAGGCCCGCGACCGACTCGGTGCGGCCGCCGACGCCGCGTGCGAGGTCGGCCATCTCGTCGACCGCCTGCGGGAAGAGGGCGGCGCGCAGGTTGTGGTGGGGGAGGCCGGTGGCGCGCTCGAGCCCGTCGGAGACGCCCATGCCGATGGCGTAGGCGTTCTTCATCGCCGCCGCCATCTCGACCCCGTTGCCGTCGTCCGAAACCGAAACCCGGTAGGACGGGGTGGCGAAGAGGACGGCGCAGTCGCGGGCCGCGCCGAGGTCGGGGCTGGCGAAGACGACGTGGGTCGGCAGGCCGCGGACGACCTCGTTCGCCTTGGACGGGCCGCCGACGGCGACGACGGGCGCGTCCGCGAACTCGCCGATCGTCTCCGGCAGCGGTTGCACGTCGTCGCCGGCGCGGCCGGGGTCGAACCCCTTGGCGACGGTGACGACCGCGCGGGGCGCGCCGAGGTCCGGGGCGAGGCGGGAGACGATCTTGCGGACGGCGACCGAGGTGACGGCGACGACGACCACCTCGGCCCGGGCGAGCGCCGCCGCCGCCTCGTCGACGTCGAAGACGCGAACCGTCGCCGCGACCGGGACGCCGAGCCGGGGGTGCGGCCCGCCCGCCCGCAGGGCGGCGACGATCGCGCCGTCCAGCTCGGTGCCCCAGAGCCGCACTTCGTGGCCGTTGGCGGCGAGCGGCGTGGTCAGGGCGGTGCCCATGTCGCCCGCGCCGAGGATGGTGACGCGTGCCATCGACGCACCTCCGGGCTGCGCCCGCGGCGGGCGCGACGACGGGCCGGGGGCGATCCCCCGGCCCGTGCCAGTCAACGAACGGTTACGAGGCGGCTGCTTGGTCGACCAGCTTGGCGATGTCGTCCATCCCCTCCTGGGTCGAGCCGTAGCCGCCGGTGGTGAGCTTGCCGAGCCCGACGGCGATGATGTCGGTCGCGATCAGCGGCCACTGCGGCAGGTGCGGCTCGGTCCCCATCCGGGTCTTGATCACCTCGAGCATCGCCGGGAAGTGGCGGGTGGTGCCGGCCCCGACCTTCTCCATCGCCTTGACCCGCGGGTCGTCGAAGGTCGACTGCCGCATCGGCGACGCGCCGCCGCCGATGACGGAGGCGAGGGTCTGGGTGTTGGAGCAGGTCGCCCACTGCAGGAAGATCCACGCCGGGTCGGCGTTCTTGGAGTACTTCGAGAGGCAGTAGGTGCTGCCGCCCTGGTGGCCGAGGTCGGGCGTCTCCTCGAAGCCGGCCTCCTCCGGCTTGCGCTGGGCGACGTTGGCCGGCAGGGTCGCCGTCTGCATCAGGCCGGAGACCTTGGAGTTGGTCGGGTCGTCCCAGCCGGGGAAGTCCTCGCCCCAGGTGATGACCTGGCCGCCCTGCCCCTGCTGGATGGCGGTCGCCTGTCCGCCCCAGTCGTAGGTGGTGACGGCGGAGGGCATGTACTTCTGCAGTTCGCGCATGTAGTCGACGCCGGTGACCCCCTGCTGGTCGTTGAGGGAGCACTTGCCGTCGGCGGTGAAGACCGAGCCGCCGTGCGACCAGACCCAGGCGGTCATGTCGCACTCGAGCGCGTAGTGGCCGGACTTCATCTGGCCGACGGTGCCGTAGGTGCCGTCGGCCGCCATGGCCTCGTTGATCGCCTTGGCGTGGGCGAGGTACTCGTCCATGGTGGTCGCGGGCTTGAGGCCCATCTTGTCGTAGATGTCCTGCCGGTAGAAGTACATGAAGATCGGCACGTCGCAGGGGAAGCCGATCATCTTGTCGCCGAACATGGCGATGTGCTTGACCAGCGACGGCAGGAAGTCGTCGATGTTGTAGTTCGGCATCGCCATGTCGGGCTTGGACTGGAGCAGTTCGCGCGGGTCGTAGGTGTCGTTGATGAAGCGGCCGACCCACGCCTGGTCGAAGTAGTAGATGTCGTTGGCCCCGAGCTGGGCGGCGGTGTCCTGGCTCACCTTCGCCAGCACTTGGTCGAGCGGGACCACCTCCCAGTTGACCGTGATGCCGGTGTAGTCCTCGAACAGCTTCTTCTTCAGGTTGATGATGGCGCGGCTCGGCGGGGTCTCCTCGGAGACGACCTTGATCGACGCGCCCTTGTACTTGGCCCCGACGTCGGTCAGCCACTTCACGATCTCGTCCGGCTCGGTGGCGTCGGCCACCGCGTCCTGCCGCGCCGGGGCGGCGGCCGCGCCGCGCAGGTACGGCTTCGAGGTGAGGGCGACGCCGGCCGCGCCGAGCACGGCGAGCATGGTGCGGCGGCTGATCCGACCGCTGCGGTAGTCGGTGATCGCTCGGTGGATCGCCTGCTTGTCGCGGAAGTCGGTGGTCTCCTTCATTGCGGACTCCTCGCTGGTGCGCGACGACCGCGCCCGTGGCGGTCGTGCATCGAGTCGCCGAGCGCCCTGCCGCGGGCGCGTCGATGCCGAGTGGGGTCGGCGGGGCCGGACGGCCGCCCGCGCCGGGTTCCTGGCCGCGTTCTGCCCAGGGTTGCCTCCTTCCTCACTTCACCGCGCCGAGTGTCAGGCCGCGGACGAGGTGACGTTGGACGAGCAGGATGAAGATGAAGATCGGCACCATCGACGCGGTGCCGAGGGCGGCGAGGTAGCCCCACTCGGTGAAGAAGGCGGTCGTGAAGGTCGAGGAGGCGACCGGCACGGTGCGGATGACGCCGGTGGTCAGCACGAGCGAGAGGAGGAACTCGTTCCACGAGAAGATGAAGGCGAGCACGGCGGTCGCCGCGAGGCCGCCGCGGACGAAGGGGAGGCCGATCTGCCGGAAGGCCTGGAAGCGGCTCGCGCCGTCGACCCGGGCGGCGTCGTCGAGGTCGATCGGCACCTCGTCGAAGAAGCTCATCAGCAGCAGGGTCGCCAGCGGGATGTTGATCGCGGTGTGGACCAGGATCAGCCCGTGGTAGGTGTCGAGCCAGCCGAGCGTGCGGTACATGAAGAAGAGGGGGAAGGCGGCGACGATCGGCGGCATCATCCGCTGCGAGAGGATCCAGAAGGCGAGGTCCTTGCGCCGCCGCATCCGGAAGCGGGAGAGGGCGTAGGCGGCGGGGGTCGAGAGCAGCAGCACGAGCAGCGTGCTCCCCGCGCCGACGATCAGGCTCGCCTTCAGGTAGGGGATCGAGTAGAAGGTGCCGCCGCCGGAGCCGCGTCCGACCGAGCCGGTCTGCTCGAGGTTGAACTTGGTCGGGTCGGCGTCGAAGAGGACGACCTTGTACCAGTTCCACGTCGGCTCGAAGCCCCACAGCTTCGGCGGCGCGGTCAGGATCTCCTGCGTCGGCTTGACCGAGGCCAGTGCCCACCAGAGGATCGGCAGGAAGAAGAAGATCGCGACCGCCGCCGCCAGCGCCGTCCGTCCGATCTGCCCCCACGGGAGACCACGGCGGCGCGGCGTCCACGCGTTGGGAAGGGTGTCGGCGACGCTGCTCATCGGGTCACCACTCCACTTTGAAGACGCGCATGTAGACCGTGGCGATGACGATGGCGAGGACGAGGATGACGATGCCGAGGGTGGAGCCGTAGCCCCACTCGATCGTCGTGAAGGACCGCTGGTAGGCGTAGAAGCTCATCACCTCGGTCCGGGTGCCGGGGCCGCCGGAGGTCATCACGAAGATGTAGTCGAAGACCTTCAGCAGGTCGACGAGGCGGAAGAGGACCGCGATCGCGATCATCGGCCGCAGCATCGGCAGGGTGACGTGCCAGAACGACTGGACCGCGTTCGCGCCATCGACCTGCGACGCCTCCAGTGGGTCGGTCGGGAGGGCCTTGAGGCCGGCGAGGAGGATCAGGACGAAGAAGGGGGTCCACTGCCAGACCTCGGGGATCAGCACCGCGACGAGGGCGTACTTGCCGGTGCCGCCGAGCAGCGGCTCGGTCTTGTCGACCAGGCGGAGCTGCTCGAGGAACCACTGGATCGCGCCGTAGTCGGGGTTCTCCAGCACCCGGTACATGACGCCGACGACGGTCGGCGGGATCACCATCGGCAGGATCAGCATCGACTGCCAGAGGCCCGAGGCCCACGGCCCGGAGTTGAACAGGACGGCGATCGCCAGCCCGAGCAGGAACTCGACGAGGAGGGCGGCGATGATGTACTTGGCCGAGGTGAGGAGCGAGTCGTGGAGGCGCTGGTCGGTCAGCAGGCGCTGCCAGTTGGCCCAGCCGACCGGCTTGACCTTCCCCAGCATCGGGCTGAACTCGCGGAAGGAGTTCCAGATGTTGTAGACGAACGGGTAGATGCCGAGCAGGAGGAGGAGGGCGACCATCGGCGCCAGCCACGGCAGCGGCGAGTCGGACGACAGCGCGCGGCGCACGGCCCCACTGCGGGCGGCCGAGGCCGGGCCGACGCTCGGCGGCTGGTCCAGACCGGCCACGCGGTCGGCGTTGCCCATCGTCCCCCCGTGGTTCGCCTGCTGGTCGCCGCTCGCGCCGGACGTCGGTCGCGCTGGCGCGGCCTGCCCTGATCGAACCCTGAGCCTGACGGTAGCAGGGCGTTTCCGGGGTGTCAACAGCAAGCGGCACGAATGTGCAGGCGGTGCGCGTCTGCTAAAGTGGTGGTCCGTCACGTCCGGATCCGACCGGCTGGACGGCGGGATTCGACCGCGGCGCGCACACCCGTTCAGCGGCGCGGAGCGTTCGCGTCGCGGGGTCGCCGGGTCGCGGCGACCGACAGGGATGACCGATGGTGGTGCACGAGCGCAAGACGGAGGCGGCGGACGACCTGCTGCTGGCCGACGTCGCCCAGCAGTACTACCTCGAGGACATGACCCAGGAGCAGATCGCCCGGCGCATCGGCGTCTCCCGCTCCAACGTCTCGCGGATGCTCAAGGACGCGCGGGAGCGCGGCGTGGTCGAGATCAGGATCCACCACCCGCTGCGGACCGTGCCCGAGTTGCGGGCGGCGCTGGTTCGCCGGCTCGGCCTCGCCGACTGCCTGGTGCTGGCGACGCCGGACCCGGCGGCGGGCCCGGGCGGCGAGCCGGTGCCGACGGTGCCGCAGCAGCTCGGGGCGCTCGCCGCCCGCTACCTGCAGGAGCAGATCGCCGAGGGGAGCGTGGTCGGCGTCGGCTGGGGCAGCACGGTCTACCACGTCGTCACCAGCGGCTACCTCCGCCGCAAGCCGGGGACGAGCGTCGTCCAGTTGATGGGGAGCGTCGGCGGGGCGACCCCCGACATCGACGGCGGGCAGGTGGCCGGCCGGCTCGGCCGGGCGCTCGGCGCGCGCGTCTACTACCTGCACGCGCCGATGGTCGTCACCGACGCCGGGGTCCGGGCCGGGCTGCTGCGCGACCAGCATATCCGCAAGACGCTGGAGATGGCGCGCCGGGCGCAGACGCTGCTGGTCTCGGTCGGGGCGGTGACGCAGGCGTCGGGCATCTACCGGGCGGGCTACCTCGGCGACATCGACCTCGAGCACATCCAGGGGCAAGGCGCGGTCGGCGACATCTGCGGCAGCTACTTCCGGCTCGACGGCTCGGGATGCTCGCTCGAGCTCGAGGAGCGGACGATCGCGGTCACCGCGGACGTGATGCGGACCGCGCCGCTGCGGGTCGGCGTCGGCTGGGGGGAGGCCAAGGCGCTGCCGAGCGTCGGCGCGGTCCGGGCCGGGCTGGTCAACGTCCTGATCATCGACGAGGAGGCCGCGAAGGCGATGCTCGCCATTCTCGACCGCGAGGGGGGCGACCGCCCCGCGGCCGCCTGACGGGCGGCCCGCGCGACCGGGCCGCGGTCGGTCACGACGCGGCCGGCCGGCTCGTCAGCGCGGTCAGGCGGTCGACGTAGGGCCGCAGGGCCGGGAAGAGGTGGCGGTAGACGTCGGCGTACAGGCGCTCGTAGGCGGCGACCGCCTCCGGGTCGGGCGCGAAGTCGCGCGTGGTCGA
Organism: Thermomicrobiales bacterium; assembly: GCA_039809985.1. Lineage (GTDB taxonomy): Bacteria > Chloroflexota > Chloroflexia > Thermomicrobiales > UBA6265 > JAICJJ01. The sequence continues at coordinate 2,637 of JBDHWC010000078.1, read as the reverse complement.
GGTCATCGCCGCCGCCGCCGCCGGGGCCGAGGGGAACCACCCCGCCGCCCACGCCGCGAGCACGGCGGCCCCGAGGTTCGTGGCGTCAGCGGAGCGCGCCCGGCGGACCGGCGCGGCGAGGACGTCCGCGGTCAGCTGGCACCAGAGGTCGCTGCGGGAGCCGCCGCCGAGGAGGACGTGCTCGGCCACCGGCGCGCCCGAGGCGGCGGCGATCGCCTCGATCTCGAGCCGGTACTCGAAGGCGATCCCCTCGAGGATGGCGCGGTAGAGGTGGTGCCGCTGGTGGGCGGTCGACCAGCCGACGGTGATGCCGCTCGCCGCCGGGTCCCAGTAGGGGTTCATCACGTTGTTGAAGTAGGGGACCAGCATCAGGCCGCCCGCGCCGGGCGGCAGCTCGCGGGCCAGCGCCTCGTAGGCGTCGAAGGCGGCCGGGCCGAGGTTCGGGTCGGCCATCTGCTCCATGAACCATGTCACCGTCGCGGTGCCGCCCCGGAGGACCGACTCGAGGACGAAGGTGCCCGGGATCGCGCCGCAGCAGGTCCGGTAGGCAAGGTCGGTCTGGTAGCGGTCGGCGACCGCCCCGGCGGCGATCGCGGTGCCGAGGTTGACGTAGGCCCGGCCGGGCCCGGTCACCCCCGCGCCGAGCGAGGCGGCCTGCCCGTCGCCCGCCCCGGCGACGACCGGCGTCCCGGCGCGGAGGCCGGTCGCCGCCGCGGCCTCGGCCGAGACGGTGCCGAGGACGCTCCCCTGCGGCACGATCGGGCAGAACTGGGCCGGGTCGAGGCCGATGCCGCGGATCACGTCGGCCGCCCAGTCGCCGCGGGCCATGTCGACGATCCCCATCGGGTCGGCCGAGGCGAGGCTCGTCACCCACGCGCCGGTCAGGTGCCGGACGAGGAAGGCGTGGACGTCGACGATCCTGGCCGCCGGCAGGATCGCGTCCGGCTCGTGCTCGACCAGCCAGAGGAGCTTGGGCAGCGACTGGGTCATCGACAGCGGTCGACCGGCCAGCCGGTGCAGCGCGTCGTTGCCGAACCGGCGGTCGAGTTCGTCGAGCTGCGCCCGCGAGCGCTCGTCGAGCCAGAGGATCGCGTTGCGCAGCGGCCGGTCCTCGCTGTCGACCGGGACGAAACTCTCGCGCTGGTGGGTGACGCAGAGCGCGGCGACCCGATCGGGGGCGATTTGGGCGAGCACCGCGCGGATCGCGGCGACGGTCGCGGCCCACCACGTCTCCGCCCGCTGTTCGCCCCAGCCGGGGTGCGGCGTCAGCAGCTCGAGCGGCGCGCGCCCCTCGGCGACCGGCGTGCCGGCCGCGTCCCACGCCACCGCCTTGCTCGCGGTCGTGCTGCAGTCGATGCCGAGGACGAGGTCCGCCGCTGCCGCCATCCGCTGCTCCTGCCGCTCTGCCGCGCCCGGTCCGAGTTCCCGCGTGTCATTTTCCCATGCGACGGACGAAGCGCGTGCGCTATCCTTCGGGAAGGGCGATCTTGAGGCATCGGCGCGCACGCTTGGTTGCGGGGCGCACGTTTGTGAAGCATCGGAGGCGTGCCGTGCAGGCAGCAGTCTTCTACGCGCCGGGCGACGTGCGCATTGAGCAGATCCCGGACCCCGTGGCCGGGCCGGGCGAGGTCGTCGTCCGCATCCGCAAGGCGCTGACCTGCGGCACCGACCTCAAGATCTACCGCCGCGGCCACCCGACGATCATGCAGCGGGTGCCGACGCCGTTCGGGCACGAGTTCGCGGGCGACATCGTCGGCCTCGGGGCCGGCGTCGACCCGGCGGCGTGGCCGATCGGGACCCGGGTGGTCGCCGCCAACAGCGCGCCGTGCAACCGGTGCGCCTATTGCCGGATGGGTCGCCAGTCGCTCTGCGAGAACCTCGAGTTCCTATGGGGCGCCTACGCCGAGCAGATCGTGGTCCCGGCCCGGATCGTCGAGCAGAACCTGTACCGGATCCCGGACGGCGTTGCCTACGAGACCGCCTGCCTGACCGAGCCGCTCGCCTGCGCGGTGCACGGCGTGGCCGAGACCGGCATCCGGGTCGGCGACACCGTTGCCGTGAACGGGGCGGGGCCGCTCGGCCTGATGTTCGTCCGGCTCGCCAGCCGGAGCGGGGCGCGGGTGATCAGCTGCGACCTGAGCGCGGCCCGCTTGGCGGTGGCCCGGGAGCTGGGCGCGTGGCAGACGGTCGACGTCTCCGCGGTCGACGACCAAGTGGCCGCGGTTCGCGCCCTCTCGCCCGACGGGCGCGGGGTCGACGCCGCGATCGAGGCGGTCGGCCTGCCGGAGGTCTGGGAGAAGACGGTCCAGATGGTGCGCCCGGGCGGCGTGGTGAACCTCTTCGGCGGGGCGAAGGGGGGCTCGTCCTTCTCGGTCAGCACCACGCTGCTCCACTACAGCGAACTGACGATCAAGGGGGTCTTTCACCACACGCCGTACTACGTCGGCAAGGCGCTCGACCTGCTGACCAGCGGCGACGTGCCGTCGGCCCCGTTCGTCAGCGGCGAGATGCCCTTGGCGCAGGTCGTCGACGCGCTCGACCTGATGGGGCGGCAGATCGGGATCAAGTACGCCATCGTCCCGAACTGAGCCCGGCCCCGACACGCGACCTGACAAGGGTAAGTCTCCACCGGGAAGC
>JBDHWC010000077.1:0-11672 GCA_039809985.1 Thermomicrobiales bacterium | reverse complement strand
GGAGCTCTCGCGCGCGGCACGCTTCCGAACGCCGGCCCTCGGCCACCGCTGGGCGGCCGGCCGCCGCGCCCTGCGCCGCCTCCTCGCCGAGGCGACCGACCGGGACCCCGCCGCGCTGCGGCTGGTGCCCGACCCGACCACCGGCCGCCCCCGTCTCGCCGACGACCCCGGCCTCCACTTCAGCCTCGCTCGCGCCGACGACCACCTCCTCGTCGCCCTCCGCCGTGACGCCCCGGTCGGGGTCGACCTCGAGCCGCGATCCGCCGCCCGCGGTCTCTGGCAGGCCGCCCCCCGGATGCTCGCCCCCGCGGAACGGGCCGCCCTCGCGCCCCTGCCGCCCGCCGACCGCGACAACGCGTGCCTCGCCGCGTGGGTCGCCAAGGAGGCCTACCTGAAAGGCGTCAGCGTCGGACTCGGCCGCGACCCCGCCACCCTCGTGCTGGTCCCCGCCGCCGGCGGCACGACGTCCGTGCGCGACCCCACCGAGCCGGCCGGGTGGCTCGTCCTCCCCCTCCTCGAGCGCCGCCCCGACCTGGCCGCCGCCCTCGCCGTCACCCCCGCCGAACCGCCCGACATTCGCTGGCACCGGTAGTCGGCCAACGCCCGCGACCCGTACGTTCACTTCCCCCGGCACTTCTGCTAGGATGGGGCCGGCGGCCCGGCAGGCTGCCTTGGGGGCGTCCCCAACCAAGGGAAGGCGACGGGACGCGCGTGCTCGCGGGGGAAACCGGAGGGAGTCGCGTGAACGAGGTGATCGTCGGCCTGATCCTGATCGTCTTGGGGCTGGTGGTCTGCTTCTACGGCCTCAAGTTCTTCTTCGTGCTGCTGCCCGTCTGGGGCTTCATCGCCGGGTTCTTCCTCGGCGCGCACGGGGTCCAGTCCCTGCTCGGCGGCGGCTTCCTCGCCACCGGGGCGAGCTGGATCGTCGGCGTCGTGCTCGGGGTGATCTTCGCGGTGGCGTCCTACTTCATCTGGTACATCGGGGCGCTGATCGCCGCCGGCTCGGTCGGCGCGATCCTCGGCACCGGCCTGATGTCGTTCATCACCAGCAACGGCGTCCTCAACTGGATCGCCGCCGCGATCGGCGCGATCGTCATCGCCGTCCTCGCCGCGCTGGTGATGCTCCCGGTCTTCATGGTGGTCGTCAACACCGCCTTCGCCGGCGCGGCGGCGGCGGTCATCGGCCTCCTCTTCGTCCTCCACCGCCTCACCTTCGTCGAGGTCGACAACGGCGAGTCGGTGATCAACTCCGCCGTCCAGCACAACCTGCCGTGGGTGATCGTCTGGGTCGCCCTCGCCGTCATCGGCAGCCTCTGGCAGGTGCGCGACGCGGTCAACACCGTCGCCCTGCCCGAGGACAAGTGGACCTCGGCCCAGCCCGCCTGAGGCCGGGCCGCGCGGTCGCCGGGCAGACGCGAACGGGGGCGGACCGCACGGTCCGCCCCCGTTGCCGTCCCCGCTCGACGCCGGCCTACTCGAGCGCCTTGTTCAGCTGCTCGGTCGCGCTCTCCGGCAGGTTCGTCTGGTAGACCCGCCCCTCGTACGGCTCCAGCGCCGCCCGCAGCGCCGCCGCGTCGCCGTCGCCGATCTCGAGGAAGAGGGCCGACTTCCCCGGCTCCAGCTGTCCGGCGACCTGCTTCACGAACTCGCCGTCGACCGAGTTGAACTTGCTGCCGATCCACGCCCCGGCCCCGGCCCCGACCGCCGCCCCGGCCAGCGGGAAGAAGAAGGTCGTCAGCGCGCCGATCACGCCGCCGACCACCGCCCCGACCTCGGCCCCGCTGCTCGCCTCGTTGTCGACCTCGACCTTCCCCTCCGCCGTGCGCGAGACCACCGCGGTGTCGGTCAGGCTCATCGCCCCGGCCTTCTGCAGTTCGCGCATCGCCTTCAGGGCCGAGGCCGCGTCGCTCGCCCCGTCGAACATGATCACCACCAGATTGCCCATCGGCCTTGCTCCTTCGCGCCCGTCGGCGACGCCGTCGGCGCCCGTCCACCCAAGGATGCCGGTCCGCCCGCCCGCCCGCAAGCCGCAGCCCCCCGACTCCCCGACTCCCCGACTCCTCGACTCCTCGACTCCTCGACTCCTCGACTCACACGAACGGCGTCGAAACCGCCCCCGCCAGCCCGAACAGCCCGGCGAGCCGGACCAGCGCCCGCCGCCGGTCCTCCTGCTCCGGCATCATCGTCGTCAGCATGACCTCGTCCGCGCCGGCCGCCTCCGCCAACGCCGCGACCTGCTCGTGGACCGTCGCCGCGTCCCCGACGTAGGCGTTGAGCGGCATCGTCGCCAGCAGCGCCCGCTCGGCCTCGCTCCACGGGTAGGCCAGCGCCTCCGCCAGCGACGGGTAGCGGCCCGGCCGGCCGGAGCGGAGCCGCAGCAGGACCAAGTCGCCCACCCGCGCCAGCTGCGCCGCGTGCGCCGCCGTCTCCCCGACCGTCACCGAGACGGTCAGCATCGCCCGCGGCACCGGCCAGCGCGCCGACGGCACGAACCGGGCCCGGTAGTCGCGCAGCGCCGGCACCGCCCCGGCCCGGTTGATGTGCGCCGCGAACGCGAACGCCATGCCGCTCTCCGCCGCCATCCGGGCGCTGAAGTCGCTCGAGCCGAGCAGCCAGACCGGCGGCAGCCGCCCGTCGACCGGCACCGGCCGGATCGACCCGAACGGGTGCCCCGGCGGGAAGCCGTCGCCGTCGAGCGCCAGCAGTTCCGCCAACTGTTGCGGGTAGTCCTCCGCCGTCAGCGCCGCGCGCGAGCGCCGCATCGCCAGCGCGGTGACCGTGTCGGTGCCGGGCGCGCGCCCCAGCCCGAGGTCGATCCGCCCCGGGTGCAGCGCCTCTAGCAGGCGGAACGCCTCCGCCACCCGCAGCGGCGCGTGGTTCGGCAGCATCACCCCGCCGGAGCCGACCCGGATCCGGTCGGTGCGGCCGGCGACGTGGGCGATCATCACCTCCGGCACGGCGCTTGCGAGCCCCGGCATGTTGTGGTGCTCGGCGAACCAGTAGCGGGCGAAGCCAAGCCGCTCGGCCTCCCGCGCCAGCTCGGTCGCCTGCCGCAGCGCGTCGGCCGCGTCGCCGCCCGGCGGGATCGGGGTCAGGTCGAGGAACGACAGGGGCCAGCGCATGAGGGGTGCTCCGGGCGTCGCGCGATCGTCCCGGGGATGGTACGCGGCGACGGGCCCGCGCCAACAACCGCGCGCGAAATCCCGAGGGAACCGCTCGGAATTGACACGAAACTGCAACGCCGCGCCGCCATTCCGTCACACGGTTGGGGCGTCCGCCGTTGCATCATTTGCCACGTGAACGATGCGCAACCGGGTCGCCGACAGGGCGACACACCCCCGGCGGAAGACGCGGGAGGAGAGAATTCGTGGGCATGTTGACATTCCCGTTCGGGCCGAAGATCGACGAGGACGACCCGCTGGGCCTGCTGGCCTACCGCGCCGGCCGGCGCGACCTGCTGCGCCGCGGCGCGGCCGCCGGCCTCCTCGCCGGCGCGGCCGCCAGCATCGGCGGCTTCGCCTACGCGCAAGAGACACCGGTCCCGGACCAGCCGGGCAGCCGCCCCGGCGACGTCGTCGGCTCCGACACGCACAGCATGGACACCGGCGAGTCCAGCCCGGTCCCCGTCGGCGAGCCGCGGTGGTCGCGCTACGACCCCGCCCTGAAGCCGGCCGAGCCGGGCGAGAAGACCTTCCCGCTCGTCGCCCAGGACATGATCACCTACGTCGCGCCGAACGTCCCCTACAGCGCCTGGACCTTCAACGGCTCGGTGCCGGGCCCGGCCATGCGCGCCCGCCAAGGCGACAAGATCAATGTGATCATGAGCGTCGACCCGAAGGCGTCGACCGCCCACTCGATCGACTTCCACTCGGCCCAGACGCCGCCGAACGTCAACTTCAAGACCGTCCTGCCGGGCCAGTCGCACTCGTGGAGCTACACCCCGCAGCACCCCGGCGCCTACATGTACCACTGCGGCACCCCGCCCGTGCTGATGCACATCGGGACCGGGATGTACGGCGCGATGATCATCGACCCGCCGGGCGGCTGGCCGCCGGCCCAGGAGTTCGTCTTCGTCCAGAGCGACTACTACCTGAAGGACAGCGGCAACGGCATCATGGTCCCCGACTACACCAAGATGCTCGGCACCGGCCAGATGGACTACGTCGTCTTCAACGGCTACGCCAACCAGTACGTCAAGGAGCCGATCAAGGTCCGGATCAACGAGCCGATCCGCGTCTTCGTCGTCAACGCCGGCCCCAACGCCTGGTCCAGCTTCCACGTCGTCGGCGCCATCTTCGACCGCGGCTACGTCAACGCCAACCCGAACAACGCGCTCGAGGGCCTGCAGTCGATCAGCATCGGCCCCGGCGACGGCGCGGCGGTCGAGTTCACCGTCACCGAGCCGGGCGAGTACGTCGCCGTCAACCACGCCTTCGGCCACGCCGCCCACGGCGCGATCGCCGTCTTCCAGGCGTCGTAGCCGAAGCCGCGCCCCCGCCGCCCTTGCGGCGGGGGCGCTCCGGGGAACCGCAATGTCCGCCCAGTCCGCATCCCAGTTCATGCGCCCACCCGCCGCTCGCCTCGCGCGCCGGACGGTGGGCCTTCTCGTGCTGGCGCTCGGGGTGGTCACCCTCTCCCTCGCCCTCCTGTTCGTCGCCGCCGGCCCCGACGCCGCCCCCCTCGAAGAAGCGAGCCACCAGACCCACGCCGCCGCGCCGCTGACGATGGCCGGCGACACCCTGCGGATCGTCGTCCCGGCCGGCACCGCCGCGCAGGTCGGCGACGGCGGCCACGGCTTCGCCCTGCCGCCGACGATCGAGATGCGGGCCGGCCAGACGATCGAGATCCGCAACGACGACCGGCTGACCCACGTCGTCCTCGGCGAGGCGGTCCCCGCCGGCACCGTCGTCCGCCGCCTCGTCGACAAGCCCGGCATCGAGGTCTACGCCGATGGCTGCGCCTTCCACAGCGTCGGCGTCGGCGACGGCATGACCACGCTCATCGTCACCGCCCCGGAGCCCGCCGCATGAGGCCGACGACCGCCGCGCGGGCCCGGGGGCCTCGCTGAACCATGGACCGACTCTCCGCCCTGATGCTGCGCGCCTCGCTCGTCTGGCTGGCCACCGGCGCGGTCCTCGGCGGCATCATGCTCAACGACCGCCTCATCCCCGGCGCGTGGACCAGCGCCTTCCTCCCCGCCCACGTCCACATGCTCCTCGTCGGCTGGCTGCTGCAGTTCGCGCTCGCGGTCGCGATCTGGCTGCTGCCGCGCCGCCGCAGCCCGCAGCGCCCCCTCGGCTACGACGAGCGCCCGGTCGCGGCCGCCGCGATCGCCGTCAACGTCGGGCTGGTGCTGCGCATCGTCGCCGAGCCGCTGGAACGGCTCGGCCGCGCCTCGGCCTGGACGTCGGCCGCGCTCGCCGTCTCCGGCGTCCTCCAAGTCGCCGCCATCCTCCTCTTCGTCGCCCACCTCTGGCCGCGGGCCGGCCCCCGCAAGCCGACCCCGCCGGCCGCCAAGGCCGCCGAGGCCCCCAACCCCTAGCGTCGGAACGTTTCGGTTCGGAAAGGAAAGGACCAAGCACCATGTCCACGCACGACACCGCCACCGTCGGCACCGCCACCGCCCCGCTGGCCGACTGGCTGATCCGCGACCTCGTCGCCGCCTACCCCGACACCCTGACGGTGCTCGGCCCGCTCGGCATCGACCTCTGCTGCGGCGGCGGCCACCCCCTCGGCGAGGCGCTCGACCTGCACGGCTTCCCGCGCCAGCCGACCCTCGACGCCGTCGCCGCCGTCGTCCGCGACGCCTCGCGGGAGGCATGACCATGGGTCGCCAGCTCGTGCCGGCGACGATGCTCTCGGCCGTCACCGCCCTCGCGGTGGCGGCCGTCACCGCCGCGCTCGTCCCGCTGCGCCCGGCGTGGTGGCAGGCGGCCATCGCCCTCGCCGTCATCTCCGGCCTGATCCCGATGATCTTCTCGGTCACCATCCGCGTCGTGCCGGTCTTCGCCCGCCGGATGTGGCCGTCCCTCCCCGCGCTGCGGGCCAAGGTCCTGCTCGTCGCCAGCGGCGGCTGGGCGATCTGGCTCGGCCGGCTGACCGGGCTCGACCCGCTCGTCGTCCTCGGCAGCCTGCTCGCGCTCGCCGGCGGCGTCACCGCCGTCGTCAACACCAAGCGCCTCTTCAAGCAGCCGATCGGGCCCGCCATGGCCCCGCCCTCCGACCCCATGCAGGCGCGGGTCGACGCCGTCGCCCGCCCCTTCACCCGGATCGCCGGCATCTGGCTGCTCGTCGGCCTCGCCGTCGGCGTCCTGACCGCGTTCTGGCGGCCTCCGGTCGGCCGCTGGGAGCTCGTCTGGGCCCACGCCCTCCTGCTCGGCTACGTCTTCGGCACCGCCTCCGGCATCAGCTACCACGTCCTCAGCCGCTGGACCGGCACCGCGTGGCGCTGGGTCGCCCCGATCCGCTGGCACTTCTGGCTCTGGGCCGTCGGCCTGCCGGTGATGGTCGTCGCACTGGCCAGCGGGCAGAGCCTCCTCTTCGCCATCGCCGGCCCGGTGCAGGCGGCGGCGGTGCTTCTCTTCATCGCCAACACCGCGACGATGGTGCCGACGCTCCCCGGGCCGACCCGCTGGGCCTTCGCCGCCGCCTCCACGCTGCTGGCGGTCGGGGTCGTCCTCGGAGGATGGTTCGCCCTCGTGCCGTCGCTCGGGGCGCAACTGCAGGTGGCCCACGTCGCGCTCAACCTCTTCGGCTGGGCCGCGCTGCTGGTCTCCGGCGCGTCGACCTTCCTCGTGCCGCGCTTCGCCGGCAACCCGCTGCGCTGGCCGCGGCTGGCCTTCGCCCAAGTCGCGGTCCTCGCCACCGGCGTGGTCGTCGCCGCGGTCGGCACCGGCTGGCGGATGCTCGGCGACGGCCCCGACGGCGTCGTCACGCTCGGCTTCGGCCTCGTCGCCCTCGGCTTCGTCATGCTCGCGGCCGTGCTGGGCGGCACCTTCTTCGCCCCGCGCTCCGGCGCGAACATCGCCGTCGTCCCCTCCGGCCGGCCGCCGAAGATGGCGACCTGAGCGAACCACGCCACGACAGGAAGGGGCCGGGCGGCCGCAACCGCCCGGCCCCTTCCCGTCGTCGCCGACCCGGTTGGTATGATCCGGGCCGTCCCGCCGCTCGGTGCGCGGGGCGCGCCGCCTGCGAGGAGAGTGCCCGATGAGCCCGACCACCCGTCGTTGCGCCTTGGCGATGGCCGTCACCACCCCGGCCGTCGTCACCGGCCTCGGCCGCCGCTTCGCCGCCGCCCAGGAGGCGACCCCGGCCGCCGCCGCGGTCGCGCCGCCGCAGGACCTGCTGCCGAAGGACGCCGACCTCGGCAAGGGGACCACCGCCAAGATCAACGGCGTCGACATCTACTACGAGGTCTACGGCGAGGGGGACCCCGTCTTCCTCCTGCACGGGGGCCTCGGCAACGGCGACTACTTCGTCAACCAGATCCCGGCCCTCGCCGAGCACTACCAAGTCGTCGTCATGGACAGCCGCGGCCACGGCCGCTCCTCGTTCGACGCCACCCCGATCTCCTACGCGGTGATGGCCAAGGACGTCCTCGGCCTGATGGACCTGCTCAAGATCGAGAAGACCGACATCGTCGGCTGGAGCGACGGCGGCATCATCGGTCTCGAGCTGGCGATCAAGCACCCCGACCGACTGAACCGGGTCGTCGCCTACGGCGCGAACTACGACCCGAGCGGCGTCCGCCTCGACGTCGGCACGAACGCCTACTTCAACGCCTACATCGAGGCTGCCGCCGCCGACTACCAGAAGATCGCGCCGCAGCCGGAGCGGTGGGACGAGTTCCTCGCCAACATCTCGAACATGTGGGCCACCGAGCCGAACTACACCGAGGACCAGCTGCGCAAGATCACCACCCCGATCCTCTTCCTCGACGGCATGAAGGAAGAGGCGATCGACCTCAACCAGACCAAGCTGATGGCCTGCCTGGTCCCGAGCGCCTCCCTCGACCTGATGCCCGACACCGGCCACTTCGCCATGTTCGAGCAGCCCGCCGAGTTCAACGAGATCGTGCTCGACTACCTCGCCGGCTGAACCCCGGCCGTGCCGCCGAACCCACCGGCCCGCCGGGGCCGACGGCGATGTCGCCGTCGGCCCCGCTGCCATTCAGCATCCCTCACGACAGTTTCGCCCGCGGTGCCAACGCCCCCCACGACCGGTGCCCGGCTCCCCTCCCCGGTCGATGCGAGCCAACCGCCGATGCCCCATCGCCCGCCCGCCAGCGACACGCCCGTCACGCGGCCCCGGCGTCCGACGCCACGGAACGCGGACGCGCTGGCGTGGGACCCGGGGCACGGCATCACGCCGCACGCCGAGCAGCCCGTGTGTTCTGACGCCCAAGCAACCCCACGGTGGGCTTCAGATCGAGAGGGATGTCCATGTTCCGCGGCGGGCCCCGCCTGGACCGCCTCTACTCCCAGTCCTTCACACCATGACCGTTTGCCGGCCCCGAGACGGATGCCTTGGTCCCCGGGGCCTGAGCACCCGCTCCGGCCGGCCGCCCCTTCCGGCCGCCCCCGCCCGGCCCGGGGGGCCGGCGGATGCCCGCGCGGGGGCCCGGCGAGCCGGCGGTACGGGGCAGGGACTGCCCCGTCGGTTCCGTTCCGGCCCGACGGGAAGCCGGTGCCGGTCCCGTCGCCGCCGGCATCTCAAACGGTCAGGTTGTGAGCCTCTCAGCCCCCTCTCCCGTGGCGACGGCTGACTGGGACAGGCATCCGATCGAAAGCGGCCGCGCAGCGGCAAGCCGGCGGTCCGGGGGAGGGCTTGCGTCCCATGTCGGCGGGGTCCGTTGGAGCGGGCGGTGCCGAGACGCGTGGGTGGCCTTGGCCCGTCGACTGGCAGGATGACGGGGCGGCCCTGGAGCCTCCCCGCGCGTGAACAGGGCGTTCGTTCGCTCATTGGCACGAGCCCATGTCTCCCCCTCGCCCACCGCCGCGGGCTGAGCAGAGGAGGCTTACGCTGGGAAGCAGCGGACCCACGGCTGCGCTCTTCTGGCACGACCTGAAGAGGGGGTTCCACCGGAGAGCCGCCGCGCCGCGGCAACCCGGGGGCCGGGGAAGGGCTCGGATCTCCCTCGCTGAGTGACCCTTCGCTCCCGCGGCGGCCTAGCAGGGGTAGGTGTTCGTAGGAAAGCGGCTGGAAGGCAGCCGCGCCGCGGCAAGCCGGGGGTTCGGGGGAGGGCTAGGCCCCTCCCCCGACTCATCTGCTCCCTCTCCCCCGCCGCGGCCTGACAAGGGGAGGTTTCCGTCGGGAAGCGGCCGCGCCGCGACAATTGGGCGGTCCGGGGGAGGGCCTGGCCCTCCCCCGATTCATCTTCTCCCCCTCTCCCGCCGCCGCGGGAGAGGAGGTTCGGGGGTGAAGGCGGTCCCGACGCGTCCAGCCGCGAGGTGCGGCTGCCGCGATCGACCAGATGCCCGCCCCTGTCAGCCGCGGCGGCGCGAGAGGGGGCTGCGGTCCCGGCGGCCCCGGCCGTGAGGCGCACGAACCGCTTCCGCCCAGACGCCCACCCCTGTCAGACGGCGGCAGAGGGGGAGCATCTTGATCGGGAAAGGCGTGGCCGTCCCCGGAACCGCGATGACCGCCGCGCGGCCGCTCGCCAACGGACGCCTCCCCGTGTCAGGCGGCGGCAGAGAGGGGCAATCGACCGGGGGAGGGCTTGCGGCCCTCCCCCGGTCGTCGGTTCCGTGCGATGGCTTGAGTCTGTGGGCTAGCCGCCGGTGCCGCCGCTGCCGCCCGTGCCCCCGCTCCCGCCGGTGCCCGTGCCGCCGTCGCCCCCGTTGCCGCCGCTCGCGTTGCCGCCGTTGCCGCCCGCGCCGCCCGCGCCGCCGGTGGCCGTGCTGTTGCTGCGGCTCTTGCTCTTCGGGTTGGAGCGGACCACGACCGTCGGGTTGCTGCCCGCGGCCGGGGCGGCGTTAGCGTCGCCGCCGTTCGCCGAGGAGACCGGCGACTGGATGTTGACGCTGACGTTGATGTTGGTCGGGATCGTGATCTCGCCGCCGTTGATGTCGGAAGCGCCGGCCACGTCGCCGATGTCGATCGAGTTGCCCTCGTTCGTGCCGGTGTGGATCTGGCCGATGTTGACGGTGCCGCCCGTGTCCGAGACGGCGGTGCCGCCGTTGCCGACATTGGTGCTGTTGGTGCTGTTGTCGTTGTCCGCCGCGACAGGGGCCGCGAGCCCGAGGGCCAGCACCACGCCGAGCGCGAGCCCGGCCCGGCCCCAGCCGGTCGGCCGACGCGTCAGCCGTCGCGCGGGCCGGTCCAGCCCGTCGCGGTCGATCTGGTCGCCCATCCCCTCGTTCCTCCCCGTCGCCCCGTGGTTCCGCGCCGTCATGGTGGTCCACGTCGGCCGCGGATCGGGCCTCCCCTGCTGCTGCGCCGCGCGCTGCCCGGCCACGGCCCTAGGCTCCCGAACCCGTGCCGCCGCCGTCAGTCGTGCCGCCGTCGCTCGTGCCGGTGCCGCCGTCGCCGCCGTTGCCGCCGCTCGCGTTGCCGCCGTCGCCGCCGGCCCCGCCCGCGCCGCCGGTGGCGGTGCTGTTGCTGCGGCTGCTGCTCTTCGGGTTGGAGTGGACGATGACCTTGTCCGGCGGCCCGCCGAGGCCCGGCCCGGCCATCCCGCCGTTGCCGCCCGCGGCGTCGCCGACCTGCGGTCCGGTGGTGGCGAAGATCGTCTGCTCCGTCGAGCTGGTCATGTCGCCGATGACGATGCTGACGTCGCCGTTGGCGGTGTTCCCGGTCGACACCACGTGGCCCGTGTTCTGGCCGGTGATGATGTCGCCGGTGGTGACCGACGGCCTGCCGTCGTTGTTGGCCACGCCGCCGCTGGAGGCCGACGTGTTGGCGTCCTGCGCGGTGGCGACGCCGAGTCCGGCGAAGCAGACCAGCGTGGCGACGGTCGTCGCCCCCACCACCTGCGCGCGCACGCGCGCCACACGGCTCATGCGCTGCATCCCCGTTCCCCTCTCCCGACGGGCGCGCGGGCGACGTTGCCGCGAGATGCGCCCGCCCATCGGTCAACCGTGTGGCCGCGCCGACGACGTTGTCGTCCTTGCCCGACCAGACGAACCCCTTCCCCAAGAGGCTCGGACATCCGCGGCAACCGCGAGCGCGCCGGCTTCCCAGTCGCTCGCCCTGCCCGGACCCCTGTCGCTTCCCCGACTCGTCCGGCTTCCTCGACCACGCGGGCCCTGGATCGGCTGAGCGGATCGCAACGGGGCCGTGCTGCGGAGACAATCCCCAGTGTACCAGACTCCATCGTCGGGCCGTTCGCCCTCGCGGGAAGGCGACAGTCCCGGTTCCGCCTGCCAGCCCGGTGCCGTCGCGAGCGAAGGTCGATCGCCCGTTCGCCCCTCAAACGCGCGAGCGCCCCGCAACCGGTCGCCCCTTGCCGGGTCGCTCTTCCGCGACCCGGACCGACCCTCGGGGGCACTTGCCTCGCCGGACCCCATTGGTGCCCAAACTGGCGCGCCCAGGGGAGCGGACCGAGCCAAGCCCCCGCCCGGTTGATCCCTGACGCCACGGGGGCGGGAGCCGTTGCCGACCCCCGCCCCCGCGGCCCGGCCGCCCGGCCTACGCCGTCCGGCAGACGTGCCCCGGCTTGCCCTTGTTCGGGC
>JBDHWC010000076.1:0-11711 GCA_039809985.1 Thermomicrobiales bacterium | reverse complement strand
GGCGAAACGACCCGGACCCGGGCTGGCGACGCCGCCGGCGAGAGCCACGGCTGGGCCGTGCCCGAGTCCGCCGCCGCGCCGAACGGCACGCCTCGCCCCCGCAGTTCGTGCGTCAGCGCGGCGAGTTGCCGCAGGTGACGGTCGCTGCCCGGCTCGGCGGCGAACCGGACCAGCAGGTCGCTGTCCCCGGCAGGGCCGGCGAGCGCGAGCAGCAGGCCCGCGGTGCGGTCCGTCCCGCTCGCCAATGGGGCGGCCTCGCGGACCGACGCGAGGGCGAGCCGCAGCATGCCGCCGCCGCGACCGTCCCAGACGAGCGCGTCGTCGGTCAGGCGGAGGGTGGTGCGGCGCGGCGCGGTGAGCGGGTTGGACCAGACTGAGACCGCACCCTCCCAGATCACCGACTCCGAGGGAATCGAGTCGCCGAGCAGCGGCTCGACCGGCAACGTCGGCAGCAGGCCGTCCTCGCACCGGACGCCCGCGGCGGGGAGCGCCTCGCCGACCGCGGCGAGCCCGCGCAGGGCGCGGAACTGGTCGCCGCCGGCCTCCCAGACCCAGAAGCGACGACTGCCCGGGTCATGCCGGAGCCGGAAGCCGATCGCGGTCAGGTCGCCGTCGGCCCGGCGCAGCAGCGAGGCGCGCTCGAGCGCGTCGAGCGGCAGCGCGAAGCCGCGCGAGCGGAGTTCGTCGACGACGAGGTGGCGGTCGGTCAGTCGCAGCCGTGCGCTGGAGAGCAGCCCGGCCGAGCGGTCCGCGCCGGGCCACCAGCCGCCGAGGTCGACGGTGGCGGTGGCGAGGCTGGTGCCGCGGGCGTCGAGCCACCCGGCGTGCCTGCCGCCGTGCTGCGGATCGTGGTCAGTCTCGGCGATCCCGGCAACCATCGGCACCCTCCGTCGACCCGTGGCGTGCGCTGGCCGACCGACGCGCGTCGGCTGGCCGGGGGCGGGGGATTCGGCGGGTGACACCCGGCAGTCTACCCGAGGAACGGGGTGTACGTACACCCCTTGCGCGCCGTGCGGCGCAGGGGCGGAGGCGCGGCGGAACGGCCATTCGGGGACGGCAGGGTTGGATGCGGGAGGTTCGCTCAGGGCATCGGCGTCGCGGCCGGGGCCGGCGACGGGCTGGGCGAGCGCATCACGGCGGCGAGGTCGTAGACGCGCGTGTAGCCGCGGGTTCCGATCTGCAGCGGCTCGGCGAACGGCTGGCTGAGGCCGCGGACGAGGATCAGGAAGAGGACGATCGTCGTCGTCAGGGCGACAACGAGGACGGCGTGGGTCGTCCGGTCCTCGACCGCGAAGAGGTAGGCGAAGCCGACGACGACGGCCCCGCCGATGTCGAGCACCAGCCAGAAGCCGACCGGCAGTCCCTGCGCCGACGCCAGCAGCCGCGCGCCGCGGGCGTCGTCGAGGTCGTCCAGCCCGCTGAGGGCGGCGTCGTAGGTGGGGATGCGGCCGACCGGGCCGAGCCCGAGATTGCCGTAGAGGCGGTAGAGGTTCTCGGCGGCGGCGACCGCGCTCGGGGCCGGGGGGTGCCCGTCCTCCATCGCCGGCCACTCGTCGTGGATCACCGCGTCGGCATAGGCGACGACGGCGTCGCGGACCTGCGTCTGTGCCGAGGCGGGGAAGGGGTAGCTGAGCCGCAGCAGGTTGACCAGTGCCGCCGACTCCGCCTCGGTCGCCGCCTCGGCCGCCTGGTAGTCGTTCCACGCGGCGACGACAACGCCGCCGAGGATCACGCCGTAGACGACGCCGAGCGCGGCGTAGACGGCGGAGACGACGTCGGTCTGTCGCCGCAGCGACTGGCGGGGCAGCACGCGGCGGGCGACCGCGAGGCCGAGCAGCGCGAGCCCGATCGTGCCGAGGAGCGAGACGACGTCCCAGGCGATCTGCGCCACGTGGCGACCCTCCTGTGCGGGGTGCTGACAAGGGGAGGTTTCCGCTGGAAAGCCGCTGCGCAGCGGCCATCCGGGGGTTCGGGGGAGGGTCAAGCCCCCCGGTTCAGTTCCCGCAGCCGCGGGAGAGGGGGCCGGGGGCGAGGGTGTCCCCGGCGGGCCCGGCCGCGAGATGCGAAGACCGCTGTCGGTCAGAGGCCTCCCCCTGTCAGGCGCGGGGCGGGGGCGGCGCGCCTCGCGCCCGGCGCATTCTGCCAGAGAGGCGGGGGCGTAAGATGGCGGAAGTGGTCAGCGCGAGAGGGCGGGACGGGTGGAACCGGATCGGGGCAGGATCGACGTCGGCGACGTGGCGATGCTGGCGGTGGTGCTGATGTGGGCCGCCAACAACATCGTCGTCAAGGGGGCGCTGGCCGAGCTGGACCCGCTCGCCTACGTCGTCGGCCGCTTCGTGATCGTCGTCGCGGCGCTCGGCCTGGCCGGGGCGGCGACGCGGCGGCTGGTCGTGCCGCGGCGGGCCGACTGGCCCCGCTTCCTGCTCGTCGGGGCGGTCGGGTTCGCCCTCTACAACGCGCTCTTCACCATCGGGCTCGACCACACCTCGGTCTTCTCGGTCGCGCTCCTCGTCTCGCTCGGCCCGGTCTTCACGATGGCGATGGCGTGGGCGATGCGGCTGGAGCGGGTGCGGGCCGGGCAGTGGATCGGCGCGGCGCTGGCCGTGGGGGGCGTCGCCCTCTTCGTGCAGGCCAAGGCGTCCGGCGGCGCGCCGTACAACCCGTTCGGCGACGTGCTCAGTCTGGTCGCCGCCGCCTGCTTCGCGATCTACACGATCGCGACCCGGCCGCTGGTGGTCCGCTACGGGGCGACCGAGGTGACGGGCTGGGCGACGCTGCTGGCGCTGGCGATGATCCTGCCGGTGGCGTGGGGCGCGGTCCGGGCCCAGAACTGGACGGGACTGCAGCCGGCGACGTGGGGGGCGCTCTTCTACGCCGGGCTGGTCTCGCTGCTGGTCGGCTACAGCCTCTGGGCGTGGGCGATCCGGCGGCGGGGGGTGGGGCGGACGACGCCCTACCTCTTCCTGATCCCGGTCGTCACCGGGGTCTTCTCGGCTGTCGTCTTCGGCGAGCGGTTCGGGCCGCTGAAGCTGGCCGGGGCAGCGCTGGTGCTGGTCGGGACCGCCATGGTGCGGCTCGCGGCGGGGAAGACGACGCCGCCCCGGCCGGAGACGATCCCGGAGCCGGCGAGCGAGGTGGAGGTGCCGCTGCCGTCCGCGAGGTAGCGGACGGGCGGCGCGGGAGGGCATGGCGATGACGCGGGGCGAGGGTGACTACGCCTTCCGATTCACGGGCGAGCGCGTGGACGTGCGCGACCTGCCGACTCGGCTCGACGACATCAACGAGAAGGACGGCCGACGACGGTCGGAGCAGCTCGGGGAGGAACTGGGCGACTTGCAGGAGCTGCTCTACGCCGCTGGCACCGAGGCGCTCCTCGTCGTGCTGCAAGGGATGGACACCAGCGGCAAGGACGGCACCATCCGCCGAGTCTTCCGGGACATGGACCCGCAGGGGGTGCGGGTCGCGCCGTTCATCGCGCCGACCCCGCTCGAACTGAAGCACGACTTCCTCTGGCGGGTCCACGTCGCCGCGCCGGAGCTGGGGATGGTCGTCATCTTCAACCGTTCGCACTACGAGGCGGTCCTCGTCGAGCGGGTCAAGGGGATCGTGCCGGAGGCGGTCTGGCAGCCACGCTACGAGCAGATCCGCGCCTTCGAGCATCTGCTGGTCGACAGCCGGACGATCGTGCTCAAGTTCTTCCTCCACATCAGCCCGGGGGAGCAGGAGAAGCGGCTGCTGGCGCGCGAGCAGGACGTCGAGAAGGCGTGGAAGCTGAGCATCGGGGACTGGGTCGACCGTCGCCACTGGGACGACTTCCAAGCCGCCTACGGCGACGCGATCAGCATGACCGCCACCGACGACGCGCCGTGGTGGGTGGTCCCCGCCGACCGGAAGTGGTACCGGGACCTCGCCGTCGCGCAGGTGCTGGTCGACACCCTGCGGCCCTACCGGTCGCAGTGGCTCGACGCGCTGCGCGCGCGGGGCGAGCGCGAACTGGCCGAGATCGCCAAGGCGCGGGCGGAGACGGTCGCGGGCATGGCCTCGACGTCGGCCGGGGGCGGCAAGCCGGGCAAGTCGCGGGGCAAGTCGGACGGCGGGCGGCACCGGCGCGGCTGACCCGGCGGAACGCGCTCGCTCACTCGTCGCGGGCACGCCGGCGCGGCGGGCCCGGCGCGGCCGGCGAGCCTACCCGATCGCGAGCAGGACGATGCCGAGCGCCATCCCGGCGGCGGCGACCGGTCGCCGCGCCCCCTGCCCCTCCCCGAGCAGGTGCCTGCCCATCAGTGCGCCGAACAGGATGCTCACCTCGCGGGCCGGGGCGACGTGGCTGACCGGGGTGAAGACGAGGGCGGTCAGGACCAGGATGTAGGCCAGCGGCGAGCAGACGGCGACGGTCAGCACCTCCGGCCGCTTCGCCCGCCAGAGGTTGCCGATGTCGGCCCGGTTCCGCAGCGCGAGCGGCACCAGCGCCACGGTCCGCAGCGCGCCCGAGAACCAGTCGTAGACCAGCGGCGGGATCGCCAGCGTGCTGACGGCGTGCTTGTCCCAGAGCGTGTAGGTGGCGATGATCACCCCGGTGACGAGGCCGTAGGCGACCGCGGTGCCGGCGGAGCGGACGCTGCCGCCGCTGGCGAGGACGAAGACGCCGACGGCGATCAGCACCGCCCCGGCCAGCGCGACCCGGCTTGGCCGCTCGTCGAAGATCAGGATCGCGCCGACCGTCGCCAGCATCGGCCCGGTGCCGCGGGCCAGCGGGTAGACGAGCGAGAGGTCGCCCACCCGGTATCCGCGCTGCAAAGTGACGAAGTAGACGAGGTGGAGCAGGGCGCTGACGACCATCGCCGCCAGTTCGGCGCGGCCGAGCCGGGGCCGGACGACGACCACCGCGGCCGCCGCCACCGGCAGGTAGAGCGCGGTGGCGACGGCCGACGTGAGCCAGACGAAGCCGGCCCCGCCCCCGGAGCGCTTCGCCGCCAGGTTCCATGTCGCGTGGAGCAGCGCCGCCGCCAGGATCAGCAGCAGCGCGAACGTGGTCAACCGCGTCCCCCGTCCCCGTCGGGCGGCACCTTAGCATCTGGCGCGGCGGCGCGGGTCAGACCGGGCGCGAGAGGCGGCGCACCTCCGCCTCGACCTCGGCGGCGAACGCGGCGGGATCGTCGCCCGGCTCCAGTCGCCGTCCCGGCCCCAGACGCAGGACCAGCCGCCACCGCCCGCCCGGCAACGGCGCGAGGTCGATGCCGACCGGGACCACCGCCACCCGGGTGACGCCGTCGCCCTGCGCGATGCGGACGATGCGGGCGAACCCGGGGTCGAAGGGGAGCCAGTCGGCGACGCCGCGCTTCGGGGTCGGTCGCGGGTCGACGATCGGGAACCCCTCCGGGAAGATCAGGAGCAGGCGACCCTCGCGCAGGAGGTCGACCGCTTCCCGGGTGGCCGCGCGCAGTCGTTCCCCGGCCTCGTTGCGCGTCCCGGGTGCCACCCGCTGCGGTCGGATGACCGCCGGCCAGCGAATCAGGCGGCTCGCGCGGGCGAGGGCGTCGCGCAGCGGTCGCCGCGGCAGCCAGTCGACCGCGAGCACTGCGTGCAGCCTCCGGGGCAGCGTCCGCTCGAGGACGCAGCCGTCGAGGATGTAGTGGGCGTGGCGGGCGACCAACAGCGTCGGGCCGTCGGGCGGCAGGTGGTGCAGCCCTTCCACGCGCACCTGCGCCCGGCGTCGGACCTCCAGCCCGCAGACGGCCTTCAGTGCGCCGTGGCTGACGGTGGCGACCAGCGGCTCCGGGTCCCGGGACATGTGGCCGACGTCCCCCTCGTCGCGGGCGCCCGTCGTCGCCCGACGGCGCATCTTCGCCCGAGTCGGGCCGGTCGCGCTTGCCGGGCCGGTGGAGGAGCGCGGAGGACCGCCGCCGAACCGCGGGGCGGACCGCCTGTGCTACCCTCAACGGTTGGGGAGTGCCGGGTCGGAGGGCGGGTGCCGGTGGGACTGGATCGGGCTGGGGAGTTCCCCTGGGGGCTTGACGGGCGCTTCGCGCTGCTCGTCGGGTCGTGCGTCGCGCTGCTGCTGACCTTGCAGGCGGTCGAGCGCTCGATCGACGGGGCGTGGCCGCACCAGCGGCGGTCGGCTCGGCTGGCGCCGGGTGCCCGCGCGGTGCAGGGCGTCTGGTGGTGGGTGGCGCTGCTGTTGCTGCCGGGGATGCTGCTGGGCATCCTGAACCTGGCGGTGCTGGTCTGGCGCGACCTGCCGGAGACGCAGGCGCAGCAGCTCGGCGGCGTCTTCGTCGCGCTCGTCTGGCTGCTCTTCGTGCTCGTCAGCTTCGACGTCCTCGGCATGGGCCGGTTCATGGCGCAGGTCGGCCCGGCCGGCCCGGCGGCGATGCTGATCCTGCTGGTCGCCGGCGACCTGCTGCTGCTGATCGCCCTGCTCGAGATCCTGCCCGGCCTCGACGAGGTGCGGCGCGCGCTGCCGCTGGTCGGCGGCTGAGGCACCCGGCGGACCGGTGCGTCGCGCGGCACGGGGGCGTGACCGCGCGGCGCGCTTCGGGTAGCATCCCGGCAGGACAGCGTCGTCCGCGACCGAGGACTTGCTGCGCGTGAGCGTTCCCCAGCCGAAGCCCGACTTCGCCCCCCCGCCCGAGCCGCTCCGCGCGAGCGACGCCGACGCGGCACGCCCCGACCCGCCGACCACCTCGGCGTGGGCGACCGACCGCGCCGGCCGCCTGCCCGCCGTGGTGCCGGCCCGGCCGTTGCGACCGGTCGGCCGCCGCCGGGCGCAGGCCGAGGCGGTCGAGCCGGCACTGCTCAGTCTGCCGGCGTTCCGCCTCTTCTGGTTCGCGAAGCTGGCCTCGACGACGGCGACGGGGGCGATGGTCTTCGCCTTCCTGCTGATGGTCGCCGACCAGACCGGTCGGGCCACCGACAACGCGCTCTTCGTCGCCTGCTCGATCGTCCCGGCGATCCTCTTCGGGCTGCCGGCGGGGGTGGTCGGCGACCGGCTGCCGCGGCGGCCGATGATGGTCGGCCTGAGCCTCGCCCGGCTCGTCTTCGCCGCGGCGCTGGTCGTCGTCGTGCCGTCGATGGCGGGCATCTTCGCCGCCACGCTGGCGCTCTGGACCATCCACCAGTTCCACGCCCCGGTCGAGTCCGCGTCGCTGGTCGACGTCATCCCGCCGGGCCGTCTCGTCGCCGCCCAGTCGATGTCGAACCTCGCCGGCACGCTGGCGCAGGTGGCCGGCGTGGCGATCCTCGCCCCGCTCGCCCTGAAGACCGTCGGCACTCCCGCCCTGTTCGCGGTCTGCGCCGCGCTGTACACCGTCGCCGCCGGCCTCTTCGCGCTGCTGCCGCGGCTCGAGCGGCACCACGAGCCGCGACCGGCCGTCTCCTTCCGGCGGACGCTGCTCGACGGCTGGCACGGGATCCGGGCGACCGACGTCACGCTGCGGGCGCTGATCTGCGACG
The DNA here is from genome assembly GCA_039809985.1 of Thermomicrobiales bacterium. Classification (GTDB taxonomy): domain Bacteria; phylum Chloroflexota; class Chloroflexia; order Thermomicrobiales; family UBA6265; genus JAICJJ01. The sequence goes on along the minus strand of JBDHWC010000076.1, from coordinate 4,259 downwards.
TGCTGATCGGGATCGGGATGAGCGCGCTGGTGGTGATCGTCCCGCTTTACCTGAAGCGGGTGCTGGACGCGCCGACCGAGAACAGCGTCTTCATCTTCGCCCCGGCGGCGATCGGGCTGGTCGCCGGGCTCCGCTTCGCGGCCCCGCTGGGGCGGTGGCTCGGGCCGCCGCGGGTCGCGGCGTTCGGCCTGCTCGGCTTCGCGCTCTGTGTCGGGGCGCTCGGCCTGGTCGAGGAGATCCGGCACGGGCTGGTCGCGGCCGGCCTGCCGTTCGACCAGTTCGCCGACCTGCTGCGGATCCCGTCGCTGGTGCTGCTGGTGATGCTGGTCGCCGTCCCGGCCGGCTTCTTCTCGGCCACGGTCAGCGTCACGACCCGGGCCATCCTGCTCGGGCAGACGGCGCCGTCGCGCCGGGTGCAGACGATCGCCACCACCGCCTTGGTCGGCAACCTCTGGGCGCTGCTGCCGACGCTGCTCGCCGGCATCGCCGCCGATCGGTTCGGCGTCGAGCGGGTGGCGATCGCGACCGCGCTCGTGCTCGCGGTCGGCGGCGTCGCGGCGTGGACGGTGGTCCGGCCGGTGCCGTTGCGGCCGGTGGCGGCGGGCAGCCTGCCGGTCTCCTAGCGCCAAATCCTAATCGATCCCAAATCGACGCCGCGTAGGCTGTCCGCGAAGGGCGGGCGTCTGGCGGGGCAAGGTGTCCGCCAGTCCCGGCCGAACGGAGCAGGAGCAGCCCGTGGACCTCGGTTGGCAGGAACTGGTCATCATTCTGGTGGTCGTCATGATCGTCTTCGGGGCGGGCAAGCTGCCGGAGGTGGCGAAGTCGCTCGGCCAAGGCGTCAAGGAGTTCAAGAGCGCGGCGGAAGCCCCGGACGGGCTCGCCGGCGCGACCGGCGCAGGTCAGGTCGCCGCGCCGGCCGCCCCGATGGCGCAGGCCTCGGCCCCGGGCGTCGATCGCGCCAGCGACATCTAGCACGCGCGGCGCATCTCGCCGCGGGACGGAGTGCGGGGGAGGGCAGGACCCTCCCCCGCTTGCTTTGCGCCCTCTGAGGCCGGGCGCGCTGGGACTCCCTCACCCCCCAGCCCCCTCTCCCATGGCGGTGGGAGAGGGGGAGAACCTGAATTGGGGGAGGGCCGAGCCCTCCCCCAAAACCCCGTTGCCGCGGCGCGGCCGGGTCCCCGGGGACCGCCCTCACCCCCCAGCCCCCTCTCCCATGGCGATGGCTGACAGGGAGAGGTATCTGCTGGAAAGCGACTGGGAAGCCGCCGCGCCGCGGCAACCCGGGGGTGCGGGGGAGGGCTTGGCCCTCCCCCGACTCATCTGCTCCCCCTCTCCCGCCGCCGCGGGAGAGGGGGCTGGGGGGTGAGGGCGGTCCCGGCGGACCCGGCCGTGAGACGCGGCTACCGCTTTCCCTTGGATACCTCCCCGTCTTCCATCGCCATGGGAGAGGAGGAGAAAATGACTCGGGGGAGGGCCTGGCCCTCCTCCAGATCCCCGGATTGCCGCGGCGAGGCGGCTTCCCAACGGAGGCCTCCCTCCCGGCCCCCCGGGTTGCCGCGGCGCGGCCGCTTCGCGACGGGCATCGCGGCGCGGTCGGTTGGACGGGGTGCGGCGAGGTGTGGCACGCCCCGGCGACGGACCGGCGCGCTACGTGACGCGCACCCGGCGGTGCTTCTTCTTGCCGAAGCGGAGCATGACGATGTCCGAGGCGGGGGCGAACGGCGCGTCGACGTCGTCGACCCGGGCACCGTCGAGGCTGAGCGCGCCCTGCGCCGCCTGCCGCCGCGCGTCGCTGCGCGAGGTGCAGAGGCCGCTGCGGACGAAGAGGTCGGCGAGGGCGAGTCCGGCCTCGACCTCGGCCCGGGCCACCTCGACGGTCGGCACCGAGGGGTCGTCGCGGGGGTCGACCGCGTCGCCGCCGAAGAGGGCGCGGGCCGCCCCGGCTGCCGCCTCGGCCGCGTCTCGGCCGTGGGCGGCCGCGGTCACCTCGAAGGCGAGCACCTGCTTCGCCTCGCGCAGGGCCGCGCCGCCGACGCCGGCCAGTTCGGAGATCCGCTCGTCGGGGAGGAAGGTGTAGAGGTTGAGCAGGCGCTCGACGTCGCGGTCGTCGACGTTGACCCAGTACTGGTAGAAGTCGAACGGGCTGGTCAGGTCGGCGTCGAGCCAGACCGAGTTGCCGGCCGTCTTCCCCATCTTCTGGCCGCTGGCGGTGGTCAGCAGCGGGCAGACGAGGGCGAAGGCGCGCCCCTCGTCCGCCTTCCGGATCAGCTCGACCCCGGCGACGATGTTCCCCCACTGGTCGGAGCCGCCCATCTGGAGGGTGCATCCCTCCGCCCGGAAGAGGTGGAGGAAGTCGTAGGCTTGCACGATCCGGTAGTTGAACTCGACGAAGTTGAGGCCGGTCGTCTCCAGCCGGGTCCGGTAGGTCTCGGCGGCCAGCATCTCGTTGACCGAGAAATGGCGGCCGACGTCGCGCAGGAAGGGGATGTAGCCGAGCGGCAGCAGCCAGTCGGCGTTGTTGACCAGCAGGGCCGCCGGGTTCTCCCCGAAGCGGCCGCCGGCGAAGTCGAGGTGGCGGTCGAACTGGGGCAGGATGCTGGCGAGGTTCTCCCGGATCTGCGCCTCGGAGACGATGTCGCGGGCCGAGGTGCGGCCGGTCGGGTCGCCGACCAGCGCGGTGCCGCCGCCGCCGAGCGCGATCGGCCGGTGGCCGAAGCGCTGCAGCGTCGCCAGCATCATGATCCCGAGCATGTGGCCGACGTGGAGCGAGGGCGCGGTCGGGTCGAAGCCGACGTAGGCGGTCACCGTGCCGTCGGCGAACGCGGCCCGCAGCCCCGCCTCGTCCGAGACGTCCTGCACGTAGCCGCGGCGACGCAGGTAGTCGAGCGGGTTGCCGCCGCGGGCGCGGTCGATCTCCGGCGCGGACACGACGCTGGTCGCGGACATCCTCGTGGCTCCCATCCCTGACCCGTGACCGGTTGCCCGGCTACTCCTTGGCGGCTTCCCGGTCGACGGCCGGGACGATGACGACCGGGGCCGGGGCCTCGCGCACGAGCTTCTCGGCGACGCTGCCCATCAGCCAGCGGCGGACGCCGGTGCGGCCGTGGGAGGTCATCACCAGCACGTCGCCCGGCTTCAGGGCGTCGGCGATGGCGAAGAAAGGGGAGCCCTCCAGCAGCTCGGCGGTGGCCGTGAAGCCATCCCCGGCCAGCTTCCGCTCGACGGTGGCCAGCGTCCCCTTCGCCTCCGCCTCGATCTCGTTCATGATCTGGGTGGCGATCTCGGGCGAGACCGGGGCGATCGGCGTCACCGACGGGGCCATCGGCAGGGCCGAGACCGGGTCGATCGCCCGCACCAAGTGGATCGGCACCGCGAGCTGGGTGGAGATCCGCTTCGCCACCGGCAGCGCCTCCTCGGCCAGCGCCGAGCCGTCGAGCGGGACGACCACCCGGGCGACGTGGAAGTCGGGGCGGTCGGTGTGGTCCTTGCTCGGGCGGACCAGCATCACCGGCACCGTCGCGGTGTGGGCGACCCGGTCGGCGACGCTGCCGAAGATGGCGCGCCCGATCGCGCCGCGGCCGTGGCTGGCCATCACGATCATCTCGGCCGGCTTCGCCTGCGCCGCGGCGACGATCTGCTCGGCCGGGTCGCCGACGGCGACCTCGGTCGCGATCCGGTCGGCGGCGATCCCGGCGTGGCCGGCGGCCTCGGCCAGCTCGCCGTCCGCTGCCTGCTTCCACATCGCGCTGACCTCGTCTTCGCTGGCGATCACCGTGCCGGTCATCGCCGCCGCGATCGACTCGGCCAGCGGCACCACGCGCAGCAGGAGGACCTGATCGTCGGGGCGGAGCAGGGCCCGCGCGTAGGGGATCGCCTGCTGCGCCAGCACCGAACCATCGACCGGAACCAGAATCGTCGTCACCCTGTCGTTCCCCCTGCGACCGTGACCGGGCCGCCCGTCCGGCGACCACCCTGTTGTCGCCAAGGTTACACCGCCCGGGCAGCGCTGCCGCGCCCGAGCGGGCCGGGATTGCGCTACGCGGCGGGCGGTGGCGGACGGGGCGGGCGGGCGGCGTCGGCGAGCGCGGCGTGCACCTCCGCGTCGGCGGTCGGCCGGAAGTCGTCGTACCACATCCCGACCGCCTGGAACTCCTCCGGGGCGACGAGGCAGCGCATCTCGTCCGCCACGTCTCGCATCTCCTCGCAGACGGAGGCCGCGCCGACCGGCGCCGCGCCGACGACCCGGGCCGCGCCCGCCC